>JAKSNC010000037.1 GCA_024400195.1 Bacteroidales bacterium
TTGACCTATAGCGACATACACAGACTAAAAATCCTGCAAATTGACCTATACGTCGCAAAAGATTTCAGAATAGCCTCAAAAGAAAATGTTTACAAATCGTGGAATTTATAGAAGTCACCTTTATGTTAAAGTTGCCGGCATTTTACTTATAAATGAAATATTATTTGTACCTTTGCGGCAAATTTCAGTATTAACCTATAATAGCATTACTTCACAATGAGCGAAATAGATCTTGTACTTGTCAACGAAACTGATAACTGTACCATTTATACTCTTCAGTTCGAGGGCAAGAGTGAAACTGAGTTTGAGAGTTTCTTTAATAAGTTCCGGGATGATGCGGTATATAATCCGGATCTGATGCGTATTGTTGCGTTCATCAACAAGATAGCAGAGAATGGTGCCTTTGAGCGCCTGTTTCGTCCTGAGGGAAAGATGTCGGATAGCATTGTGGCTCTTCCTGTCATCTCCTCGAAACTTCGTCTCTATTGCCTTAGGTTGTCGGACAAGATACTTATTCTGGGTAATGGTGGGGTGAAGAACTCGCGGACATACAATGAGGATGACAATCTCAGGGGATACGTCATAACCCTTCAAAATTTTGAAAAACTCCTTAAAGAAGGTCAGAAGAAAGGGTTTGTAACCATCACAGAAAAGACCATAGAGATCAAGGATGAAGACTCGAATGCTTCGGACAAAGAAAGTAAATCTTCTAACAACAAAGAACAATGAAAACGATAAACGATAAGTTCCAGCAGATGCTCTCCAACGTACCTCAGGATACCTCGATGGAGATTGAATTTTCCTTTGCCATTGCCAAGGAGATAGACACCCTTATGCGCGAGAAAGGGCTGACAAAGAAGCAGTTTGCTGATGCTCTGGGCAAGAAGCCGAGTGAAGTGACAAAATGGCTTAGCGGACAGCATAACTTCACGATACGCACGCTCGCTATGCTCTCCAGTTTCTTCGGTCGCCCTATCATTCAAATTTACCCCATGGAATATCCTTTGCCCAAGGAAGAACATATATCGATGGTTGCAGAGGATATTACACCAATGTATAATGCGAAACAATGACGAACATTGTCTTGCTAACCATGAATTCTACTACAACCTGCTGATGAAGAAGATAAGGAAAGCAATCCTTTGCCGGCTCCGTGGCAAGGGCATTGGCATGTCAAGAGTCGAGGGTCGAATGTGTAATTCGGAATGCGGAATGCGGAATATTTAATGCTTAATGCGGAATGCGAAATGCGGAATGGCTAATGGCTAACGGCTAACGGCTCTAAGTCGAAACATTTCGTTTCTTGCAAAATGATTTGCGTGTGTTGAAAAAAACATTACCTTTGCAACCATAAAAATGTGTAATTACACACTTTTATGGAATGTAGATATTTTCTGCCATGCAAATCAATAGAGACTTTTATCTTCAAAAACTCATTCATGCGTGCGGAAATCGCATGATAAAAGTTGTCACCGGCATGCGCCGATGCGGTAAATCATACCTGTTGCTTACTTTGTTCCGCCAGTATCTCTTGGAAAACGGCACTCAAGAGGATCATATTATTACAGTAGATTTAGAAGACCGCGAAAATAAAGCACTGCGAGATCCGGACGCATTGCTGCATTATATCCTTGATCGCATTCCGAACAAAGATGAGCATTACTATGTGTTGTTGGATGAGGTGCAATTGGTGAACGAGTTTGAAGATGTGCTTAATAGTTTTCTCAAAAAAGACTGGGTTGATGTCTTTGTAACCGGCAGTAATGCCAAGTTCCTCAGCAAGGATGTCATTACTGAGTTTCGTGGACGAGGTGATGAAATACGTATTCATCCGCTGTCGTTTCGCGAGTTTGCTGCCTATAAGCAGGAGCAACCGGAAAAGATGTGGATGGAGTACATGCTGTATGGCGGCCTTCCACAGGTCGTGTTGGAGAGTGATACAAACAAGAAGAAAGAGCTTCTCCGTAACCTATTCACTCACACATACTTGAAAGATATTAAGGAACGCAATGCCATCCAAAATACAGACGATTTGGATGAGATTGTCAATACCATTGCCTCATCCATCGGTTCTCTCACTAACCCGAACAAAATCGCCAATACCTTCCATTCTGCAAAACAAAGTGATATTGATGCCAAGACAATAGCCAAATATCTTGAGTATATGGAAGATGCGTTTATGATTGAGCGTTCTGTCCGCTATGACATCAAGGGACGTAAGTATATTGATACTCCGTATAAATATTATTTTGATGATTTAGGACTTCGAAATGCCCGCCTCGGTTTCCGTCAGACTGAGGAAACACATATAATGGAAAACATGATCTATAACGAACTGAGGGCGGTCGGTTGTCAAGTGGATGTCGGTCAGGTTGTCGTGGAGCAGAAAGACGAAGAAGGCAAACGCAAACGCGTCAATCTTGAAGTTGATTTTGTATGTAATCAAGGGTATAATCGTGTATATATTCAATCTGCATACGCGCTGTCGGACAATACAAAGCGCCGGCAGGAATTAGCTTCGCTTAATAAAATCTCAGATGGATTCCGCCGTGTCGTTATTGCCGGAAGCATGCAGCCAACCTGTATGAACGATAACGGAATACTGTTTGTCAATGTTTTAGATTTCCTGTCGGAACCTTTCAAATATGTAACGGAAGGGTGAGAGTCGAATGTGTAATTCGGAATGCGGAATGCGGAATGCGGAATGCGGAATATTTAATGCTTAATGCGGAATGGCTAATGGCTAACGGCTAATGGCTAATGGCTAACAGCTAATTCGGAATGCGGAATGTTTAATGCGGAATGGCTAATGGCTAACGGCTAACGGCTAATCGTCAAATTGTCTAATTGTCAAATTGTCAAATTGTCAAATTGTCAAGGGTCAAGGGTTTAGGAACTAACTGCCCTCTGACCCCTAAATTCGTTAAACTTTTGCGAATTTATTTCGCGTATATCATGTTTTTGTTGTACTTTTGCGGTTTGAAAATCATATTTTCAACATGAAAACCCTTTATATTATAGCAGGGTGCAATGGTGCCGGTAAAACGACTGCGTCATATACTATTTTGCCTGAAATATGGAAGTGTAAGGAATTTGTTAATGCAGACGAAATCGCTCATGGCATATCTCCTTTTAATTCCGAAAACGTAGCATTGCAAGCTGGGCGCATCATGCTGCAACGTATAGACGAATTATTAGCGGCAGGTGAGTCTTTTTCTATAGAAACAACATTAGCGACACGTTCTTGGGTCTCTTTGATAAACGAGGCAAAAGCACAAGGGTATGTGGTTCATTTGCTCTTCTTTTGGCTTAATGGCCCGGAATTGGCAATTCAACGTGTTGCCAAGCGTGTAAGCGAGGGCGGGCATAACATCCCCAAAGATATTATTATCAGACGGTATCAAAGGGGAATAGATAACTTCTTCAAACTATACAAGGATGTGGTGGATTCTTGGATGTTAGTCAATAATGCAAGTAATCCGCGGACTATAATTGCAGATAGTGACAAAATTTATAATGTAGAACTCTATAATACCATTCTATCGTATGTCAAATAAGGAAAGACAAAGTTATTTTCAGTCTCTTCGCAAAGGGTTGGAGCTGGCTGAATATAGGATGTTGCGTGATAAAGCAATGCGTAATTTGACTATTGTTCAAGGCGATGGCGCCGTTGGTGTGCGCGAAGTCTCTGCCCGTCAGGTATTTAAAGAAATTTATAAAGAGGATGTGCCTGCTTTCTAAATCATCGCCCTGACGCACGGGCATTGGCAAGTCGAAGGTCGAAAGTCGAAAGTCGAAGGTCTAAGGTCGAAAGTCTAAAGTCTAAAGTCGAAGGTCGAAAGTCGAAAGTCGAAGGTCGAAGGTCGAAGGTCGAGAGTCTAAAGTCGAAAGTCGAAGGTCGAAAGTCTAAAGTCGAAAGTCGAAGGTTTACACATTACGAATTCCGCATTCCGAATTCCGCATTAAACTCTAATGGCTAATGACTCACAAACATTTTTTCAATTTTTTTCAAAAACTTCCAGTTTTTTTCTTATTTTCGCGGTGCGAAAAATCCACTTATTGAAAACAATTAAAAACCTCGTATTATGTTCGTTTATAACACAAAAAAAATCAAAAACATGTTTAGAAAAACCTTAATTATTCTGGCGATGCTGTTCGCCATCTTAGGCTCTGGCGCGGAGGCGTGGGGACAAACAACTGCATCTGTGGAATTGTGTACAAGTTGGGAGCAAACTTTAGCCTATGCCACAGCCTATACTTATGATTATACAATTGACGACCTGAATGGCAGCACCACAACAATGACTCTCGGCGTTAAGGGTGTCTATCGTCAGAGTGCTGCTAACACTTATTTCCAGATGAACAAAAAATCAGGTTATTTTAAGAATACGACAAAATTACCTGGCAAAATCACAAAGATTGAAACAACATGGAGTGTTGCAAAAGGACCTACAAAATGCTATTTTGCAACAAATGCAGAAGCATCATCTAGTAATACAACAGTTACAGTAACCGCAGAAACATCAGTAACTTATACTCCACCGACTGGTGCAGATTACTATTTCTTTAACATTGATGTAAGTACAGGAAGCGGTTCTGCACAAATGACAAGTTGTAAAGTATATTACGAAGGTAGCGGTGGCGACAATCCTTCAATCACCGTCAATCCTTCAACAATCACTTGGGACGACAGCCCAATAAACGAAGAACTTTCCGAAACAATTTCCGTTTCACAAGCAAATCTGACAGAAGGCATCACTATCTCTTCCACCATCGGCACTGTTGCTCCATCAACAATCGCAGCTGGTGAAGATGCAACCAATGTCACTTTCACCTACACTCCAACATCAGTTGGTGATTTTGAAGGAGAAATCATTTTCACAAGCGGCGAGACGACTGCTACAGTTTCAGTTACAGGTTCTGCTTACGACCCGTCACAGGTTGACACATACGAATTATTCACCGGTGACCTTGTAGAAGGTGATTATGTGATTTATTATAGTGACAAAGCCATGAAAAACACTGTTACAAGCAACCGTTTGGATTATTCGGAAGTTTCTCCTGAGAATAACGTAATCACCAATCCAGATGCAGCAATCGTTTGGCACATCGCACCAAGCGGAGATTATTGGACAATTTTTAATGCTGCTGTTGCAAAATACGCTGCTGGTAACGGAACTAAAAATCAAGCAACTTTATTAACTGACGGAACTGATAATGGTTCTCTCTGGACAGTTTCTGGAACAGAAACTCATGATTTTACCAACAAAAAGAACACATCAAACAGTGTTAATGCGACCCTTCGTAACAATGGCACATACGGCTTTGCTTGTTATGCAACTAGTACTGGCGGAGCATTGACACTTTACAAGAAAGCAGAAAACAAAGCTGCAACTCCGACCCTGACGGATTCTCAAACATTCTCAACCAAACCGTTTGAGGTTACCATCACCAACAACGAAAATGGTGCTACGGTTTACTACACCACAGACGGCAATGACCCGACAACTGAAACAACCACGAACTTCACGGGTGAATCTAAAACAATCAAAATCAACACGACAACAACCGTCAAGGCAATGGCTGTCGTTGAAGGTAAAGCAAACAGTGAAATCGCCTCGGCAACCTACACCGAACAAAAGAACGACCCGGAAAACCAATGGTCAGCAGAAGCCTACACAGCAACAATCGGCGGCGAAAACACATTCCCGATATTCTCCACACAATCTGATGGTGCTGTGACATACACTTCATCTAACACAAATGCCGCTACCATTGACGCTACTACAGGCAACATAACACTCGTAGCGGCTGGCACGACGACAATCACCGCTTCAACAACAGAAACCGCCACTTACATGGCAGGCGAGGCAAGTTACACCCTCACAGTAAAAGAAGCACCTCTCGCAACAATGGATGCCATCTTCGCAAAAGCCACAGCAGTCGGCACAACAGCCACAAATGTCGAAGTCACCTTCAACAATTGGGTGATTTCAGGTGTGAAAAACAACAACGCATACCTTACAGACAATAACGGCGAAGGATTGATTATCTATACATCCAATCATGGATTTGAAGTTGACAATATCCTCAGTGGAACAGTTACTTGCAAATTGCAGCTATATAATGGTTCCGCCGAACTTACCAATCTCACTACTGGGACAAGCGGTCTGACAGTTACAACAGGCGGTTCTATTACTCCAGTTGAGGCCAGCATCGCCGCCCTCGGCGGAGTCAACACCGGTGCCGTCATAACAGTAAACAATGTTGAATGTACAGGAATCGACAGCTTCTCAGACGGAGAAAACACCATCAAGGCTTACAACGCGTTCATGACACTTCCGTCGTTCACGAATGGCGACAGCTACAACCTCACGGGTGTGTACATCCAGTACAACACGACCAAGGAAATCGCTCCACGCAGTGCAGCCGACATCCAGCTTATCGTTGCCGCACCGACATTCACACCTGAAGGCGGAGATTACAACGCCGCCCAGACTGTCGAAATCACTTCAGCCACAACAGGTGCCACAATTTACTACACACTCGATAAAAGCAATCCGACAACCGGAAGCACACCTTACACAGACCCGATTGAAATCAGCGAAAACACCACTATAAAAGCCATCGCAGTGAAGAATGGTGTTTCAAGTGAAATCGCCACAGCCGTTTACAATATCACCATCACAACAGTGGCAACACCTACATTTGAACCTGAAGACGGCTCATATTTCGATGAAAGCCTTAAAGTGTCGTTAGATTGCGCAACCGACGGAGCAACAATAGTTTACACGA
Source organism: Bacteroidales bacterium (assembly GCA_024400195.1). Lineage (GTDB taxonomy): Bacteria > Bacteroidota > Bacteroidia > Bacteroidales > F082 > Limimorpha. The sequence continues at coordinate 6,796 of JAKSNC010000037.1, forward strand.
CAGATAACTGGTCAACACAAACGCCCTATTCAGATCCGTTTACAATCACAGAAACGACAACTGTAAAAGCCAAAGCCACCAAGGACGCCATGGACGAAAGCGAGATTGCAAAAGCCACATTCACAAAGAGATACAAGGTCAATTATGTTGTCAACGGCGATGGTTCTTTGATTGAACCCACATACGTAACACCAAGTTCAGCCATCGGCACACTTCCGACACCTGAAGCCGCCAATATTCCTACGGGTTTTGACTTCGCCGGCTGGACTGAAAGCGAAAGTGACATCCAGTTCGTTGCCAATCCTTACACACCTACCAGCGATGTAACTTTATACGCCGTATTCTCAAGAGAAGTTCCCAGTCCGTCCACAGAAGAAGCCGTCACAATCATTGATGGTTCTAAACTGACAAGCACTGCAACAACTACCAACACATATCAAACATTCGACGAGCACGTTATCACTTTTAGCAAAGGAGCAAAAAAACAAGCTGTTCAAAGTGGAGCTGAGAATTATTTTACTAAAGATGAAGCTATTCTTATTGGCAAAAAGGATACCTATATTTACAACACCACACCTTTTGACAAAATTACCAAATTTGAGGTCTATGCAAATAAAGGCGCCTCTACAAAAGTCAGCGTGGGCATTAACTTCAGCACATCAGCCATATCTTCATATAGCGAAACTGCTGATAACACTTGGACTGAAACCTTATCAACCGTAGACCATGTTTATGATGCCAGTGCAAAACTGCCTACAGGTGCCAAATATTTCTGGTATCAGGTAACAAATGATAACAACTCACAAGTTCAGTTCAAAATCACTTATCAAAAGCCTACTACAACAACTGAATATTATATCCGCGTATTTGAAGAAGAAGAATCTGAAATTGATGATCTTACGGTCGAAGCTCCTATGATTATTATGGGAGGATATACTCTCACTGTCGCAAACAACCTTACAATTGCAAACAACTCTGCTGCCCTCACTATTGAAAAGGATGCCATAGTCATTGTCGAAGGTACACTAACCAACAATGGAGCCTTCGACAACCTCGTCATCGAAGACGGCGGACAACTCGTCTTCAACAACAGCGACGTCAAAGCGACAGTGGAAAAGGTGATGGACAAACATGGATATTGGGGTAAAAATGAAAATCCAAAAGCCGGCTGGTACTTCCTCGCGGCTCCGATGGAAGACTTCACAGTTGCATCGTTTATCGAACAAGCCGGCGCAGGCAACTACGACCTCTATAGATATTATGTCTTAGACGGAACTCCGATATGGTATAACTACAAGGCTAATACAAGCGATTTTGAACACAACTTCGTCAGCGGAAGAGGCTACCTCGCAGCATACCAGACAACCAACCTCCTAAAAATGCAGGGAACACTCAATGCCGGTACGGAATTCAATTTCACCAGCGAGCTCAACGGAGAAGGTCACTTCACACTCCTCGGCAACCCGTTCACATACGACCTGAAATGGAGCGACTTCAACAATAAGACTGGAATCTATAACGGTTTCGCAGTGGTTGACAGCGAAGACGGAATAATAAAATATGCCGTCGGAGACACTCCAATCAAAGTCGGAACAGGCTTCATGGTCTATACCAATGGCGATAATACAAAATTATCATTCACCAAAGGAAGCGGAAGCGGTAAGAGCAACGACATACTCGCGCTCAACCTGTTCGCGAGCAACGGAAACGGCGAAGACAACACCATCATAGTCATTGACGACAATAACGGCGGTTTCGCCAAAGCCGACAACTTCAACACCAACGTCCCGCAGATCTACACCGAGAAACTCCAGACCAAATACGGAATCCGTAACTTCAGCACCAACACGAAAGAGTTCTTCGTGTCGTTCAAAGCCGTCGGCAAAGGTTCCAACACCATCAGACTTGAGACCATCGGCAAGTTCGACTACGTGCACCTCTACGATAAACTTCTTGATGTCGATGTCGATATGCTTCTCGAAGGAAGTTACACGTTTGAGGCTTCAGAAGACGACGACACGCACCGCTTCATAGTAAGAATCGACAAGGGCAACACCGGAATCGACGAAAACGAAACCGAAAACTTCGTGAACGTCTATAACGGCGAGATACACGTCAGCGGAAGCGGCGAGGTTCAAATCTTCGACGTCATGGGCAGAATAATGCATTCGGAAGTCATAAGCGGAGACGCGACGATTTCGACGGGCGGTTTCAAGGGCGGAGTTTACGTCGTGAGACTTATCGGAAACGGATGGACTAAGACGGAGAAGATAGTTGTTAGAAGATAAGGACGAGAGGACTAAGGACTAAGGGCTAAGGTCGAAGGTCAAAGGTCAAAGGTCAAAGGTCAAAGGACTAAGGTCGAAGGTCAACAAGTCAACAAGTCAACAAGTCAAAAGATCAAATCGTCAAATCGTCAAAAATTCAAATTGTCAAATTATCAAATTGTCAAATTGTCAAAAATCATGATAAAGAAACTTTTAATAATAGTCGTTATGGTGTTCGCGTGCGGAACGTTGCATGCTCAGGAGTATGATCCCTATAAGGAATACAGATATGATTACGAAGGCTCAAGTTGGAGAGGACCTAGTACTGGTAACGAGTTTAAATCTGATCCTTCTACAGGATCGACAACGCCTGTCTCGCCGGGTCACGGTGAGGAAGATAACTGGACTCCAATCGGAGACGGCATAGTGCTGTTAATAGGCCTCGGAGCCGCATACGCGCTGAGAAACAGAAAGAAAAACGAATAATCATGTAGAGACGGTGCGTGCACCGTCTCTACAACATCAAAAAAAACATCAGATTCATTTTGGAAATAATCAGTAAATATTTTCCGGAAATAACAGAGCAGCAGAAGAAGCAGTTTGGCTTACTTCTGCCTCTTTATTCTGAGTGGAACGAAAAAATCAACGTCATTTCCCGGAAAGACATCGAGTCGTTCTACGAGCACCACGTCCTGCATTCTCTCGCTATTGCGAAATATTTCACCCTGCTTCCGGGCATGAAGGTGATGGATGTCGGTACTGGCGGCGGCTTCCCCGGGATACCGCTCGCGATAATGTTTCCGCAGACGTCATTTCTCTTGGTTGACAGCATCGGGAAGAAAATCAAGGTCGTACAGGCAGTAGTCGAAGCACTCGGTTTGGAAAACGTCACGGCGGTACAGGAACGCGCGGAAAAGATACAGGGACCTTTCGACGTCATAACGTCAAGAGGCGTGACACAACTGCCGCAGATTCTCGCGTGGACGGGCAATAAACTGCGAATCCACAACGACATCGAGGCGGGCGGAGTCATCACGTTAAAAGGCGGCGACATCGAGGAAGAACTGCGCTCAGTTCCGAAAAACTGGAAAATACGCCGCAAAAACGTCTCAAAATGGTTCAGGGAAGACTTCTTCGTAGAGAAATACGTAATACATTGTTTTTAAGGTAAATTCGATAAATTCACTATAAAAAAATATTGCATAAGAAATAAATATTGAAAAATCAACTCAAAATCAATTTATCATGAAAAAATTGTTATTTGTCACAATGTTCATCTGTTTCGCGGCAAACATCTTCGCCCAGCAGATGCCGCCGATGCCTCTTGACCCCAATGTGCGCATCGGAAAACTCGAAAACGGAATGACTTACTACATCCGCCACAACGAGAAACCAGCACAACGCGCCGATTTCTACATCGCACAGAAAGTCGGCTCCATCCTCGAAGAAGAAGAACAGCGCGGCCTCGCACACTTCCTCGAACACATGGCCTTCAACGGGACGAAGAACCTCCCGGGCCTCACGCTCCGCAATTACCTGCAGGACAACGGCATCAAGTTCGGAGAAAACCTCAACGCCGGAACAGGCATCGACCAAACGGTCTATATGATTACCAACGTCCCGACGACAAACCCAGGCCTCGTTGACACCTGCCTCATGATTCTCCACGACTGGTCGAGCTTCATCGCCCTCGAAGAAAAGGAAATCGACAACGAGCGCGGCGTCATCCTTGAAGAACTGCGCACCCGCGAAGACGCGCAACAGCGTATCTGGGAAACGCTTCTTCCTCAGATGTACCCGAACAGCCCTTACGCCAACCGTCTCCCAGGCGGCCTTCCGGAAGTCGTCGCCAACTTCAAATATCAAACACTCCGCGACTACTACAACAAATGGTATCGCCCTGATCTCCAAGGACTTATCATCGTCGGCGACATCGACGTTGACGCTATCGAGGCAAAAATAAAGGAAATGTGCGCCGACATCCCGACGCCTGTCAATCCGGCAGAACGCACACGCTTTGAAATAGCCGACAACGAAGAGCCCATCGTCGCCATCTGCAGCGACCCCGAACAGACGCATTACAACATCCAAGTGTTCTTCAAGCAAGACGCAACGCCGGATTCTCTGAAAAACAGTATGGGATATTGGATGCAACAATATCTGTTGAACATCGTATCGGAGATGTATAACAACAGGATGAACGAGATAACGCAGAAACCCAACGCTCCGTTTGTCTATGGGTATGGCTATTACAGCAATTACTACATCGCCCCGACGAAAGATGCTTGGTGCGGCCTCGCAATGGCTAAAGACCGCAACGGCATCAACGATGCTCTGACGGCTCTCATCCACGAAAACAAGAGGATGGAACTCGGCTTCACGGCCTCAGAATATGAAAGAGCTAAAGCTGATTTCATGAAACACGTTGAAAGCCAATACGCCGAAAGGAACAACACTAAAAACGGAAAATATGTGTACGAATGTTTAAACAACTTCCTTTCAAATGAGCCGATGCCCGGAATCGAAACGGAATATATGCTGTATCAGCAGATTATACCAAATCTGCCTCTCCAACTCATCAACGAAATGGTTAAGGAACTTATTCCGGAAAACAACCTCGTGATAACAATCACGGCTCCTCAGAAAGAGGGAGAGACTTTGCCGACCAAAGATGAAATTCTAGCGGTTTACGAAAAAGCCAACGCCGATGTGATAGAGCCTTATAAAGAAGAAGTCTTTGAAGGTCCGCTCGTGGAAAACCTTCCTGAACCCGGTAAGATAAAGAAAGAAACTGCACTTCCTGAATTTGACGCCGTCGAACTCACACTCAGCAACGGCATGAAAGTCATCTACAAACAGACCAACTTCAAGGAAGACGAAATCGTTATGGCGGCCTCAAGCAAAGGCGGCATCTCGGCCATCTACGACAAGAACATCAATGATTCCTATACACTTCAGGAACTTAACGACATTATCACTCTCGGCGGCGTGGGCAATTTCAGCGCCATCGACCTCCCGAAAGTCCTCGCCGGCAAGATAGTTGACGTCGAGCCTTTCATCAGCACCTATTCCGAAGGTATGCGCGGCAGTTGCTCGCCCAAAGACCTTGAGACGATGATGCAGCTCATCTACCTGTATTTCACAAGCCCGCGTGCCGACGAAGAAGCCTTCGAGTCGTATATCCAACGCACCAAGGCCATCGTGGAAAATATGGAGCTCAACCCGATGATGACATTGCAGGACACCATCAATTCCGTTCTGTATAAGAATCATCCGCTCCGTTTCAGAATGAAAGCCGCCGACTACGACAAAGTCGATTATGTCAAAGCGATGGAACTTTACAAAGGCCGCTTCGCCGACCCCAACAACTTCACCTTCAAATTTGTCGGAAACATCAACGTCGAGACCTTCAAAGACCTCGTGACCAAATATCTCGCATCGTTAAAGAAACAGAAAAACAAGGAGAAGTCGAAAGACATCAACCTCATTATCAGTGAGGAAAGCCGTGTCTGCCGTTACGAGAAACAGATGGAGACCCCGAAAACGTCTGTCTATGCCATCTACAACGGCGAAATTGAATATAACTATGAGAATCAGATTTATATGGATGTCCTCACCGACGTTCTCGACATCGTCTATACTCAGAAGATACGCGAAGACGAAGGCGGCACTTATGGTGTCGGCGTGATGGGCAGCGTAAACAAACAGCCGAAAGGCAACTTTATGATGCTCATCGCTTTTGATACAAATAAGGACGTTTACGAGAAGCTCCTCGGCATCGCATACGCAGAATTGCAGAATATCGCTGAAAACGGCCCTCGTCAGGAAGACCTTCAGAAGGTTTTGGAAAACAAACTGAAGAAAAGAGCCGAGATGCTTGAAGAAAACAGCTTCTGGAGTTCGGCCATCAGCACCTATGTTGAAGATGACATCAACATCCTCGACAACTACGACGAACTCATCAAAGGCATTGACGCTCAGAAGATTGCCGACTTTGCCAAGAAAGTATTGAACGGTTACAAGAAGGAAGTCGTACAGATGCCTTTAGATTAAAAGAATTTATTAACTTTTAAATTTTATAAATATGTCAGAAACGAAATTAACAACGACATTGAGAGACAATGCGGCTATGCGTTGGACGGCGTTGCTGCTGTTAGCACTCGGTATGTTCTGTGCCTACATTTTCATGGACATACTCTCCCCCATCAAAGACCTTATGCAGTCGCAAAAAGGTTGGGATTCATTAGCTTTCGGCACGATGCAGGGTGCTGAGACATTCCTTAACGTCTTCATTTTCTTCCTCATCTTCGCAGGAATCATCCTCGACAAGATGGGAGTACGTTTCACGGCTATCTTGTCAGGAGCCGTCATGCTGCTCGGAGCCATCATAAAATATTATGCTGTGGCTGACAGTTTCGCCGGAAGCGGTCTTGAAACTTGGTTCACAAACAACCTCAACTATATCCCGGGATTCGAAGAACTCGGTGTCTCGCCGTTTTACAGAGGCATGCCCGCTTCTGCGAAGATGGCCGCCGTCGGTTTCATGATTTTCGGTTGCGGTGCTGAAATGGGCGGTATCACCGTTTCAAGAGGTATCGTCAAATGGTTCAAAGGTCGTGAAACGGCTCTCGCAATGGGTTCAGAGATGGCGCTTGCACGTCTCGGTGTCGCCACCTGTATGATATTCTCGCCTATGTTCGCAAAACTCGGCGGCGAAGTTCATGTCTCGCGTTCCGTCGCATTCGGCGTGGTTCTTCTCTGCATCGCATTGATAATGTTCATCGTTTATGCCTTTATGGACAAGAAACTTGATGCTCAGACAGGCGAAGGCGAAGAGAAAGACGATCCGTTCAAGGTCTCTGATATAGGCCGCATCCTTTCGAGTATGGGATTCTGGTTGGTCGCTCTGCTCTGCGTCCTTTACTATTCGGCCATTTTCCCGTTCCAGAAGTACGCCGTCAACATGCTGCAGTGCAACTTGACGCTCACCCCGGGCGAAGGTTTCTGGGCCGGAAGTACGGTTACGATTATTCAATACGCCATCATGCTTGTCGTTGCCGCCTGCTCTTTTGCGAGCAACTTCTCCAAAAACAAGGGAATGAAGTTCGGTCTTATGGCTGTTGCCGTCGTATTCCTCGTGGCTTACTGCTGGATGGGTTACATGCGTGGTTCGGCTGAGACTATCTTCGCCGTGTTCCCGCTGCTTGCCGTCGCCATAACGCCTATTCTCGGAAGTTATGTTGACCACAAGGGCAAAGCCGCTTCAATGCTGATGATAGGCTCTCTGCTCCTCATCATCTGCCACCTTACATTCGCATTCATACTGCCTATGTTCAAAGGAAGTGCCGTCGGTGGAACTGTTGTGGCCTATATCACCATTTTGGTGTTGGGTGCCAGTTTCTCGTTAGTGCCGGCAGCTTTATGGCCGAGTGTTCCGAAGTTGGTTGACGAAAAGATTATCGGCTCCGCTTACGCCCTCATCTTCTGGATTCAGAACATCGGTCTGTGGCTCTTCCCTCTCCTCATCGGCAAAGTCCTCGACAACACGAACAAGGGCGTCGATGACCCGACGAACCTCAACTACACTTGGGCTTTGGTCATGCTGGCCTGCCTCGGTGTCGCCGCGTTCATCCTCGGACTCGTGCTCAAAGCCGTTGATAAGAAGAAGAATCTCGGACTTGAGCTTCCCAACGTGAAAGAATAAGCTGTAACTAACAGTTAGTCTGAAAAAAAGGTTTCCGCCGCCCAAAGTTTTGGGCGGCGGAAACTTTTTTTTCATCTCTTGTGACCTCGCTGGGACTCGAACCCAGACCAAAGGAACCGGAATCCTTCATTCTATCCGTTAGACTACGAGGCCGATAATTTTTTCGATTTGCAAAGATACGGTTTTTTTTTAGAAGTAGAGACGCGATTTATCGCGTCTCTAATAACAAAGAACGCGATTTATCGCGTCTCTAATAAACAAAATCAGGCGCGTCTTTCAGACGCGCCTGATTTTTAATCGATTATCGTAATCGCTTATTCAACGACGATTCTCTTAACTGAGCTTTCGTTGTTGTTGTTAACAACATTGAGGAAATAGATACCTGAACCCATCTCGCTGAAGTTGATGCTGTTGACGTTGTTGCCGAGTTTCACGACTTTGACAAACTGTCCGGCTGCATTGTAGATGGTGACATAGTCGAGGTCTTCACCTTCGATGCTGATGATACCGTTAGACGGGTTAGGATAGACGCTGAAGAAGCTGTCAGCATTCTCTTCGACACCAATAGGAATCATAAGAGTCAAAGGAAGGTCGAATTGCGGATGCTCCTCATCAGTTGTAAAGATATGAAGCGTTGTGTGATATTCATTAGCTGTCATACCCATTGAGGAGAATGTAATATCAACATCGTCAGTTTCACCGCCTTTAAGTGTTCCTGACTGTTTGCTCATTGTAGCCCAGCCGGGGATGCGCTGTCCAGCTGCGTGAGCGTCAATCATCCAGTTGAAGCTAAGTTCTGGATTGGATTCGCAGATACGGCTCCATGTGCCGCCGTCTGTCTTGCACCAGTCAGCATATCCTGTCGCAGGGCCGTTGTCGCATGAGAGCGGATAACCGCCGGCAACCTGTAAGAGTTCTACAGTAACCCACATTTCTTCACCAAGGAGTTGAACAGGATTGTCGAATGTGCATTCGAGCCACATATCGGTACCGGTTTCGGTAAGGGTCTTTTCAGCAAGAAGTTCGCCCGGCTGTCCGAAGCCCTGTCCATAGACACGGAATGTGTAATGATAGTCAACAGAAGGTGTCTCAGGATAGATGTAGAAACGAGCTGAAACGATGCTCATACCCATAGCTACGTTAGCGTATGCACTGGCCGGAATTTGGATAGCCATTTCGCGTAAGCATTCGCCGGCTGAGCCTATACCGCTCCAAATTTCAGTCTGATAGAAATAAAGGTCGGCTGTGCCTGCTGTACCTGCTGCCGGTTCATACTCAATGTAACCCATCCAGTCACCGATGCTGTTACCGTCATTGCTAACCTGAAGTGATTCAGATGTAATATCATCGGAGCCCATAGTCACCTCTATCTTATCATTAGGAGTGATGTTGAAGTCCTGGTAGAGTTCGCCTGTGTACTGTTCAAATTTGACGTTGTCAACATAGAAAGTAGAAACGGCTGCCGATGTCGGAGGATAGAAGTCCATAGCATCGATAGCGCGTGAGCTGCCTTGTCCGCCGCTGGCGTTACGGCTGTACTGCCATTCGTGAGCCAGATTACCGTTGACAAAGAATTGAGCCCAGTCGGCTGCGAGGTCGATGTTGATTTTGATACTAACCCATTCGCCAAGCGGGAATGTGAAATCATAGAACGTACCATCGGTCTCGATAGCAGTACCGTTTTCTGCGCTGTTGATGTAAACCTCGGTAGCCCATTCGCTGCCTGAGCCGGCGAACTCACGAAGAAGGTTGAAATAACCGTCTTTACCTGTCGGAACCTTCATGTCGAAGGTAATGTTGTAGATACCGGTCTGCTTGTTGCCGAACTTAAGGACAACGTCGTTACCATAGGTGCATTTCATTGATTGCGAACCTGATGCGGCATCTTCGTTGGTAATAACAGCGTCAGCTGCTGAACCGGGAGTTTCATCCCATGTCGTCCAATAATCGTGACCTGCTGCAATTGCTGCCTGAGCAATGTGGTCTCCATTGCTGTAGCTCTCAAACGTGTCTTCCAAAACTGTTTCATAGTCTTGGGCCATGACGTTACCACCAAAGAACATGGCGGCAAACATCGCTGAAAGTAAAGAAAACTTTTTCATGTGTTTTGAATTTGGTTAATAATTTTCAATATGAGCTGCAAATATACTAAAAATAGAAAATGAAAAAACTTACACAATAAAAAAAAAAAAAAAACAAGACAAAAAAAAACATTATCCCTTGACAAAACTTTTAAAAAAGCGAGAACCGAAAAAATAAAATCACAAATAAAAAAAAATATCT
>JAKSNC010000038.1 GCA_024400195.1 Bacteroidales bacterium
AAATCTGCTCGAAAATATAATGCAAATCCCTATCGAACAAATCAAAACAGCTTCTCATCTTTTTTCCCATTTTTTGCTGTGTGCAAATTTCTTTATTTAGTCATCTTTTCCAACGTAGAAATAACGAGTTTTTCGATAAATGGATGATAATCCTTGCAGCTTTTCTCGGAGACGCGGTTTGCAACGATGGAACAGACAGTCATAGCGTTGTGTCCGAACATTCTGCTGAGCGAGAACAGTGCCGACGACTCCATCTCGAAGTTGACGATTTTCCATTCGCCGTATTTAAAGTCTTCGAGTCGGCTGTTTATTGTGGGATGTGCGAGGCTGAGCCTGACTTCGCGTCCTTGCGGGCCGTAGAACCCCGGTGCTGTAGCGGTTATGCCTTTGTAACAACCTTCCGACAGTTTTTCAAAAAGTGCATCCGACGATTTTACGACATACGGACGTGGCAGTTCTGACGGATAATCCATAAACTTTATGAAGTCGTCAGTAGCTTCTTTGTCAATAACTTCCGAACTCTCTTTATAAAAATAGGCAAGTCCGTCGAGGCCGACGGCATAACGCGACGCGACGTATGAATCACCGACTTCGATGTCAGCCTGAAGAGCACCCGAAGTGCCGAGTCGTACAAGGTTAAGCGTGCGGTGAGTATCTTTGACAACGCGGTTTTTCAGATCGATATTGGCTAATGCGTCCAACTCGTTTATCACGATGTCGATGTTGTCGGTTCCCATTCCTGTTGAAAGCACTGTGACGCGTTTCCCGTTGAAATATCCTGTGTGTGTGACGAGTTCGCGGTTGCTGCGTTTTATCTCTATTCTGTCGAATTTATCGGAAACGGTTGCTACACGTCCGGGGTCTCCGACCAAGATAATGTCGTCGGCGATTTCTTCCGGCAGAAGGTCGAGATGGTAGATTCGTCCGTTATCGTTGACAAGCAGTTGTGATGTTGGAATGACTCTTTTCATTTTTAATAAATTTTAACGATTAGTGTTCGCGAAAATAAGGAAAATCATTTTTACCTTAATTTTTATTTACAATGATTTTTCAACTCATTTTAATTCGTACTTTTGCCGAAAAAATCAATGAAAATGGAAAAGTTATTACATAACGTCAAGGCCAAGATAATATCAATAGGCGACGAGCTTTTAATTGGTCAGGTTGTCAACACCAATGCGTCGTGGCTTGGAGAGCAACTGACAATCAATGGCATAGAGGTTGTCGGTATTTTAACTATAGGTGACGGGGAGGCTGACATCATGAACGCGCTCGAGTCGTGTTCCGATGTCGATCTCGTAATGATTACCGGAGGTTTGGGCCCGACTGCTGACGACATCACAAAACCGACGTTGTGCAGGTTTTTCAATACGACGATGGTCTTAAACGAAGACGCGCTTGAAAACGTGAGGCAGATATTCAAACTGCGCGGTTATCCGATGTCGGAACGCAACGTTCAGCAGGCCTACATTCCAAAAGACTGCGTTTATATTCCGAACAGGTTCGGCACGGCTCCATGCACTTGGTTTGAAAAAGATAAAACGGTTTATATATCAATGCCGGGCGTGCCGTTTGAGATGAAAAACGTCTTCACGACGGAGATACTGTCGATGTTGAAAAAACATTTTAAGGTCACACCGTACGCGAGAAAAGTCATAATGACGACGGGTATAGGCGAGTCGTTCCTTGCGGACAAGATAAAGGACTGGGAAGAAAATCTGCCTGATTTTCTGTCGTTGGCTTATCTTCCGCAGTACGGCATGGTGCGTCTTCGTTTGGACGGCAGACACAAGGATGCCGAATTTCTGAATAATGTCATCAGTCGGGAAGTCGAGAAGTTGTATAGTTTGATTGGCGAGTTTATTTTCGGCGAAGATGACGCGCCGATTGCGGAAGTCGTTTTGGAGAAATTGCGGAAGGAGCACAAGACGCTTGTGACGGCGGAGAGCTGTACCGGAGGCGCGATAGCCCGGATGCTGACATCAGTTGCGGGATGTTCCGATGTCTATAAAGGTAGTATCGTTTCTTATTGTAATGAAGTAAAAATCAATTTGTTAGGTACTAAGCCAGAAGACATTGCAAAATATAATGTCGTAAGCAAACAGGTGGCCGAACAAATGGCTGTCGGGGCAAGAAAAACGCTCAATGCTGATTACGCCGTCGCAACTACCGGAGTCGCCGGACCTTCAGGCGGTACAGAAGAAATTCCTGTCGGTACAGTATGGATTGCCGTCGCGACACCAGAGGGAGTCTTTTCAAAAATCAACAATTTCGGAAAAGACAGGGACAACAATATTCAGAGGGCAGGTATCACGTCGTTAAATATGTTGAGGGAATTTTTGAATAAAAAATGAGAAAAATGAGAACAAAATCTTTAAAAATCAACAAAATATCATCAATCTATATTTTTATCGCCATTGCGGTGTCTTTTTCTTCGTGTCATTCCGGGAAAAAGTCAAGATTGGATGTCGATGTCTCGGTGTGCGAACCTCAGACCTTAGTGCTTCATCGTTACGACAAGGCCTTATTTTCTATAGATACGGTCAATTTCGGTAAAGGTTTGAAATCTTTACAAGATGAGTTTCGTCCTTTTCTTGACGCCGATTTGGACAATCCCGACATCGTAAAATTTTTCAGAGATTTTGTCACTGATACGTTTGTCGAACAGATCAACGGCATGGTGGCTGCGCGTTTTGACGATGTCAGTTGGCTGAATGATGAGATAAAGTCCGTCTATAAGCATTTTAACTATTATTTTCCTCAGGAGAATATTCCCGACACATATCTTTATGTCTCAGGTCTTGACTTAGGTTCTGCGCCGGTTATGATGATGTATGGAAGTGTTCTGGTTAGTTTGGATTTTTATCTCGGAGCAAATGATTCCATATACGATATGGTTGGACTTCCAAGGTATGTATCTATGCGTTTTACGCCGTCGCACATCCGCCGTGATGTTGCAGAAGTCCTTGCAAATAAAGTGTTTCAGTATAATTCGGTGTATAAGGATTTGTTGACGGAGATGGTAAACAGCGGAAAAAAGATGTACATCATCAAGGCGATGTGTCCGGAGATGCCCGACAGCATAGTTTTGAGGTATAAGGCCTCTCAGATGGACTGGATTTCTGATTATGAGAGAGATGTATGGGCGGCTGTCGTCGGTAACGACATACTTTATTCTAACAATGGTGATGTCAGGCGTAAGTTTTTTGCAGACGGGCCTTTCACTCAGGCTTTTTCAGATGAAGCACCGGCGCGTCTCGGCGAGTTTTTCGGACTACAGATAGTCCGCTCTTATATGGAAAACAACGATGTAACCTTGTCTGAACTGCTGCTTGATAAAGACAACTACGCCATTTTTCAGAAATCTAAGTATAAGCCACGATGAGGCTTTTTTAATTGAGAATCAAAAACAAAAATATGAAACCTGATGTTAGTGAAAACTTTTGGAAGTGCCCTCAATGGTATTGAGGCCTTCACAGTGACTGTTGAGGTCAATATTGACCGTGGAGTACAGTTTTTTCTTGTCGGACTACCTGATAGTGCCGTCAAAGAAAGCCAGCAGCGCATAGAATCTGCGTTGTCCAATAATGGTTTGAATTATCCGAAGAAGAAAGTGACAATCAATATGGCTCCTGCCGATATTCGTAAGGAAGGTTCATCGTACGACCTACCTATTGCGATAGCCATTCTTGCTGCTTCCGAACAAATTGATTGTCAATTACTTGACAAGTATGTTATAATGGGAGAATTGTCGTTGGACGGAGGTGTTAATGCCATAAAGGGAGCTTTGCCGATAGCTATAAGGGCTCAGCAGGACGGTTTTAAGGGCTTGATACTGCCAAGTACTAACGCTTGCGAGGCGGCAGTAGTAGATGGCTTGGAAGTCTTAGGCGTCGATAATATAATGGACGTTGTCGGATTTCTCAACGGCAGTAAAGTCTTGCAGCCGGTAACCGTTTCTGTTGATGATGAAGCCGGCGGCGGCGACGAATACGACTTTGATTTTGCGGATGTGAAAGGACAGGAAAACATCAAACGCGCCATGGAAATCGCCGCCGCCGGCTCCCACAACGTTATTTTGATTGGGCCTCCCGGTTCCGGAAAGACCATGCTCGCTAAGCGTCTGCCGTCGATACTGCCTCCGATGACACTTCAGGAGGCGTTGGAGACGACGAAGATACACTCAGTATCGGGACTTACGGGGCACGGCGGTGCACTCGTCAGACGAAGGCCTTTCAGAAGCCCACATCACACCACATCATACGTCGGCTTGGTCGGAGGCGGCACATATCCACAGCCCGGAGAAATCTCATTGGCTCACAACGGAGTACTTTTCTTGGACGAACTGCCAGAGTTCAAAAGGCAGGTCTTGGAAGTGTTGCGACAACCAATGGAGGATCGTGTCGTGAATATCGCGAGGGCGAGACAGTGCGTCGAGTTCCCCGCCAACTTTATGCTTGTGGCGGCAATGAATCCCTGTCCTTGCGGCTATTACAACCATCCGACGATGGAATGTGTCTGCAAACCCGGTTCCGTCCAACAATATCTCAACAGGATTTCGGGACCGCTGATGGACCGCATAGACCTTCATATTGAAGTCGTTCCGGTGCCGTTTGAGGATTTGGCCAAGAAACAGTTGGGCGAACGTAGTGCTGTCATCAGGGAGAGAGTGACAAAGGCACGTGAGATACAGGCGCGACGTTATGCTGATATTCCAAACGTGCACTCCAATGCGCAGATGACGGCCAAAATGATACGCGACTATTGTCATCTCAATGAAGAAAGCTCGGCTATGCTGAAGAACGCTATGAACAAACTAAATTTCTCGGCACGCGCATACGACAGAATACTCAAAGTATCGAGGACTATTGCCGACCTCGAAGGCGCGGAATCTATCAAGACGGAACATCTTGCGGAAGCGATACAATACCGCAGCCTTGACAGGGAGACATGGGGAGAATAAAAGAGGGGTGATTTTTTTCAATGTCATCGTGCGTGCAATGGTAATATTTTTTATCTTTGCACACATTTATGTACGTCATTTTGAAAAAAACCATAAACCATTAGTAGATAGACATTTATGATGACTACAGCGGAAATTTTAACTGCGTTGCTGCTTTTGATAGCAGGTATAGGAATTTTTCTTGTAGCCTGCCAGATGATGAGTTCCAACCTCGAATCGGCAAGTTCCAACAAATTAAAGAATCTTTTTTCACGCGCGTCAGGAAGCAAGTTGCTCGGCGTCGGTATCGGAGCTGTCGGTACGGCAGCTATCCAGAGTTCCGGTGCAACGACGGTGATGGTGATCGGCTTCGTCAATGCAGGTATCGTCTCGTTGGCACAAGCCGCCACAATGATTTACGGAGCCAATATCGGAACAACTGTCACGGCGCAGATTGTCGCACTCGGTATGTTCGGCAACTCGGCTCTGTCAACATCGGTCATCTTCTCGGCCCTCGCCGGCTTCGGTTCCTTTATGATGATTCTCGGCAAAAGAGACATCATCAAAAAAACAGGCGGTATCCTCACCGGCTTCGGAATGCTCTTCGTCGGTCTCGACCTGATGAGCGACTCCATGGCCGGTTTCGCAGCCCTCGACTCGGTGAAGATTTTCCTCGCACACATAAGCAACCCCTTTCTACTCGTCCTTATTGGAACAGTCTTTACCGCAATAATACAAAGCTCGTCGGTGATGACATCCATAGCGATCGCCATGGTCTATTCCGGACTCATCGGTCTTGATCAAGGCATCTTCCTAACTATGGGTTCCAATATCGGCTCCTGCGTCGTCGCCATCCTCGCCGGTATCACATCTGGAAAAAACGCTAAACGTACAGCTCTTATTCACTTGATATTCAACTGTAGTGGTGTCGTTATCTTTATGATAGCGTACTACTTGTTCTATTTTATCGGTGGAATAACATTCGGCGGAATGTTCGAGTCTGTCTTCCCCGGCGTGCCGCAGACACAACTCGCGATGTTCCATACCTTCTTCAACGTGATGACCGTCCTAATCGTCCTTCCGCTCACCGGAATGCTCGTAAAAATAGTGTGCCGCATCGTTCCAGACAAGCCTGACAACATCGAAAATCCAGACGCGCCGAGACTTTTCTTCATTGATGACAACATGTTGAAAACACCGCCTGTCGCCGTCGAACAGACGAAGAAGGAGATTGTCAATATGGCAGGAATAGCCATGGGTAACTTCAACCGCTCCTTGGAAATCATCTGCAATATGAATTTTTCAGAGGAAAATGACTTCGCCAAAGATGAAAAAGAACTCAACTTTCTTAACTACGCTATTGTTAATTTCGTAGTAAAACTATCTGAAAAACAACAACTTAGCGAGGAAGACCATATCTATTTGTCATCAACGTTCCGCACCGTCCGCGACATTGAGCGTATCGGCGACTATGCGGAAAATATCGTGGAGTACGCCGTAAGCCTGAAAAACTCAAACAGCAGTTTCTCTAAAGACGCAATCAAAGAGATTCAGCATCTCCGCGACCTTATCAACGATATGTACGAAAAAGTTATGCGTGCATACACCAACGGCGATATGTTCTCGCTTGGTCAGGCTGATGCCGTCGAAGAAGAAGTCGATGTCTTCACAAAACAGATGGAAGACAAGCATATAGAACGCCTTTCGGAAGGTATCTGCTCGCCGTCTGTCGGTTCTCAATACCTCTCGCTGTCGTCAAATGCCGAACGTGTCGCCGACCACCTGATGAATGTCGGAAAGACCATCCGCATCAAAACGATGTAATGATGGATGTCGTGGAAAAGATAATGCGTTATTGTGCTTATCAGGAACGCTGCACATCAGAAGTCGAAAACAAACTTAATGTTTTGACAGACAATGTTTTAGAACGCAATAAGATTATGAAGATGCTCGTTGACGATGGTTTTGTGGACGACCGTCGTTACGCCGAAATATTTACAAAAAGTAAGATACATCAGCAGCATTGGGGCAGGCTTAAGATAACCTTAGCA
The DNA here is from genome assembly GCA_024400195.1 of Bacteroidales bacterium. Taxonomy (GTDB): domain Bacteria; phylum Bacteroidota; class Bacteroidia; order Bacteroidales; family F082; genus Limimorpha. The sequence continues at coordinate 6,994 of JAKSNC010000038.1, forward strand.
TTGAAAAACAAGCGCATAGCAACGGAAATAATAAACGAAGTCTTGTCGGAAATAGACGAAGACGAACAAATTGAAATACTTGAAAGACTGATAAGATCTAAAAAAATCGAAGAACAGGACGTCTTTAAACGCAGAGTAAAAATAGTGCGTTATGCCATGTCAAAAGGTTATACGAGAAACCAGATAGAACAAGTTTTGAATAAAACCAAATATCTGTAAAACAATATTTTATGAATCTTTATTCGCGTAAGAAAAGTTGGCTTCTGATATTGTCTCTCTTGGCGGCGGCGATAGTTGCCTTTTTTGTGTTATATACAAATATTATCGTCAACCGTTTCGCGGAACGTGAAAACCAGCAGATAAAGACGTGGGCGGATGCGGTTCAGACTCAGGCGGCGTTAATCAGTTATACTGACGAGTTCTTCGGAGGCTTTGAGAAACAGGAAGACTTGCGCGTCGATTTGCTTGCTTCGGCCTATCGCAGGTTTTTGGCGGCTTCTCCAGAAGAAAATGTCAGTATTTATTTAGACATCATTACCAACAACATCAGCATTCCAGTCGTCATCACCGATAACGAAGGCAATATCATCATTTCCCTTAATCTTCCTGAGAATCAAAGAGAAAAGAAGTCTTTTGATAATGAGATGCAGAGTTTCTACAGCAAATACGACCCTATCAAAATGGACAACGGTATGTGGCTTTATTACAGCGAGTCGCTGATATACACCGAACTTGAAGGCGTTTTGAAGGATATGTTTTTCACCTTTATGGACGATGTTATCTACAACGCCGTCGGTTCGCCTGTCATCATTACAGACAGCACGATGCAAAAGGTGATAGCTTTTGGGAATATTGATTCTGTGGAAATGCATAATCCGTCTTTTGTAACGGAGCAGATTCGTAAAATGGATGAAGACAACCTGCCTATAAAGGTCGCCTACCTTGATAAAGGCCACGTCTTCATACATTTCCGTACGTCGGATTTACTTGTCAACGTAAGGTTTTACGGCTATTTGCAGATTCTTCTTGTCGCGGTGTTCGTCATTGTAGCCTATCTGTTCCTCAGCGGTGTAAGGCGTTCCGAGCAGAATCAGGTGTGGGCGGGCATGGCAAAGGAGACGGCGCATCAACTCGGCACCCCGTTGACATCACTGATTGGTTGGATAGAGTTGATGAAGTCTGAAGAACACCCGTTTATCGGAACAACGGAGATGGAAAATGACGTTAACAGATTGACAATGATAGCGGAACGATTCTCCAAAATAGGTTCTGTGCCGACATTGGAAGACAATGATGCTGTTAAAGCTGTTTCGGAAACGATGAATTATCTGAAGAAGAGGTTTTCTTCCGGAAAGATTGATTTTGATATACAACTGCCTGACCGAAGCCTCGTCATTCCGCTGAACAAGGCACTTTTCAGCTGGGTTTTAGAAAATCTTACTAAAAACGCCATCGATGCGATGCCGGAAGGAGGCAGGATAACGATAGAAATGACTGAAGGCGACAACTTCGTCATCGTTGACGTGAGCGACAATGGAAAAGGCATTCACCGCAACATGTTCAAGCAGATCTTCAAACCGGGTTACACTACCAAGAAAAGAGGCTGGGGACTTGGTTTGTCGTTAGCGAAACGCATAATAGAAGTGTACCACAAGGGAAAAATTTTCGTCAAAAGCTCCACAATCGGTCGCGGCACGACATTCAGGATAATGCTAAAAAAATAAAAACAGGGGCGAAACCATCCCTGTTTTTGAGTGGTGCCAGCGGGAATTGAACCAGCGACACACGGATTTTCAGTCCGTTGCTCTACCAACTGAGCTATGGCACCTCCATATTGCGGGTGCAAAGTTACAACTTTTTTTGTAAAGTCAAAGAAATTTTTACTAAAAATTTTTACCTTTGCATAAACTAAATGGATATGAAGAACTATCTGACAATAGATATTGGCAATACACGTTCAAAATATGCTGTTTTTCAAGGCAGTGAAATTGTTGAAACGAATATTTTCGATCCGTTTAAAGGCGACATTGCAGATGTTTTTGTGCGTCATCCTGAGATAGACAAGGCCATTATCTCGTCAGTCAGTGGAAAAATAGACGAGGTGAGTGCCCGATTGGAAATGCCTTTTGAGGTGTTGACATCGGAGACGAAGCTGCCCTTCACATTCATCCGCAACGGCATCGGAAGCGACCGTCTCGCACTTGCCGCTGCCGCCTATTCCATCGCACCTGACCAAAACGTCCTCGTTATAGACATCGGAACCTGTATAACTTACGATCTGATTACCGCCGACCATCATCTTTATTGCGGACCGATAAGTCCGGGGCTTCGCCTCAGATACCTTTCGATGAACGAACACACGTCGGCACTACCTCTGATGCGTGTCGAAGAAGCCGAAACCCCGCTCGTGTGTACGTCAACCGAAGAATGTCTGCATTCCGGCGTGATACGTTCTGTGGAATATGAATTAAAAGGCTTTATCGGCGATTTTACGGATAAAATCGGAAATATGCAGGTTTTTATTACCGGCGGAGACAATATTTTCTTTGAAAAAAGGTTAAAAAATTGTAACTTTGCGCGTCCGAATTTTTTATTCGAAGGCTTACGATTCATTCTTGAATATGGAGAAGACAATTAAACGTTTTTGTGTTGTAGTCACTTTTTTAGTGATGAGTTTCATTGTTTGCGCTCAGGCGGACATCAGCTCCCCATATTCGCGTTTCGGCATCGGCGATGTCAGAATGAACCGTACGAACACGGCCATACAGGGAATGGGCGGTCTTTCAAGCACTTACTTCGGTAACACGTATATCAATCCTGCAAATCCCGCCTCTTACGCCTTTATCGACAGCCTTTCATTTGTGTTCGATGTCAGCCTTTATTATAAGACTGCCAAGTTTGAAACGAAGCAGATGAACGAGAACAGTTCCAACGCATCTCTCGATAATGCGAATTTCGCGTTTAGCGTCACAAAACACTGGAAAACGGGACTCGGCCTGGCACCGCTGTCAAGTATGGAATACGAAGTCCTCATTGAAAAATATAATGAAACAGGCTATTACTGCAATTTCTTTGAGGGAAACGGAGGACTTAACGAAGTATATTGGTCTAACGGCTTCCGCATACTCGACAATCTCGCCGTCGGTGTTGATGCCGCATACATCTTCGGGACACTCAAAGAAGAATCTACAATATATTATCCCGATTCGATGTTCTTCCTGAATGGCCGACGCACCTTCACAAACAAAGTCAAAGACTTCCGTTTTACGCTTGGCGCGATATACACACTGCCGGTGAAAGGTGGAAATTCCATAACATTTGGGTTGACGTACAAGTTCAAAAACGACCTCAATGTTAAGAGAGACGCCTTCATAAGAAACATGTTCGTCGGTTATGGCGACAACGTTGAGACACCTGTTGACACATTCCTTTACGCGAAAGACCAGTCGTCGAGCATAAAGATGCCGCATTCCATTACCGGAGGCGTGAGTTTCAATAAGGGCGACAGGCTGAGGGTCGGTATAGATTTCACTTATCAGAATTGGAAGGGCTTTGAATACAACGGGCGTTCCGATTCGATACAGAACGCATGGAGCGTGATGTTGGGCGCATCGTACTGCGGCTCGCGTTCGCTCGCCGCACCCTATCATAAACGGATGACTTTCCGCGCAGGACTGCATTTCGACAGAACATACTACAAACTGTATGGCGAGAATATCAATAAGTTCGGTATTGCCGCCGGTTTCTCACTGCCACTGCCGCGTTCCTATACAATGATGAACATAGCATTCGAATACGGACAACTCGGTACGACAAGCAAAGACCTTATCAAACAGAAATATTTCCAACTCACAGTCGGAATGTCAATACACGACAGATGGTTCGTCAAACGACGCTATAAATAAAGAATATAGAATATAGAAGTTAGAAGTTAGAATATAGAATATAGAATATAGAATATAGAAATTAAAAGATAACGTTATGAAAATAGGAAAAATCTTACTTATTGCTGCATCATTGGTTATCAGTGTAAATGTATCCGCTCAGTGCGATCAGGACATTTCTCTGTATCGTGAATATTTCAAGCAGTGGAAGGCCGCCAAATTCAATCCGCAGAGTTTGAACATGCAGATGGTTACATCGTGGAGAAACGTCTTCATCAACTGCCCCAAGGCAAAACAACAAACTTATCTCGACGGAGTCGATATTATACCGTATGTCTTCTTGAACGACAAAAAGTATGAGGCACAAAGAGAAGCATATATCGACACCCTCGTCATGGTTTTCGATAACCGCGCCATGTATTATCCCAACAGTAAGACAGGCTCGCAAATAGGAGAAATCAGCGGAAGAAAGGGTCTTGCACTGCAGAAATGGGCACCGGAACGCACGCAACAGATTTTCGAAGCCCTTAAAAAAGCTATCGACCTTGATGGTGAAAACGTCAATATAGGATTCGTTATCCCTTATTTCACACAGATTATCAAGGCCTCTAAAGAAAATATCGTTGAAGAGTCGTTGATTTTGGACGAATACGACCGACTCATGAGCATCGTTGACGCCAAACTGAGCGCGGCAACGGAAGCAAGTGACGATAAGACCATTGAGAGCTGCAATACCAACAAGGCCGGACTTGACGCCCTCGTCGAACCGTACGCCAACTGCGAAGACCTTATCCGTATCTATACTCCTAAGTTTGAAGCTGAACCGGAAAACATCGACCTCCTTAGGAAAATATCGAATATGCTTGATAAGAAAAACTGCGACGACAGCCCGCTTTACCTCGATGTCGCCAAAAATATGCACAAGATCGATCCTTCACCGGAATCAGCCTACCTCATCGGAAAGAAACTGCTGAAGACTAACCAATACACTCAGGCCAAACCTTATCTCGTAGAGGCAACACAGAGTACTAATGTGGAACGCGCCGCGCAAGCCTATAAGTATCTCGCCCAGATATGCGTCGTCAACAAGACTTTCGAACAAGGCCGCGATTATGCACGCAAAGCTGCCGCTTTGGACAGAAAAGACGGTGAACCTTATATAATCATCGGTACGCTGTACGCCGAATCTGCAAAGGAATGCGGCGGCGGAGACAGCTTCTACTCAAAAGTGGCTTATTGGGCAGCAGTCGATCAGTTCGTGAAAGCCAAATCTGTCGATCCGAGCATCGCCGAAAAAGCCAACAAGTATATCAGCGCATATTCGCAGAACTTCCCAAAAATCGAAGATATATTCTTCCACGGTTTCGAAGAAGGTCAGGAATATATGGTTGAATGCTGGATAAACGAAAAGACAACAGTTAGAGCATCCAAGTAATTGAAACGTCTTTTGACAATATTCGTAATGTGCAACATCATGGCATTTTTTGCTGTGATGTTGTTTTCGTGTGAAAACAACATTAAGGAAGTCAAAAGTTTCATTTCAATAGACTCTATAAACGGCATTATCGCGTACGACGTCGTATTCGTGAAGAGTGACTCGGGAAATGTCATTACAGAACTCAAGGCCCCGCTGATGCACAATACCGAAGGTGATACAGGCTCGTTAGAGTTTCCAAAAGGATTCTTCGCCACTATGTTCGACAAAGAAGTTCCATCCACCACGATAAGCGCCAAATACGGTGTCAACTACCCAAACAAGGATGTCGTCTTCGCAAGAGACAGTGTCGTCATTATAAACCTCATAACGCAAGAAACACTTTATACGGAACGTCTGTACTGGTTCCGCCGTCTGAATCTGATTAGAACCGGGACAACAGTGACTATAACATCACCTGATAAGTTCATCGTTGGAGACAGTCTTATTGCTGATGATAAATTCGTCAACAGAACTTTATACGGAATTCATGCCACATTAGAGATGGATAGTATATAAATTAACAATTGTCGATTATTTTTTACAATGAATATTTCTGAAGAGACAAAAGAAGAGAAAAAGTCGCTAAACTTCATAGAGGCAATGGTTGAGGAAGATTTGCGCGAAGGAAAGAATGATGGTCGTGTTCAGACGCGTTTCCCTCCGGAGCCGAATGGTTATCTCCACATAGGACATGCCAAAGCCATCTGTCTTGATTTCGGTATGGCTAAAAAATACGGCGGAGTGTGCAACCTTCGTTTCGACGATACCAATCCGACGAAAGAGGATATGGAATACGTTGACGCCATCAAAGAGGATATTCAGTGGCTCGGCTTCAAATGGGGCAACGAATATTACGCCTCCGATTATTTCCAGCAGCTCTGGGATTTCGCCGTCCGTCTGATTAAAGAAGGCAAGGCATACGTTGATGAACAGTCGTCTGAGCAGATTGCGGCGCAGAAAGGCACGCCTACACAGCCTGGAACAGAGAGCCCTTATCGAAATCGTCCTGTTGAAGAATCGCTCGAACTTTTCAACAAGATGAACAATGGAGATGTTGAAGAAGGGAAAATGGTGCTTCGTGCCAAAATTGATATGGCAAATCCGAACATGCATTTTCGCGACCCGATAATCTACCGCGTCATCAAGACTTCGCATCACCGCACAGGTACTAAGTGGAACGCGTATCCGATGTACGACTTCGCACATGGACAAAGCGACTTCTTCGAAGGCGTGACGCATTCACTCTGCACCCTTGAGTTCGTTGTTCATCGTCCTCTGTATGATTTCTTTATCGACGAATTGAAGGAAGGAAAAGACCTCGATAATCATCGTCCGCGCCAGACGGAGTTCAATAAACTGAACCTCAACTACACGTTGATGAGCAAACGCAACCTTTTGGTGCTCGTCAAAGAAGGCCTCGTGAGCGGCTGGGACGACCCGCGAATGCCAACGCTGTGCGGATTCCGCCGCAGAGGCTATACGCCGGAATCAATTCACAACTTCATTGATAAAATAGGTTATACGACATACGATGCACTTAACGATTTTGCGCTTTTGGAGAGTTCGATCAGAGAAGATTTGAACGCCCGTGCTACGCGCGTCGCAGCAGTCATAAATCCCGTTAAACTCGTGATTACCAACTATCCTGAAAACCAAGTCGAAGTCATGCAGGCGGTCAATAATCCTGAAGATGAGACAGCTGGAAGCCACGAAATAGAGTTCAGCCGTGAATTGTGGATTGAGCGTGAAGACTTCATGGAAGAAGCACCGAAAAAGTACTTCAGAATGGTGCCGGGTAACGAAGTTAGGTTGAAAAACGCATATATCGTCAAATGTACTGGTTGTAAAAAAGATGCAGATGGAAACGTCGTCGAGGTTTATGCCGAATACGATCCCACAACACGCAGCGGTCTCGAAGGAGCTAACCGCAAAGTCAAGGGAACAATACACTGGGTCAGCTGCGCACACTGCATCCAGGCTGAAGTGCGCCTTTACGACCGACTCTGGACTGTCGAAAACCCGCGCGACGAACTCGCGCGACTTCAGGATTCGGGACTTTCACCGTTAGACGCAATGCGTAAGATGATGAATCCAGATTCACTTGAAACACGCCCCGTGTGCTACGTCGAGAAATATCTTGCCAATGCCAAACCACTCGAACATTTCCAGTTCCAACGCATCGGCTATTTCACCGTCGATAAGGACAGCACGGAAAATCATCTCGTATTCAACAGGACGGTCACGCTTAAAGACACGTGGTCAAAGCAGTAAAACTTATTTAATTATAATTCAATTTGTTATGGGATATTATTTCACTTCGGAATCAGTGTCGGAAGGTCATCCCGACAAGATAGCCGACCAGATTTCAGACGCCGTCCTTGATGAAATGCTTCGTCAGGATAAGAATTCAAAAGTAGCATGTGAGACTCTTGTGACAACAGGACTCGTCTTCGTCGCCGGAGAAGTGCGTTCGGAAGGTTGGGCCGACATCCACAAAATCGCACGCGGCGTCATTGATAGAATAGGTTATACAAAAGCCGAATATCAGTTTGACAGCAAATCGTGCGGCTTGTTGTCTGCAATTCACGGACAGTCTCAAGACATAAACCGCGGTGTCGTCCGCACCAACGAAGAAGATCAAGGTGCCGGCGATCAGGGTATGATGTTCGGTTTTGCATGCCGCGAAACTGACGACTATATGCCTCTGACAATAGAGTTGTCACATATTTTCCTTCACGAACTTTCGGCTATTCGCCGCGAAGGAAAGAAAATGAAGTATCTGCGTCCGGACGCGAAATCGCAGGTTACTGTAGAATATGACCGCGGCTGGAAACCTCTGCGCATCGACACCGTCGTCATCTCGACACAGCACGATGAGTTTATGGATGACGATGATAAAATGCTCGCCACGATAAAGCACGATGTTGAAACGATTCTCATTCCGAGAGTGAAGAAATGTCTGCCGCGACGCATTCAACTTCTATTTAAAGATGATATGAAGCTCTTCGTCAATCCGACAGGCAAGTTCGTGATTGGCGGTCCTCATGGCGATACCGGCCTCACCGGACGTAAAATTATCGTTGACACTTACGGAGGCCGTGGTGCTCACGGAGGCGGCGCGTTTTCTGGAAAAGACTCGTCGAAAGTTGACCGTTCGGCAGCATACGCCGCACGTCATATAGCCAAAAATATTGTCGCCGCCGGAGTCTGCGACGAGGCTCTCGTACAGATTGCCTACGCCATCGGAGTGGCACAGCCGGTCGGTTTTTATGTCAATACAAACGGTACCGCACACGTTATCAACGATAATGGCAAGAAGTTGAGCGACGGCGAGATAGCAGAAAGATTGAAAGACATATTCGACCTCAGACCATACGCAATCGTGAAACGCTTCGGCCTTAAAAATCCCATCTTCGAACCGACGGCTTCGTATGGACATTTCGGAAGAAATCCATATACACAAAAGGTGGAAGTCGAGTATGAAGACGGCGAGACATTCCGCGAAAACGGTAAAATATATAAAAATGTCGAGTTCTTCGGATGGGAAAAACTCGACTGTGTTGATGAGATAAGAAAGGCTTTCGCAATACGTTAGAACGGCCTTCCTGACTTTGACAGCTTAAATTTAGATTCTCTGTAACTGATTCAAATTCAAT
>JAKSNC010000039.1 GCA_024400195.1 Bacteroidales bacterium
ATCTGCTCGAAAATCTAATGCAAATCCCTATCGAACAAATCAAAACAGCTTCTTAGTGAAACGATGTGGTCTTTTAAATTTTGAAAAGGCGAATATCGAACCAATATTATATTATACTTCCGCCGCAAGTGGTAAAAAAATCATAGTTACGGCCAAACTAAAAGCTATACTTCCGCCGTAAGTGGTATAAAAAACATAGTTACGGCGGAATAATAATTGCAAATTCACAAAATAAATTGTACCTTTGCAGCTTGAAAAATAAAAGATTATGGTAGATAATGGAATCATTGGAAGAGAGTATGAGCAGCATATTTTGGATGAACTGTGTAAAGAAGACGAAGCACGTCTTGTCGCTGTGTACGGACGTAGGCGTGTGGGCAAGACTTTTCTTGTAAAACGCTATTTTAACGAGCAGTTTGACTTCTTCTTCACAGGCAGTTTTGAAACACCACAAAATGTGCAACTCGCTCTTTTCCAAAATACTTTGCAGCAATATAGTGAAAAAGAAAGAGTTGTGCCGAAAACATGGTTTGAGGCATTCGACCAATTGAAAGAATATCTTTCGGGCATCAAAAAAAAACGCTTGGTGGTGTTTTTGGACGAGTTGCCTTGGATGGAGACGCCGAAATCGAATTTTCTGAAAGCGTTCACTTTTTTCTGGAACTCGTGGGCTTCAACATGCAACGGATTGAAACTCATTGTGTGCGGTTCGTCAACAACTTGGATGCTTGAAAAAGTGATTGGCGACAAAGGCGGACTTTATGGCCGTTGCAGTCGCTCTATTTATCTAACACCTTTCAACCTGTATGAAGTAGAGGCTTTCCTGAAAAAACAGAAAGGCATCGTGTGGAACCGCTACCAGATTTTAGAAGCCTATATGATTTTCGGCGGCATTCCTTACTATCTCAATATGTTGGATAAGACGCTGCCTTTTGAAAAAAATATCGACCATCTTTTTTTCCACAAAGGCGCACCGCTTAAATCGGAATATGACTTCCTTTTCCGTTCTCTGTTTAAGTCATCAGCTATTTACAGACAGGTTGTTGAGGCAGTTGCTACAAAGAATAAGGGACTGACTTTGAAAGAAATAAAGGAGGCTGTGAAAATCAGCGATGGCGGTTCTTTGTCGGAGGTTTTAGAAAACCTTTGCAGATGTGACTTTATCCGCAGATACGCATCATTTGGGAAGAAAGAACGCGGAATGCTTTATCAGTTGACGGATTTGTATTCGCTGTTTTATCTGAAATTTGTCGATGGTAAGCACGGCGCGGACGACAACTATTGGTCGAATTTACCCGAATCCGCGAGGAATGCCTGGGCAGGCTATGCTTTCGAACAAGTCTGCCTGCATCACATTTCACAAATAAAGGGCAAACTGAGTATCAAAGGCGTGCTGACAAATGTCAGTTCGTGGTCGTGTCCGAAACAGATTGACAAAAACGGTGTCGAAAGGCCTGGTACTCAGATTGATTTACTGCTTTGCCGTGGCGATAATGTCATTGATTTGTGTGAAATGAAATACAGCAAATCAGAATACGTCGTCACCGCCGAATATGAGAAGCATTTGCGCGACAGAATGGCGACTTTTGCCAATTTCACAAAGACGAAAGACGCTCTTCACACGGTTTTAGTCACCACTTACGGTTTGCACGAAGGACTTTATTCGGGGATCATCAACAATACGGTCACAATGGACGATTTGTTTGCCAATTAGTTCTTCATTATTCAAAGTGAGGTCTATAAATTCTGAAAAGACAACGCCGGTTGATGCGGATATTCAGGTGCCACAGTGAGCATGTTTTTTTGCTAAACAATTGATAATCAGCACCCCCCCCCAAAAAAAAATTCAAAAAAATCAACAAAATTCTTGTTTTCTATCAACAAACGGTCGTAACTTTACGGTCGAAAGATGTCGAAACTATCCTTCGATTTTGGAGGCTGCCGGCATCAGGTACGACCCTATCGGGCGGATTAAAGGGTTCTATGCCGCCTGTGGGGTTGAAAGTGAATTGATAGAACCCACCAAAATTACCTACAATAATGAAAAAAACATTTATTATCACTATGCTGTTGCTTTTGGTTACATCATCACTTGCACAAGTGAAAATTATTGAAGAGAAACCAATTGAAGAGAAACCAAAAGATTATGAATGGATTGATAATATTTACCACTCATTTACTACTAAACTCTATACTTTGGTTATTTGGAGCAATAACGAATTCGAAGAGAAAACCGTCGATATCAATTTGGGGAAAACCCCACAAGAAGCTATGGAGTCTCTCAATAGTCTTTACGAAGCATCAAAGAAAATAAACGGCTCATTTAAAATTGAAAAGTATGACTGTGGCACTACAAGTAATGGTGGCCGTATAATTTTCTTCAATACAGGCGACTTGGAATATACTGCAGGTTACTATATGTTAACAGATCTCGCTATTACCACGATACGTATTGCTCTTCATGAAAAATACCAAGATATCTTCGGAAAAATAGATAGAGTTATCAAATGCAGGCTGGTATCAAAATATGGAATAAGCATGAACGTGATAAATTTATCATACAATGAGACTGAAGATTGGTTAACTATAACCCTTCCTAGACAACCAGACAAAATATTCAATACGATTAAATTTGAAGAAAACTACATCCTGACAGATGATGACATCAGACAAATTATAACTTGGTTTGAAGACGGAACACTCGTTGACAATTTCGAAATTGAAGATCTCGGAGTTAAAAAGAAATTGATAAAGTTTTTAAACAGACAATAAATACAAGTCTCTCAAACGGAAAGCGACTTCAAAAAGTTGGACATCAAATTAAATGTTATTTAGTTGCTCATTAAATACAATATAAATGTTTGATTATAAATAAAATAATTGCGATTTTTCTTGCTAATGTCTGCAGCTTTTCTTATCTTTATAGTTGAAAACTTGCAGAAAAGAAAAAGTCGTATGATAGGAAAATCACCTGAAATTTATTTTTCATCGCAACAACGTTTTTTATTAACTCCGAATCAAAAGTAAATTGTATTATGGAAGAATTTTTTGCCAAATTTAGAAACTCTAAAAAAGAAGAAAACCGTAATAACAAAGTATGGCTTGTGCCATCAAACATCAACCGTTTTGACCTTAAAGGTTGTTTTAATGAGTTTAGGGAAGTTTATTGGGCTCAGTATTTCAAATTTCAAACAGGAGATACGATTTATATCTACAGCGCAAGCCCTGAATGCTACATAAAGTACAAAGCAGAAGTCATCGGTCATGATATGCCTTTTGATACTAAAATAGAACGTCAAAGAAAATATATGAAAGACCCCAAGATATTCAATAAATATGTCATTCATAACAGGTTCGCACTCTTGAAACTTGTTGACGCCTGTCGTTCAGACTGTTTATCGTATGCTAGTCTAACGGAACATGGACTGAAATTTGCTCCACGCGGTGCTAATAAGTTATCTGGCGAACTGCTTAAATATATAGAGACTGATTTTTAAAAATCATTGATGAATTGAGAGTTAAAAACTAACGGCCACCATAATGATGGCCGTTTTCTTTGTTTTAAAATGAATTGTATTTTACGACATTTTCTTTGAGAATAAAATGAACACCAAATAATTTTAGTGAAACGATGTGGTTTTTTAAATTTTTAAAAGGCGAATATCGAACCAATATCATATTATACTTCCGCCGCAAGTGGTAAAAAATCATAGTTACGGCGGAATAATAATTGCAAATTTTTAAATAAAATGATTGATATTCAAAAATTTAGTAAATTTTTACTTCACATAAAAGAACATTTTTCTGAGATTAAGCACAGCCTTGTCAAACGAAAGAAGAAAATCGTTGCCGAGATTGCCGTCTTCGTCACCTCCGTTGGTTTCTTTCTGTGTGCTTACAGCCACGTTCTTTTTAATATAGATGCCTCCACAAGCCTTGAATGGAATATCAAACAATCTGTAAACCATAATTTTAGATAAACCACCTACGCCTCCGCTAATCGAAGTGTCGGCTTGTGCGGTCGCCTCCAAAAAGTCCTTATGTTTTTCAAAATAATTATAACACAAATTTGTGTTCGCAGCTCCAAGGTCAAGTTGAAACTGCAAAACATCACCGTCAATTTCCACTTTGGTGAAATAAGTTCCGTCGTCACGAATGGTGATATTTGACTCAAGATTTTGCTGAACAAATGGAAACACAATGATTCCTAATTTGTTGTCGAAATTCATTTCTCCTGCGAGTCTGAAGATGTTGGCACCAAGTATGGCCTGAATATTCATTACGGAATTGACAAGATATTCGTCAGGCATTACGATGAACACGATGTTTCGGAAAAGCATCTCGCCGATTGAAAGCGAGTCGGCAATACCAAGCCACATAGAGGCCTCGCCTGTCACACCGATAGCCCTTCCTCTTACATCGATAGGACGAATGCCGTGCGACAATGCGAAAGTTTCGGTAGCTGCACTGAATCTGGCGCATCCGTTGTCTAACACGAAAATCTCTTCCTTGCCGTCAATTGTGGCCGGCATGCGAATCTCACATCCCTTAAACTGTCCGTCGTAATAAATGGAATCTATGCGGTAGGCAACGGCGATGTCTCTTTCGCAACGTATCAGCGTGTCTTTAGGCAAGTCGGCCAATGCCTTGATTTGAACAAGGTCTTCTGCATCATAATATTGTGAAAGACAATCATAAAATGTCTTATAATCACCTACAAGATTAGCATTGTTTCCTATGGAAAGGATGGCGGCTCTTCTAAGTTCTTCCGATAAATCCTGTTCTGTCAGGATTACTCTATAGATGGCGTTGCTTTCGTCAAAACGACCATGTTTCCCATGCTCAACGGCGGCAGTCCACAACGAATCTAAATCGCCAATATTTACTTTATTTTCAGCATAAATGCTGATATAAAATGACAATAATATCAGTGAGATGAAGATGCGCACTGTTCAAACCTTTTCAACGAAAGCGATGATATCGCCCTTGTTGACGAGGTCGCCTTGTTGCGCCACAGCTTCGACGAATTTGGCGTTCCACAATGCAGGCACTGTCTCTTGTCCGTAATGCGCTGCGATGAAGCCCATGACTTCGCCTTCCTTGAAACTCTTTCCGCAAGCCGGTGCAGCCGATTTGTCGAGAATATCAGCCTCCCAAAGCATTCTTCCGCTCACCGGAGCCGTAATAGGTTCGGCCTGAGGATGACGCATCTTGAGGAGTTCTTCCTTGTTGAGCTTCATTTCGCCCTGCTCGGCTTTCTTGCTCATCTTCTCTTCTAATTCTTGGTTGAAGCGGCGTTTTGCCTCGCCCGACTTATATTCGCGGTACTGTTTTTCGTGCATGGCGAACTCAAACAGTTCTTCGTCGTCCTGACCGCGGTCCCAGCCGTTTGCCTCCATCTCCTTGATGAAATGCGGGAGGTCGTCGGGATAGTTGTCCTGCGGGTTGCCCGTAAAGAACTGAAGGCCTTTCTTTTCGGCGAGTTTCACGATTTCGGGGTCGAGTGTGCCCGGCAGTTTTCCGGCTTTGCCGAGAATCATGTTCCATGCAGCCGGGTCGATGCTATTTTCGTAACGCGGTTCGCCTTTGCTTAGTGAATAAAGGTTCATCAGGGCGATGTTCTTCGTATATTGGCTGAACGGCGTGACCAACGGCGGGTTGCCGAGTTTGGGCCAGATAGTCTGCACTTCCTTGAAGAGTTCCACTAAGAGGTCGTCTTCGCTGAGTTCCGGTTTGCCCTGATTCTTCAGGTTTGCATTGATAGCCGCGTGAACGCCTTTGAGGTCGGCCATAAGGGAACCCATCATGCCGCCGGGGAGTCCGCAACCGACGAGAAGCGAGTTGAGATAACGGTTTCGCGGGTCAATCCAATATCCGAGGAAGTCGTCAACGAAGCTCTGAGTCATTGCGCGAGCCTCCATATAGGCATTCATATCGATGTCCTTCACGAGGAATCCCGCGTCTTTCAGCATAGGCTGGACGGAAAGCACGTCGGGATGGACGGTGCCCCATGAGAGCGGTTCCATAGCGACATCGAGGTAATCGACGCCGGCCTTAGCCACTTCGAGCATCGAGGCCATAGCGAACCCCGGGCCTGTATGTCCGTGATACTGAACTATTATCTCAGGATGTTTTTCCTTTATTGCGGCAACGATTCTGCCGAGTGTCACGGGACGACCGACGCCGGCCATGTCTTTGAGGGCAATCTCCTTCGCGCCGGCCTGAATCAGCTTCTCGGCCATATCGATATAATATTCGGCAGTATGAACTTGTGAGTGCGTGATACTCATCGCGGCCTGCGAAATCATACCGGCTTCGTTAGCCCATTTTATCGACGGGATGATGTTACGGACGTCGTTAAGTCCGCAGAAGATACGGGTTATGTCAACGCCTTGTGCCTTTTTGACCTTGTACATCAATTGACGCACATCGGCTGGTACTGGATTCATTCTCAAGGCGTTAAGGGCACGGTCAAGCATCTGGCACTCGATTCCGCCCTTGTGAAGCGCGGCTGTGAACGCACGCACCGACGGATTGGGGTTCTCGCCATAAAGCAAATTAACCTGTTCGGCTGCACCACCATTAGTTTCAACACGGTCGAAACAGCCCATCTTGATGATGATGGGGGCTATCTTCTCCAATTGATCCTTGCGCGGCACGTATTTTCCCGAACTCTGCCACATGTCGCGATAAACCAAACAAAACCTAATCTCTTTCTTCATCTCTTATAAAAATAAAATATCGTTCAAAAATAATGAGTTTCATCAAATCGAAAAAAAACACTCCAAATTATCAAAAACGGCGCAAATATCGTTATTTTTCTGAGATTGGCAACATTTTTTTCAACTGTTTCTCTGAAAAATGAGAATCACACTATGAAAAGATTTT
Organism: Bacteroidales bacterium; assembly: GCA_024400195.1. Classification (GTDB taxonomy): domain Bacteria; phylum Bacteroidota; class Bacteroidia; order Bacteroidales; family F082; genus Limimorpha. Next base: position 6,889 of record JAKSNC010000039.1, read on the forward strand.
TTTTATTAACTTTGGCAGTTTTTAGTCAAGAAAATCTTAAAAAGAAACATATCATGAAAAAGGCTGCTTTCATTTTGTCTTTATTGTTGATTCTCAACATTGTAAAAGCACAGATTATCGAAAAGACCTACTATTTTTCATCGCCGACGGTGACACATGTCGATGGTTACGACCAGATTAGTTTTGACGGATGCCGTCTGACGGGCGATAACGGATGTCCGATGCTTCCGTGGCAGGCTGTATCGCTGCTTCTTCCGCAGGGAACCGATGCTAAGACGATGGAAGTTGTGTATTCCGATTTCGTGGAGATGGACGGAAAATTCAACCTTATTCCATATCAAAGGCCTCTTCCGCTTTCAAAATCAGACGAATACGAGTTTTATAAGAACGAAGCCGTTTATGCTTCGTCAGCCGTTTATCCGGATAAGGCTGAAAGCAAAATCGGCACGCATTATTTGAACGGATGTTCTTTCGCTTTCGCGGGATTCACCCCGTTACGCTACGAGCCTTCAATCGGAAAGGTTTCATACGCCCGCAGAGTGACTGTGCGCATCGGAATAGAAAATTCGCGCGAAGATAAGACATCGATGTTGAGGCTTTCGCCGGAAAATAGTCGCAGAATTGCGAATCTTGCTCAAAATCCGGAGGCTCTCGACGAGTATATGTCGCGTTATACCTACGACTCCGGCTATGAACTGCTTGTCGTCACGGGTCAGGAATGGGTGGAAAAATTTGCCGAGTACGAGGCTTTTTATGAAGAACGAGGCCTGCGCACGAAAGTCATGGCGATAGAGGACATCTGCGAAATCATGAGCGGCCGCGACAATCAGGAGAAGATACGCAACTACATTAAAAATCAATATGAGAATGAAGGTATCATAATGGTATGTTTAGGCGGAGACGTGAACATTGTTCCTTATCGTGCGCTCTATTGTTTGGCGTGGGAAGGCGGAGAGGAAGACATTATCCCGTCCGACTCGTACTACTGCTGTCTCGACGGCACTCTTGACGATGACGGCGACGGTATTTGGGGTGAACACGGCGAAGACGACCTTCTTCCCGAGGTCGCTGTCGGACGACTTCCGTTTAGCAACGAGACTCAGTTCGACATCATAATGCACAAGATTTTCAGTTATCAGGCAACGCCCGTTTTAGGCGAGTTCCGTAAAGTTCTTCTCGGTGCCGAATGGCTTAGCGACGGCTATTCGGGAAGTTTCGACATGCAGAAGCTCATCGGCGAATGCTCCGACTTCGGATACACGACTGTAGGCATTCCGGAAGACTACAACATAAACAAACTCTGGGCCGAGTTCGGTCTTTGGAGTGGTCACAACTTCGCGCAAGCCTTCAACGAGGGAACAGGGTATGTCCATCACGCCGGTCACGCCAATACTGACTACGTTGCCGGATGGTACAACAACACCGTCAACGAGAACACTTTTAGCGAAGTTGACGGCATCAAGCACAACTATATCTTTTTCCATTCTCACGGCTGTATTTGCGGTGACTTTGCCCACGACTGCATCATGGAACGCTTAGTCACGATGAGAACCAACTGCGTCGCTGTAACCGGCAACTCACGTTACGGCTGGTATGCGCAATATGGTGACGGTCCGGCGGCCCACCTCGACCGCGAACTCGCCGACTCATATTATCACGACAGACTTCCGTATATCGGAACGGCGTTTCAGGAGATGAAGACTCAGACAGCTCCTTTCGTGGTCATGTCGGAATATGACGACTGCCTCCGCTGGAACTACTATGCCCTCAACATCATAGGCGATGTCGCCATCAGCCCGTGGCTTGATGAACCGTTCACTCCGGAAGTGAATTATAGTGCCGCCATAGCGACCGGCACGACATCGACGGAGGTGACTGTTAAGAAAGACAACGCGCCGCAAAGCAACTTCAGATGCTCGCTGTTCCACGACGGACAACGTGTGGCTTTCGGGCTCACCAACGAAAACGGCGTGGCGAACCTCGCATTCAACGAAGCATCAAACATAGAAGGTGATATGCAGCTCATAGTGACAGGTCCCAACGCATGGCCGACGACATACGACGTCAGGGGTGTCAACAACAACGAGGCGTATGTTATAATGAGTTCATATTCATTGAGTAACGCTACTCAGATACTCACTTTCGGAGACGAGCTCAATATGGACATCGACATCGCGAACATAGGAAACGCTGCGGCACAGAACGTGAACGCCGTCCTTGCGTGCGACAGCGAATACATTACCATCGGAGATGCCGAGCTTAATATCGGAGACGTAAACCCATCATCGGAGACGCATTTCGACAACGCCTTTGCCTTCACGGTAAGCAATGCCACTCCCGACAATACATACGTCACCTTCACAATGACATTCAACTGCGGAAGTTCAACGTGGAGCCAGCCCATTACACTGAAAGTTCATTCACCGCTGATTGAGATTTCGACATTAGATTATGAAGACTCATACGGCGGCGACCACTGCATTGACCCCGGCGAAACGATTTCGGTATTAATTGGCGGCTTCAACAACGGCAGCGCGACAGCTCAAGACATGAAAGTGAAGATGGAAGTCACAGAAGGCCAACAATATATAAGCATTCCGCAGCCTGTCACAACAGTCGGAGTCGTGAATCCTGCCGAAACGTTCTCAGCATCCATCGACTTTGTCGTGGCCGACGAAGTTCCTAACGGCGAACTGATGACGTTACATATCACCGCCTTCTCGGGCGAACATTCATACGCAAAAGACTTGCGTCTCGTCATCGGCAAAGTTGTTGAAGATTATGAGACAGGAGATTTCAAGATACGCTGCGAAATGGAAGGAAACGCACCGTGGATTGTCACTAACAGCATTGCACATCAAGGACTTTACAGTGCCGAAAGCGGAAATATCGGTGACGACGAAGTAAGTTCAATGTTCGTGTCGTTACAGACAACCGTTGACGGCGAAGTGTCATTTTTCGTCAAAACTTCCACGGAAAAGAGATGCGACATCCTCGCCTTCTTCATTGATGACGTCGAGCAGGACAGATGGAGCGGCGAAAATGATTGGACATACGTCACTTATCCCGTCAGCGCAGGAAGCCACGTCTTCGAATGGCGTTACGACAAGAACAAAAACAAGACATCAGGTGCCGACCGCTGCTGGATTGACGACGTCCTCTTTCCAAGCAACACCATCGTCATCACTGATGTGACTGAAACAGTTGAAGAACAAAGCATTCTGATTTATCCTAATCCGACAAACGGCAATTTCACCGTCAAATGTGAAGAGATGCAGAATATCGCCGTCTTCAACATTCATGGACAGAAAATCATGGACGAAAATGTCTCTTCAGATGTCGTAACCATTGATGCACAATCATTTACGACAGGTATCTACTTTGTAAGGACAACAAACAAAAACGGCAGAAGCCTCGTACAACGCGTAATCAAGAGATAATGCTTTTTTCGCAGATCATAGGGCACGATGAGATCAAGCGCAAGTTGATACAGAGCGTCAGGGAGAACCGCGTCTCGCACGCACAACTCTTTCTCGGACAAGGTGGCTGTGGAACGCTTCCGCTCGCTTTGGCATACGCCCAATACATAAATTGCGAAAACAAAGGCGAACACGACAGTTGCGGACACTGCCATTCATGCCTCCAGTTTGAAAAATTTATGCATCCCGACCTTCATTTCGTCATTCCCACCAACACGACGAAGAAGAAAAAGGAGAAGGGAACAATCAACTTTCTCGAAGAATGGCGCGAATATCTCACGCAGTGCGAATGCTATGCCGAAGAACAAGAATGGCTCGACTTTATTGAGATAGAAAACAAACTCGGAATCATTGCTATCGAAGAGGCGCAGTCGATAATTCACGACTTGAGTTTCAAGGCATACGAAGCCGAATACCGCGTCGTCGTGATTTGGATGGCCGAACGCATCAACGAAGTTACCGCCAACACATTATTAAAGGTTATTGAGGAGCCGCCGGAGAAGACAATATTTTTGTTAGTCGCTGAGAATCAAGAAAATATATTACAGACGATACGCTCACGCACCGTGTTGGTGAAGATTCCGAGAATCGGAGACGCTGAGATACGTCAGGCACTGACGGATAAGACGAAATGCAGTATCGGAGACGCGGAGAAAGCTGTGGCACTCGCCAACGGCAATTGGAAGAAAGCACTCAACGTCATCAACGAAAGTTATTCAGACACAGTTCAATTCGACTTGTTCACACGATGGATGCGATTATGTTTCAAGGCGGCTTTAGGCGACATCATCGACTTTGCCGACAAAGACTTCAAGCCGCTTGGCCGCGATAAACAGATAAAGTTCTTCAGATACGCCCTTAATATTGTTCGTAATAGTTTGTTAATCAATAATAATCTTGTCGAAAAGACTTATCTTTCAGAAGATGAGATGAAGTTTGCGAAAAATTTCAGTCCTTTCATAAACGACAAAAATTATATTGAAACAGTCGCCATGTTCGAGGAAAGTATAAATCAGATTGAGCGAAACATCAACGCGTCACTCGTCTTCATGGATAACAGTTTCAAAATGACAAAACTGCTTCGTCTGAAATGAATAAATCGTTGAAAAACAGCTTGTTGGCACTCTCTTGCGGAGTGATGGCGTCAGTCGCATGGCTTATTCCGCCGATGTTTTTCCTCATCTTTATCGCCTTTGTGCCGCTGATTTTCATTCAGGATAAGGCGACCGGCAAAGGCAGAGTTTTTTGGCTGGCGTTACTTGCTTTTGTGACGTGGAACAGCCTCACGACGTGGTGGGTTTGGAACTCTACGCCAGAAGGAGCCATCGCGATGATTATCCTCAACAGCCTATTTATGACGAGCGTCTTTTGCTTTTACAATCGTTGCAAAAGATTGATTTTCAATAATGAAAAAGGATTTTTTATATTACCGATGTTTGTCTTGGCCTTTGAATTTCTGCATTATCATTGGCAGCTCAACTGGCCTTGGCTGACATTAGGAAACGTCTTTGCCACGCATCATTACCTTGTTCAATGGTATGAACTAAGCGGAGTCGCGGGCGGCTCACTTTGGATTTTAGTTGTTAATATATTGATTTACAAGATTTTTTCTTCAGATAAAAAGAAAAAGGCTACGATTTTGGCAATATGCGTCATCATCATACCGATGATAGCAAGTTTGATAAGGTATTTTTCATTTGAGGAAAAAGGCGATAAAGTGGAAGTTGTTGTGGTTCAACCGAATACAGATCCATATACTGAAGAGTTTTATCTTTCTGACGAGGAAGTGATGGACAGAAATATCGGCTGTGCCGAGAAAGTCGTCACTGAATCGACACGTTTTGTTTTGTCGCCGGAATCGACCATTCAGGAAGGTATCTGGATGCACAAACCAGATTATTCGTATTCCATCGGAAGACTGTACGAATACGCTGATAAACAATCAAATACAGCATATATAATTGGTGCGAGCACAGCAAGTCTGACGGCAGACTGCGATGATTTTGCGGCGCGAAAGCACAACCAATTCTGTTATTTTGAGCACAACACGGCGTTATGTGTCAGTCGTGACGGAATGCAGTATCGTCATAAATCGCGGCTGACTCCGGGTGTCGAGATGATGCCTTCGTGGTGGATTGTTCGGCCTTTGGCGAAGATGGCGATTGACCTCGGAGGTACGAGCGGCACGCTGAAGAAAGACGACACGATACGTTTGTTCGACCACGCCGGCCTGAGGGTCGGGACGCTCATTTGCTACGAGTCGGTTTTCGGCGGATTTGTGAGGCAGTTTGTGCGTGACGGAGCCGAGGTTTTGTTTGTGATAACCAACGACGGATGGTGGGGTGACACGCCCGGCCACGTGCAGCACCTGATGATGTCGAAACTGCGTGCCATTGAGACGCGGCGCGCGATAGCGAGGTCGGCGAACACAGGTATTTCGGCCTTTATCAACCAGCGCGGCGACATCGTGAGACAGACGAGATACGACGAGCGTATAGCATTGAAAGATAATGTTATAACGAGCAATAGCAAGACTTTGTACGTCATCATCGGAGACGCGATTTACACGATGGCAGTCATCGGAGCCGCGGGAGTTTTAATCTTTTGGATAAGAAGAAAAATCAATCTCAAAAAAATCAACAAATGTTGTCATTAGCTCCGTTTCAAGGCATCACCGACGCCGTCTTCAGAAATGTGTATCAACGACATTTCAAAGGAATAGACAGATTTTACACGCCATTTTTCACGGGCATTCAGAAAGACAACAGCAAAAACCTGCGCGAAGAGGAAATCGGAATAAAATACAACGATGTAAACATCACCGTGCCGCAGATTCTCAGCACCGATGCAGAAGAGATAACGCGCTTCGCAAAATTTTGTAAATCATTAGGTTACAAAGAGATAAACCTCAATATGGGCTGTCCTTTTCCGCGCGTCGCCAATAAAGTCAGAGGTTGCGGACTGATGACTCAGCCGGAAAAAGTCAGGGCGATTTTGACGAAAGTTTTTGATGAGACAGACATCGCGTTGAGCATCAAATGCCGGCTCGGATATTACAAGGCCGAAGAGATTTACGATTTCATCGACATTTTCAACACATTACCTTTTAGTGAAATCATCATTCATCCACGAATTGGAAAACAACTTTATTCAGGCAATGCCGACATTAACGCATTCAAGCAACTTATTCCGTTGATTAACAAGAATATAGTCTATAACGGCGACATCAACGACGTTGTTTTCTTCGAAAGATTAAAGACAGAGATTCCTGAAACGAAGGATTTTATGTTGGGACGCGGTTTGCTGACGAATCCGTTTCTTGCTGAAAAGATACGTAATCTGCCGCCGGCGCCCCACGAAAAACAAAGACTTCACGACTTTATGTACGACATCTACTTGGAGCGTCTCCGTCACGCCGGCGGCAGCCCGAAGGTTCTCGGCAGAATGAAGGAATTGTGGAGTTACACCATGAACATCTTCGACAATCCAATCAATGTGTGGCGTAAAATAAAGAAAATCAACGATTTAAATGAATACGAGACAGCCGTGGAGGAAATCTTCAGGGATATAGAAATAAAAACTTCTTTTTAACCTCAATGCTTCCGTTTTTCATTCATACAACGTTACGCCACAACGTTTGATATGTTCAATAAGTTGAGCGTTATGGAGCATCGAAAAACGAGAAACATCCATGTTATATGGAAGCAGCAAATCATCTAATGCTATCCTGACTTTGACAATGAGGCACCCTATTCGCCGTCGCCTATTTTTAGGGCATCA
>JAKSNC010000004.1 GCA_024400195.1 Bacteroidales bacterium
ATGCCCTAAAAATAGGCGACGGCGAATAGGGTGCCTCATTGTCAAAGTCAGGAAACCATTGACTTCTTAGCGAGCAATCGCCTCCCACTCGGTGATATTCTTCTTTTCGGGAGAGAACCCGACTCCGATTTTAAACAACTTTCTCGAATCGGCGGCGTAAGGCTCCGCATAGCCCTTATCGTCAATCTGCTTCAACGCTTCGGCGGCAGTTCCGTCAAGTTTGAACTCAAAGATATAAATGTAGTCGGCTGTTTCAACGATGATGTCGGCTCTTCCTCTCGAGTTTTCCTTTTCCGTCAAGGTTGTATAGCATGATAACAATCTGAATATCAGATATAAAGTGTAATGATAATGGCTCTCGTAGCTCCACGCACGCTGCTGATAGTTGGCGTCGTATGGTATTGAGGCGAAGAAGCCTGAAAGCGCATCGCGCATGTCGTCAAGGCGGCATTCGTCAAGCATGTCGTTGATGTCGAGAACGAGGTTCTTAGGGTAGTTTCTTTGCCCGCAGTAGTTGTTGGCGAGAAGCGTCACGAAGCCGTTGCGCACCTCATTATTCGGGAAATCAAGTTGGTATTGTCTCCTTTTTTCGTTGTAGTCTTTTATCGTGAGGTAGCCGCTCTGGTAAATCATGGCAAGCGGGTCTTCCACGTCCGCCTTGTAGTCCATGAAATAGCTGCTCTCATATTGGCGGCTCAGAATATCACGAATATCGGTCTTGTTGCGATCAATGAGCCTTACAAGATACGTCGGCGTACCAGACACAAACCAGTAGTCACCCAAATCCCTCTTCATCAAGGCGTTGAGAACGCTGAACGGGTTAAATATGTCGAGCATCTTTTTGGAGAAGTGGTAGCCGTCATATTGTTTTTTCAGTTCAGCATACATCTCATCCTTGGTGTATTCCAACTCATCGGCTATCTCACCCATCTCATTGTCGAAATATTCAACAAGTTCGTCCTTCGTGATGCCGCAAAGCGCGTCGAACTGCGGGTTCATGCTGATGTCCTCAGGCTGGTTGAAACCGCTGAACACGCTGACTTGCGAGAACTTAGTCACGCCGGTGAGAAGCACAAAGCGAAGATGCTCGTCGGCAACCTTGAACGTGCCATAAAAATCTTTCAGGATTTTTCTGTTTTCATTCTCCTGTGGTGTCATCAGAACGTCTAACAAAGGCTTGTCGTATTCATCGATGAGGACGACGCATTTCCGTCCGGTCTTCTCGTGTGCTTCGCTGAGTATTTTTGCGAAACGGAGGCCTAACTTTTCGTACTTGTTTTCAATTTTATAAAGTTCCTCCCATTTATCCAAATATGATGAAATCGTCTCTTTCAAACCTTCAGAATCCTCGTAACCGCCTTGTGCGAAGTCTATCCTGAACACCGGATATTGAATCCAGTCCTTTTCAAATTCTTCAATCTTCAATCCTTTGAAAAGTTCTTTTTCACCTTTGAAATAACTCTTGAGCGTTGATATTAACAGCGATTTGCCGAACCTGCGTGGGCGGCACAGGAAGCATACATGTTTCTGCGCGAGGTTGTAAACGAGGTCTGTCTTATCGACATACACCATGCCTTCTTCGATGATGGTGCTGAATGTCTGGGTTCCGATTGGGTATTTCATAACCTTTTGTTTTACGACTGCAAAGATAGTAAAAAGTTTATAAGGTATTGAAAATTAAAAGTTGATTAACCACTATTACCATTTCTCAACCACTCTTAACAAAAAGAGAAAGCCCCACCTTAAGTGAAACCTTCTCTTTTTACTGTCGTATCCTTTTACGCCCGTCTGCAGTCTCCCGCCGACACAGGTCATTTCTGTGAGGAGCAGACCGGACGGACTGAGTGTCCATAGCAACGGTCGTAGTTGTTCGCGCCAAGGTAGATAGAATCGAAGCCCAAGTCATACGACCCGAACGGATAGCCGTCGCCATGCGAACTCGACCAGTAATAGCCGAAAGAACCGGCGTAGCAGATGCTGTCACCACAGTAGCAGCCGGCGGCCGGCAAGAAGATGCTGTTGCCATTGGAACCTGTGACGCGGTAGCCGTCCTTTCCGCCATGTGCCGTCCATTCCCATGTACAGTTATCTTCCAGTTCTTCCAGCTCGTCAAGTGTCGGCATTCGCCAGTCACCGCCCCAATTCACGTGAGCCGCGTCGTCTGCCGGTTCAAGCATGTTTTTGTCGTCAACAGTGCCGTATTCAGGATCCGAGTTGTACTTCGTGAGATTATTGTAACTGCCGTTACACCATCGGTAGGAGTCCCAAGTGTAAGAACTCTTTGTGGTCGTCTCGCCCCATGCGTAATAATTGCCGTATTCTTCGGGAGAGTCCGCACCGATGTTGCACGTCGCCCACAACAGACCGCTCGGAAGACCGAGATCAACGTATGTGTGATCATCACTCGGCTCGTTATTGTCGTCTTTCTTGCACGATGTAAATATCAACGTTGATACTGCTAACGCAAATGCAAACAATTTTAATTTGTTCATAAAGCAAATATTAAAAAAACAGGTTCTTTTTATTCTATTTCGTTGCTCAAACCAGCAGAACCTATTATCTGATTCGCACAAAGTGAAAGTTGTCAAAACCATGACTGTAATTTAGGCGCATGGGTACGATTTATATTGAATCTTCAACATTTTCTCGCACTCTCTTCCCTACTCCACTATCGTCACCTTGTCTTTCAATGCTTTTATCGTTGCGGCATGTCCTTTGACATCAACGTAGCCGAGGTTTGAGACAACGACTTCGATATTGTGTCCCGCTTCAAGGAACTGTTCAACGGTGTTCTTCACACAGAATTCCGTCGCGATTCCACTTATAACCAAGTCCTTATTGTCGGCTATATAATCGCGCAGCACAACATCCGCCGCGTTGACCGACTCAAATCCCGAATATTGTTCCTCGTTAACGGAACGTCCCTTGCAGAACATGTTGCGTTTGGCATCAGGACGATTGGCAGGATTCGCCACGTCATTATAAAAAGCCTCATGAATCTGAGCCCCACGCGTTCCCTGCACGCAGTGCGAAGGCCATATTCCACCGTACTCAGCGAAAGAGCTGTGGTTTGCAGGATGCGAGTCGCAAATATAGACGACCTTCTGCTCAGGATGGGCGTTGATATAGGCAATCGTTGCCTTCACAGCAGCCTCGGCATTACCGCAGGCGAGTGAGCCGTCGATGAAATCGTAAAGCATATCGACGACGAGATGAACCGGTGCGGCATGATTTTCAGGCACAAAGGAATAGTCACGGCCATAACCGAGATGCTGAGCAACGAAGTCGGAAGGATATTCGACAACATAGTCAACTGTCTTGCCGTTTTTCACGACTGGCTTTATCTCCGGATTGATGAACCCGCCGTAAGGCTTGAGTCCGAGAGCCTCGTAACGCTGCTTCACCTCTTTATGCAGGTCAATATCAATCTTGACGGCGTATTTGTCGATAAGTGCCTTTCCGGCCTCGTAGTCACCTTCCGACTTGATACGCTGAATCTCGGCAAGAAGTTCGCCGAACAAGGCGCGAAGTTTCACGAAGTCGTTGATTACAAAGTATGTCTTTCCGTCTTTAACTTTTTTCTCTATGACGTTGTCGGCGAGGCCTTTCTCATAGCACCATTCTGAGATGAGTTTTCTGTCCTGCATGTGAGCCTCGGTGATGTCGTTGCCGAGTTCAATGCGTGCGAGTTGTCCGACGAGTCCGTTGCGGATGAAGTCGCAATATTGTGCCTTATAGCATTCAGCATCAGGCATAATGCCGAGTTCGACCATCTTCGGGTCGGCGCAGTAATACAGTCCGAAGAGGTCTGCACGCGCTTCTTCCAATGCCGAGTTATTTTCCTTGAGGGCATTAGGCGGCGTTGTCGGGAGGAGTTGTCCCGAACCGTGTCCGAGGCATTCGTGTAGGTCGGTGTGGACGACATCGGCGTACGAACTGTATTTCTTGCAGAGGTCGATTTCTTCCTGAGAATAAGAGAACTCTGCCAATGCGCTACGCGGGCATTCGTCGGCGGCCTTGTCGTAAGCCTCCATCAAGTTCGTGATGGTGACGGATTTAGAGCCGTATTCTTTTCTAATCCAGTCGGCATTGGGAAGATTTATTCCGATAGGAGGTGTCGGGAAGCAGTCGCCGCCGAGAACTGTGACGATGATGCCTTTTGCGGAGACGCCCTTGCATTCTTCCTTCTTGAAACGCTTGTCAACAGGCGAGTTATCCTCAAACCACTGCGCGTTGTCGCTGATAATCATCGAACGTTTTGTGGCTTCGAGGTCTTTAAAATCGACGACCGACTCCCATGTGGCTTTTCTGCCCATCGGGTCGCCGTAATCCTCGATGAAGCCGTTCACGAAGTCGATGTACGACACTGAATCCTGAACCCATGCGATGTTGTATTTGTCCCACAGTTCGAGGTCGCCCGTCTTATAATATTCGATGAGCAGGCTCGTATATTCGCGTTGGATGTCGTTTTCGGCCACTGCGTTTGCCTTCTCAAGCAGAGAGACGATTTTGTCGATGGCGTCGCCGTAGAGTTCGCCGCTGCGATAGACTTCCTCGCTGATGCGTCCGTTTTTCTTGACGAGACGCGAGTTGATGCCGTAGCTGACCGGCTTGTTTCCATCGGCTTCAGCCAAATCTTTGTAAAAAGTTTCGGCTTCGTCCTTGCTGATGTCTCCATCGTAGAAGTTAACCGAAGAATTTTTGATGATGTCTTCATCGGAGGCGCGGCGGACGGAATACAGCTGTTTATCAAAGATAACAGGCGTTATGAATTTCAGAAAATCTTCAACTGTCTCATCCTGTGCCAAAGGCAGAAGCGAAGCGTCGGAATTTTTCACCAAGTCGGCAAAATATTCTTCAGTGATTTCGGGGAAAAACTTTTTCTCGCCATAATGATGATGGATGCCGTTGGAGAAAAACACGCGTTTTGCATAAACGACGAAGTTCTCGAAATCGGCATTTGTGCGTTCGCCTTTGTACGAAGAAAGCACAGCCTCGATGGTCTTGCGAACCGTGAGGTTATACTTAAAATTCTGATCGAACAAGATGTCGCGACCGCATTTTGCAGCCTCACTCAGGTAATAAATGTATTCCTTCTGCTGGAAGGAAAGGCCGTCCCAGTTGGGAATCTGATAGCGCATCACGCGGATGTCGGCAAATTCATCGACGAGGTACTTGAAGTCGTCTTTTGCTCCGTTGTCGTTCTTATCGGCACAAGCAGAAAGTAATCCTACAACACTTAAACACATAATTAGTTTTTTCATTATTTTCTGGTTTAAAAATGAAACGCAAAGGTAAGAAAAATTATTCAGTTCCGAGAAGCCATTTCCACACCGGAATTCGCTTCCGCTGCAAAAACAACACTTTTTAATTCAAACTGCTGATAACTGAACATTTTTGATGATTCAAACTGCTGATAACTGAACAATTTTGACGATTCAAACTGCTGATAACTGAACAAACATCATTTCCAAATGCGGAATAAAATATTGTTTTTCACAACGCTTTTTTTTGTTAATTTTGCGGTTTGCGGGACGGATGTCGTTTTCGTCTGCAGCGAAACTTTTTACAAATCATTTTTTCACAAAGACAGTTATGAAAAAACTCTTCATCGCATTGTGCATCATTTTCTTGACGGCATCAGGATTCGCACAGAAATTAGTCATGCTTCCAGTGACGGAAAGCAACTCATTGGAAACGCTTTTTCAACGTCAGGACATAACGATTCACTTTTACAACGACGATTTCGTCATCGCATCGGCATTTGAAACGACCGACGAGATGACGTTTTTGGACGGAAAAGCATTCGCCGGCACGGAAAGATATTTTCTTGTCTATTGTCCGAAAGACCTTCAACAGCAATATATTGACGATGAAATAAAATCTCACGGCGGATTTGCAAAGTCAATCAATGATGACATGATTTTCGTCAAGAGTGACAAGGCGTTCAATCCTGCCAAGAACGACGGCATGATTGCCATCTCAAACCGTAAGGCTCGTCTGCCGAAGAAGACACGCGACTTTCCCGAAGTTATTGGCGAGAATCCCGACGTCCGCTTCCTTTTGGACAACGTCTCCCAAGACTCGATGGAAGCCGTCGTACAGCATATGCAGGACTACGGTTCGCGCAAATGGGACGGCACCAATGTTCAGGACTGCGCCCAATGGATAAAGGGAAAGTTCGAAGCCCTCGGGCTCGAAGTCACGGAACAGCCTGTGACATATTACAGCACACCGACATCGCCCAACATCATAGCCATACAGAGAGGTAAACTATACCCCGACACATACGTTGTGTGCGGAGCGCATCACGACTCGTACAACTGGAGCGGAGCCTGCCCCGGTGCCGACGACAACGCCACGGGAACAGCCGCCGTCCTCGAATCGGCACGCATCATGAGCCAGTTCGATTTCGACTACTCAATCATGTACTGCTCATATGCCTGCGAAGAGATGGGACTCATCGGAAGCGAAGTGCATGCAAGTTCGTGCGCCGAAGACGATGTTGACATCATCGGATACTTCAACAACGACATGAACGGTTATCTGTATGGAAACAGCATTCACATCCATCAGATTTATCCTTCTACGGCAGAACCATGCGGAGCCTTTTATAGAAATGTCGGACAAGTTTATTTTCCGGAGATGGTGATTGAGAAGAAGAACTTCACTTCCGGCGACTCTGACCACACACCGTTCAACAACTGCGGCTATCAGGGCATCTATCCTTTCGAGGACGTTGACCACTACAGCCCTTACATACACACCGACAACGACCTCATCGGGCCGAGCGTCAACAGCTGGGACATGGCGCAACGCTACTGCCAGATGAACATTGCCTGCTTAGCTGAAGTCGCAGGAATGCACCAGCGCGGCCCCGTCATCCTTAAAGACTTCGCCATCACCGAAGACGACAACGACAACGGAAAGATGAACCCAGGCGAAGACGTAACCATCTCACTGACAATGGAAAACGTTTTCGACTACGCCGTCCACAATGTGACAGTAAACCTCACCTGCGACAACGAGTACATCGAAATACTGAACGATGAGCTTTATTTTGGCGACTTCAATGCCGGAGAGGAATTGACAATGAACGGTTTGAAGCTGCATTTGTCCGCCAACGCACCCGCCGCGTGCAACTATATTCTCAAAGTCACGGCCACAAGCAACGAGGCGACATGCTCATCGCAACTGAAGATTACTGCCTACGACTATATCCTCGTGGAAGACCACATTAGCATCCTGAACGAGAGCGGTTTACTCGAACCCGGAGAGACGACAGACATACGCATCTACGCGAGAAACATTGGAAACGAGCCTGCCGTAAATGTTAACGGCTTCTTGGAAAGCACATCGGAATATGTGACCATCAACACAAACAGCCAGAACTTCGGCACGATAATACCGTCGGCCAACGGCTTTGCCGATTTCAACATAAGCCTAAGCGGAGACGCGCCGGAAGAACTCATCCTGCCCTTCACACTGACTATGACCGACTCTTATGGAAAAACGACGACACTCGCCTACTCCTATAAAAACGCCTGCAACGTCATCTTCAACCTCACCGACTCATACGGAGACGGCTGGAACAACGCCTCCATCGAAGTAAAATTTGACGACGGCACATCATCGGAGTCGCTGACGTGCTCGGGCTCTTCCGAAACACATATTTTGGAAATCATGAACGGCACAAATGTATCTCTCGTTTGGCATTCGGGCAACTGGGACTATGAATGCAGCTTCGAAGTCACATACGAAGACGGGAACACGATTTATTCCAGCACAGGCAGTGAAAGCGGAACCTTCTTCACGTGGACCAACAACTGCTCCAACGGAAACAACCCATGCGGCGGCGTCAACAACTTGAACGTCAGCGAGACACTGCTCGTCACATGGGATGAACCGTCCACCGGGACAGTAACATCGTATGACGTCTATCGCGAAAACGAATTCCTCGCCAACGTGACGGAATTGTTGTATCAGGACGAGAGCGAACTTCCGGCGGGAACAATAACATATTGTATCTATCCACATTTTGAAGACTGCGAAGGCGAGACGATGTGCGCGTCGGTCAACTACAACCCGATTAGTGTTGCCGAAAACGGCGCGGCACAGACAAAAATCTATCCTAATCCAGCGAAAGACATCCTGACATTCGTCTCCGACACAGAATCTAAAGTAATGATATACAATATTCACGGACAGCAAGTCGCACATCTCGAAGTCATCGGCACGACAAATCTTGATGTCAGCATGATGCCGTCAGGAATTTACGTCGTCAAGATTATAAACGGCGGCATTTCGATGAGAAAGATTGTGATTGAGTAGATATATAATTGAATAACAATTCGTTTTTTCGTAACTTTGCCGCAATCAAAAAACTGAGAATTATGGGAATCTACCTCAATCCGAACAACGTACTGCTGCAGCGGGACTTGAACTCACCGATTTATATCGACAAGTCGATGCTGATAGCGGAACTAAACGCATTGATAAACACTAATGGAAATTTTCTGTGCGTCTCGCGTCCGCGCCGTTTCGGTAAAAGCATGGCCGGCAACATGATTTCGGCTTATTATTCAAAAGGCTGCGATTCCCGCGAGTTGTTCAAGGATTTGAAGATTGCCCAACATCCAAGCTTCGAAAAGTATCTCAACAAACTGAACGTCATCAAGATAGACCTTAACGGTGAATATATGAGTTCCCACGAAGATTTTTTGCAAATTATGCAGGAAAAGATAATGAGGGACTTCGTTCGTGAATATCCTGATATAGATTTCTCCTATTGCCGTAATTTCGGTGATTGTATGTTGGAAATCTATGCTGCGATGGGCGAAACCTTCGTCATCATCATTGATGAATACGACGTGTTAGTTAGGGAGAATGTCCCTCAAACATTATTTAAGGAATACTTGGAATTCTTAAACAGCTTGTTTAAAAACAGCACGTTAAGTCCGGCAATTTCGCTCGCCTATCTGACCGGAATTTTACCCATCGTGCGCGACAAAATACAGTCGAAACTGAATCTGTTCGCCGAATATTCGATGACCGATGCCGGACGTTTAACGGAATTTGTCGGTTTTACTGCAGAAGAAACAAAAGGCCTTTGCGAACAGTACGGCATGGACTACGACGAATGCCGACGCTGGTACGACGGATACGATATGGGGAACATCAAAGAAATATTCAGTCCGCGTTCCGTCGTTAGTGCGATGGAAAGAAAACGTTTCGGCAGTTATTGGACACAGACAGGCTCATACGAAGCCTTGAAACTCTACATTTTAATGAATTTCGATGGCATGCGTGACGACGTCGTGACTATGATCGGAGGCGGAAAAGTCGATGTGAACGTATATAAGTACTTGAACACGATGACGGATTTTCACTCAAAAGACGACGTGTTTACATATTTAATACATCTCGGTTATCTCGCCTACGACAGTGAAACAAAGCAATGTTACATACCAAACAGTGAAATTCGCGAACAATGGGTAATTTCTGTTGAATACGAAGCTGATTATAAGCCCATAATCAAACTTATCAACGACTCGAAACAACTTCTTGAGGCCACGATAAACAAAGACGCGGCTGCCGTCGCCTCCGCTTTGAC
Source organism: Bacteroidales bacterium (assembly GCA_024400195.1). Lineage (GTDB taxonomy): Bacteria > Bacteroidota > Bacteroidia > Bacteroidales > F082 > Limimorpha. The sequence goes on from JAKSNC010000004.1 coordinate 9,614, forward strand.
CGAGTCGCATATGCGTGCCACAAACCCATTGACGTACAACAACGAAGCGTCGTTCCAGAGCGCAATCGGCCTCGCCTATTTCTACGCGAACCTGAAATATACAGTCATCAAGGAACTCCCGACCGGCAAAGGCTACGCGGATTTGGCTCTAATTCCATACGTCCCGAATATTCCGGCAATGATTATCGAATTGAAAAACAATAAGTCGGCGGAATCGGCGATAAACCAAATTAGAGAAAAGAAATACGACGACCTTCTTGAACATTACCGTGGCAGAATGCTCTTCGTCGGTATAAATTACGACGAAAAGACAAAGGAACACGAATGTGTTATTGAGGAGTTAGAAGTTAGAAGTTAGAAGTTAGAAGGGCTTACGATATTCACGTTTTTGGAAGTCAAAACGGCAAATCGCAGAATTTATGGGAACCACATTCATTGGTTACTTCCCAACATCGTTTCTACATCTTCGACCGACAATCCTGTGTAGGTTGCAATTAAGTCAACGGCCACACCTTGGGACTTCATAGTACGAACTATGTTCATTACTCCTTCTATTCTTCCTTTCGATAGACCTTCTTCCAATCCTTCGGCTCGCCCTTCTTCCAATCCATCAATTCTTCCGTCATAATAGCCTTCTTCGCGGGAAGTGCTTATGACGTCTTCCTCAATGACGACATCATCCCAATGCCTCTCGTAGGCACGGCGTTCTTGAGGAGTCATCATAAGAAACTTCAACTTTCTCTTCGCCTCCTGCAAGCCCGGCACCGTCGTGTCGTCCTTGATGTGACACGACTTCAGATAGTCCAACCATTCCTCCAACGGAGTCTCGGCAACCTTGTCAAACGCCTTGACGCGGATGAGGAAGTACTCGGGGAAGATGTCCTCCGATGTCTTTATCGTCAACGCGCCCAACTCTTTTTGGGACAATTTCAGCGTATCGTTGGTGTGAATGCCCCTAAAGCTCGTCGTGCCGTGATAGACATAGTCGGAACCCTCGCCGAGGTTGAAGTAGAGTATGCCTATGCTGTAAACCTTCTTGATGCTGCCGTAGCCGTCGCCCGAATACATGTGCTCCGTGATGGTCTTCGACACGCCGTAAAGCACTCGCTCAATAAAGTACTGCTCGCGGTTGAGCTGAATCTCGACGAGAATTATCTCGCCTTTGGAATTCAACGCCTTGACATCGACGCGGTTGTACTTGTCGCGCGGATCCGTCTGGTTACTCTCGCTCTCTAAAATGTTCTGGATTGTGACCTTCTCGTTCAACAATACTGTGATGAGGCCTTCGAGTATGTCGAAGTTGGCCTTGTCGCGAAGCATATATTTCGCCGCCCAATCAAAACTGACGATATGTTTTTCCGCTTCTGTATATGTCATATCTTTTTTGTTTTTTCTTGCTGCAAAGTTAGACAAAAGATTTTCATAGGACAAAGAAAAACGACAAAAAACTTTGATTTTTAACATTTTTTAACATAAAAACGTGGGCTTTCGGCGATTCTGTAAATAGGCGTTTACAAAAACACTTGAGAAATGTTAAAAGCACACTCCCCCGCAAGTCAGACGTATTATGCGCCTTACAAAAGGAAGTCCATATAATTGAGAGGAGTAACCGTCTCTATTTGCACACCGGGATAAGCCTTCTGAAAAGTCGGATTGGATTTGGCTTTCTTATTGACATTCCACTTGAATTCATACGCATACAACTTGCCGTCCTGTTCCTCCAAATAATCAATTTCCTGCATTTGTGTTGTGCGCCAGAAATAACTATTGACATAACGCGATGAATATTGATTGTTTTTGAGGCGTTCACTTACTAAATAGTTTTCCCACAATGCTCCTGTATCTTGGCGGGTAGAAACGTCTGCAAAATTGTTAATCAACGCATTACGGATGCCGTTATCATAGAAATAAATTTTACGGGCATGCTTCAATTCATTGCGCAGATTACGGCTGAACGAACTTAGACGGAAGACCACCTTGGCTTGCTCCAACAAATTGATATAGTTACCTATCGTCTCTTTATCTAAACCCACAATCTGTGCCAATTCGGTGTAATTGACCTCACTTCCCATTTGATAAGCCAACGCCTGCAACAGCTTGAGTAATTTCTCAGGCTTCTTTATCCGTTCCCATTGCAGCACATCTTTGTATAAATAACTGTCTGCCAACTGCGAGAGGATTTCTTTCTCCTCACCCGGGTGGCAGACCACATCCGGATAAGAACCATAAATGAGCCGAATTGGTAATGCCGTTTGTTCTTTAATCAGACCGAAATGTTCCTGCAATTCAAAGAAAGACAATGGGTATAAAGGATATTCATACTTGCGTCCGGTAAGCGGTTCATTGATCGTATTCGCCAACTCCAAAGCAGAACTGCCTGTTACTAACAATTGAATATCAGGCATGTTATCCGTAATCAGTTTGAGCTGCAAGCCGATATTTTCAATTCGCTGCGCTTCATCAATCACAATACATTTGTATTGCTTCACCAAACTTGGCAGACGAGAGATTGTGAGACTTTGAACAATATTGCGCACGTCCATGTCATCCGCGTTAAGCCAAAGCGCATGGTCTTGGTCTTTAATCAGTTCCTTCAACAGGGTCGTCTTGCCCGTTTGACGCGCACCAATTAAGATAATTGCCTTGCCTTTATGCAGTTTCTCCTTCAAAACAGATTGTAGTTGCCGTTGTATCATAAAACGTAAATTTTCGGCAAAGGTACTGCTTTTATCTGAATATTCCGATATTTTCGAGCCAAAATTATAATTTTTGGCGATTATATCCGCCGAATATTATAATTTTCAGCGATTACATCCGCCGAATATTATGATTTCAACAAGTCAGTATAAGCCATTGCAACGATGGAGAACAGCATCACACTCCAAGCCGTTTTATCGTAAAAAAAAGTACTGAAAATAAATGATATACGTAAACAAATTTATTATTGTTCTTTACTTCGTTCACCCAGTTGGCCAACCCGCTTCGTGCCGCGCCGGAGATTGTTCGACTCCCTGCGGTCGCTCACAAGGACGCTCGGCAATTGGGAGGGCTAAAACAAAGATTGTTCGACTCCCTGCGGTCGCTCACAATGACGACGTTGGTTGGTGGTATAAATAGTTGTGGTGTTGCGGCTTCGCCGCAACACCACAACTATTTTTTAGTTTTTTCAAACAAACCGCCCGTCATTGTGAGCGGAGCAAAGCGGAGTCGAACAACCTCATATTAACAAACAGCTTCCTCTTGCGACCAAAGCGACAGCGAAGTGGAGCAACCTCTTGTTGATAAAGCACTAAAAAAAAGCCGGAGTTTTCGGGGTCAAAATCCATTTTCCCTACCAGCACCGGCTTTCCGACGGTTCGCGACCGCTCGTTTTCGTTTGACACCATAATGTCAAACACGACACAAACATGTTTACCATTTTGACATCCGTCTTCAATGCTAAGCTAAGGAACGAGGACGAGGCGGAAGCCGTTGTTGTTGTTCCTGTTGTCGGGCGTATTGTTGTTCCGATTCGAAACACGGCAGTTCCTCGCGTTGTTGTTCCAGCTACCGCCGCGAAGAACGCGGTTGGAGCCTTTGTTTATGCCGTCATCATCCTACGCCTCAAACCTTTCGTATAACCTTGCATCGCATACGAAAGCAAAGGCGTGATGTGTTCATAATACTCTTCCTCAGTCCATGATTTTTCTTCTAACAATGTTCCGTAAACAACGATTTTGTGACAGAATCTCTTTTTACTTCTCTGTGTCAGCAGCACTTTTTCGGGATACAATCTGTATCCGAGGAAACCGACACTGTCTGTTGAATTTGAAATCACAACCGGCTTCAACGAAAGGCCGAGGCCATCTTCCGAATACGACTTTATCTTATCGACAAAACCCCTTATCGTTTCATAATCATTGGAAAAAACCAGAAAATCGTCCATATATCTGATGTACTCAGGAACTTTAAGAATCTCCTTTATATAATGGTCCATTCCCGAAAGATAGAAGTTTGCGAAGTACTGACTTGTCAGGTTTCCTATCGGGATGCCTTTGCCAGACGATTTTGAATAACTGTCGATTATTTTGAAGAGAACATCCAACAGCCTTTTGTCCTTGAACAGCCTTTCGAGTTTCGATTTCAAGACATCGTGTGAGATGCTGTCGAAATATTTCCTGAAATCGAATTTGGCGACATACTTGTATTTTCTCATGGCCGCTCTTGCCCTGTCTATCGCCTTGTAGATTCCTTTGCCGGGGCGCGTGGCGTATGTCGTCTCTATCAGATTCCTTTCAAAATACTGATGGCACACGTTCATTATTGCGTGATGTATCACACGTTCACGGAATGACGCCGCACATATCAGTCTCAACTTTGGGTCGTGGATATAGAAATATTGGTATTTCCCGACGACGACATTTCCCGACAGCAATTCTTCCCTCAGCTTGCAGATATTCTGTTCAAGATTGTTTTCGAACGATTGCGCTTCGCTGTTCAGCCTCTTCCCTTTAACGGCCTTGTAGAATGCGGTGAGGAGATTGTCCACATCTGCTATTTCAGGCACAAGATTACCGAACCGTTTCATTCAGTTTCTCAATTATCCTTCTCCCGAATTTCTCGGCCCTCTGTTTGCCGATTCCGTTTATCGAGGCTATGCCTTTCTCGGTTATCTCTTCAAGTTTGGCTATTTCAGCCAGTTCGGCATCGATGAAGACTGCGAATGCCGGCACGGCATCTTCTTCGGCTATCGCCTTGCGGCATTGCCTCAGCGCGGCAAACACGGCGAAAGTCTGCTCGTCGAGCACGTTGCGGTAGTCTATCCTCTCCTTCTTTTCCCCGACAGGCGTTGAAAGCGGCGGAAGCAGATATTGCACGCAAAACGTCCAGAACACGTTGTCGCCGATTGTCACAAGCTCCTTGTCAACCTTGACAATCTTGTTGGCACGCAGCAACTTGTTGAGTTCCTCTGTCTCCGACTCACCTTCAATTACAGGTATCGTATAAATTTTGTACTGCATATTTTTTATTTGTGAAAAGGCGCAAGCCTTGCTTGCTACGCTCGTCCCTCGCTCCGCCGCAAGGCTTACGCCTTTTCACACCTTGTCTCTGTTTTTTTCTTTTTTTCTTTTCTTCTCTCTTCAGCTTAGCATTTCAGACTGATGTCCTTTGGTGAAACTAAGGAACGAGGACGAGGCGGAAGCCGTCGTTGTAGCCCCTGTAGCCGGGCGTATTGTTGCCCCGATTCGAAACACGGCAGTACCCCGCGCTGTTGAACCAGCTACCGCCGCGAAGAACGCGGCTGGAGCCAGAAGACGAGCCAATAGGGTCCGTCTGGCTCGCGCTGCTGTAGCTTCCATACCAATCAAGACACCACTCCCACACGTTTCCGCTCATGTCGTATATACCAAGTTCGTTCGCACGCAGTTGTCCTACAGGATGCGTCTGTCTGCCGCTGTTGCCATCAAACCATGCAACATGAACGACATTTGAACTTCCGCTGTATTTCGCATTGGTCGATTTCTTACCGCCTCGGGCTGCGTATTCCCACTCCGCCTCAGTAGGAAGACGGAAGTACTTCCCAGTCAGGCTGTTCAGCTTTGTGATGAACTTCTGGCAGTCGTCCCAACTCACATAATCTACTGGAAGATTATCACCCTTGAATTTGCTCGGGTTGCTCCCCATAACAGCCTCCCAAAGTTCCTGCGTCACCTCAAACTTACCTATATAATAGTCACTCAACGTCACGCTGTGGGTAGGCTTCTCGTCACTTTCGGCGTCGCTTCCCTGCTCCGAGGTCGCCCCCATCGTGAAAGTGCCGCCCTCCACATATACCATCTCAAAACGCACTCCATTCACCGTGAAGGTTTCGTTTCCACTTGAAGACATCGTGAAGGTTTCGTTTCCACTTGAAGACATCGTCGCCATCATCTGACCAGATAAATTGGCAGCAATTTCTTGAGATACGGCAACCACATCTTTGGTAGTATTTAGTCTCTTACCTTCTGCATCATACGTATTCACAATCTCTGCCTTTTCCACATCCACCAAGCGTGTGCTGATAAAATATGTTCCCGCAAAAGGCACAGTTTGCGCCAAACAGACATAGTTTACGCCAAACTGTTTTCCCATGCGAGCCAAGTCGCTATCATCTACTGCGCCAGATGCTTGATATCCCTGCTCCTTACTCAATTGAGACAAGAAACCATTGGTGCGCTCAATGGCTAAATACTTATTACTTTTCGAGAAGCCAGCTACCAACTGATCACCTAAGATAATATCCACATCCCGATTACCAGTCTTGGTGACATATACAGCCACCTTTTTTGCTTCGTTCTTGGCACTATTGGTCATATTTGCCACCAAGGTTTGGGATAACTGATTAAAAGACACAATCAATGAGTTAGCATCGGTCATACTGCCAAAGGCACTTGCAGTAGCGACCACGTTCCCTGTTTCTACAGAAATAATACGCGAAGAGATATACTTCTCGTCCCACACATCCGCCACAGAGGCTACGCACACGAATTGCACACCGAACTGTTTTCCCAAGCGTGAAATTTCGTCATCATCCACTGCTCCAGAGCGTTGATAATCTTGTTCTTTAGATAGTTCTGTCAAAAAGGCGGCAGAACGTTCTACTGCTGTATATTTGTGACTACTGACAATGGTGCTTACCAACCTCGACGCTAATATCGGATTAATATCATCGTTACCGGTTACATACACAGCTATTTTAGGCAACGTTGTCTGCGCCGCAGCGCACATTGTTACTGCCAACAGGCAGAGAGTAAGAAGTTTTTTCATTTTATTATTTGATGTATTGATTAATCAATTCTATAATTTTCGGAGCAATCTGCTTGTACCCGTCGCGGGCAGCCTCGGTATAATTATGCGTATGTCCGCCCTTTTCTGTTAGAGCATCCTCGTAAATCCTTTGGTTTGTCACCACCTTGTCAATGGCGAGAGTGGCATCAATATATGCGAAATAGGTAGTATGGCCGCCGATGGTTGGGGCATTGTACTCGCGGGCATTGGCGGTAACATAAACAGCCCAATCTGCTTCTGCCGCTGAAGTTACAAATGTACAACCAATCTCGCTCAGCTCGCCTTTGATGGTGTTGGTCAACGTAGGATAACTATTGCCAAACATGTCTGCTTTACAATTGAGGTAGATATTGATGCCGTGTTTCAGTTCAGACGACATTCTGACGTATCTCTGCTGAAGGCGGCGTGTATCGGAGAGCTGAAGGCTTTCTTCGTCGGCATCTTTATCGACGGCGAGGAGCAGTTTCTGGTCGCGTTCTATCTCCGCAAAAGTCTTATCTAAAGTCTCTATCTGTTTGCGGGCGTCAATCTTCCTGCCCTGCTTAGTCATTTCGTCGGCCATATCCATCTGCGATTCTGCCTTGGTGAGGTTGACTGTCACGGCTTTGTCGAGCTGCCTGATGAGGTCGCGGCGTTTCACGTATGCGAAGGCGGCCACTTCGTTTCCTTTGCGGCACGTCTCGGTCTTCAGTCCGGGAAGTTCTACATCGACGGTCAGAACGGTATGCGAGTCGAATGTCTCGTAAATTTCTTCCATCAGTCCCATCGTCGTCTCGACTGATTTTGAATGAGTTTGGTCTTCAGTGACGTTCTGCACGTGCACTCTGACTGACGACACGGCTTCCACGCGGGCGGCGTCCTTCACTTTGGAGAGGGCTGTCGATTCGTTTTCGTCTCCGGCTATTTGTCTGACGGAGAAGCCCGTAAAATATTCTTCCGACGGATAATTGATTCTGCGGAAGTCGGCATCGTACCAACTCGGAGTCTGTGCCGCTGCCATAATTGGCATAAAGGCCAATAAAAAGAGGATTTTTCTCATAACCGGATAATTTATTCTACTGCTTCTTCTAAGTTCTTGAGAAACTGTTCGTACTCCGCGTCTATGCGAGTTCTGGAGTCACCCTGAAGTGCATCGAAAACGGGTTTTGCCAGTTCTTCCATGCCATATTCGACTGCGACATAGCACATGTATCTCGGTCTGCCATTTGAGCTCTGTGTCGTGACATATTTTTCGCACACGACGGAGAACCCTGCATTGAAGTCAACCTTGCTTGAGATGACGCTTTGGAATGTCTCTGAGATGTCCTCGTAATCGCCGACCATCTCGCTCTTGGTTTCATACATGTCCATTGCCGAAAGAATCACCGAGATTTGTCCCGCCATATTCTTCACGGCGTTGGTGAGGGCCTTGCTCTTCGCCACCGTCTGCTGCATACTCTCGCCCATGCCCATAGCGCGGACGAAGTTTTTGTCAGATTGAAATTCGGGGCCTGTACATGGCATTTCGACTGCCGTTTCAAAAGTCTGTGCCGACAAGACACCGCACAAAAACGACGCAACGACGACGGCAAGAAGACGAATGTTTTTCATATTGATAACAAATTACAATTTACCGTTTTCCCAAATACAAAAGGAGTTTGCATTGTATTTATTGCTAACGAACCTATTATTAATAAGGTTGCAAAAATACAAAAAATTTTATTCGGCGAAAGATTTATACAAAAAAAGATGCCGCTTTTTCAAACGGCAGTAACGACGGTGACAATTCAGAACCCTTGTCTCAACCAAATCCCCATGACGGGGTCTGATAGTTTTATCAACTTATTTTCTTCAATCACCAAATCCTTATCAATCAACGACTTCCTGATTATCGCAACATTGGCGGATGAGTTCAGTCTGTACGTTTCAATTATTTTTGATGATGAAAAGCCTTCATGCACGCCGTCGGCCACAGCACGCAAGAACCCCATCTGACCAACCGTAAGGCTCTCCGTCTTGCTTTCAAAGACCTCGCGGCATTGGTCAACAAGCTCATTTTGAGCCGCATTGAGGATGTCTTCAGTAACCGCACTCTCAGTCCGCTGAAACACATACCACGACAGCTGCTGCACATACGACGAGTTTCCATCAACCTTGTCAACTATCCATTCCGCCTGCTCGTCCGTTATTGTTTTCTTCGCCTCGCTAAATCTTGAGGTTATGTATTGTATCCAATAATTCACCGGAATCCTTTGCAGATATATAATGTCGCCGAATTTGTAAAAAGGCTTTGAGGTGTCGTCGAAAAGCGACTCCATCATGTGCTTCCTGCTCCCGAAAAGACAATAGGAAGTGAGTTCATGATGCTGCCAGACGGAGCGCAACATCGTCTGAAAACTCATAGAATCCTGATATTTCCCGATTTGCTGGAATTCATCTATGCAGACGATTACTTTTATCTTTTTCTTCGTCGCTATTTTTTCCGGCAGCTGCAACAGGTCTTCCATGGAGTTTTCCCTTGGGAGATATTGTAGTTTCAACGACATCTCCCCTGACATGTCCGCCGAGGTATTAATCCCGAAGCTGATACGGCTCAAAAACGATTTCGCATTTTCAAGCCATTCTTCCATCTTATTTGAAGTCTGGGTCAAGACAGCCGATGCGAAACGTTCACAGAATTCCTCCGCGCAACGGCATTGATGCACATCAACATAAACTATCTTTAACTTTTCGCACTCCGCCTGCGTTTTAGCTTTCTTCACCAATGATGTCTTTCCCCATCTGCGAGGTGATACAATGAATGTGTTCACTCCATACCTGAAGTTTGACACCAATTTTGCCGTCTCATTTTCCCTGTCTGTAAAAGCGTCTCCGCTCACCGTTTTCCCAAATATAAAAAGAGTTTGCATGATATAATACTTTTATTACTAATAAACTTGTTACTAATAATCAGATTGCAAAAATACAAAAAAAATCAACATATTTCAAACGGCTTTTCACAAGACTTTTAAATTTTCTCATTCTCTTAAAGTTTCGAGATTTGTACCTTGATAAAATCCTTATCTTTGCAGGTTAAAATTTTTTGCAGTGTCTGATATTCTCACAGGATTAAACGAGCCTCAGCGCGAGGCTGTGCAGACCGTCTCCGGGCCGGTGATGATTATTGCCGGCGCAGGCGCCGGCAAAACGAAAGCCCTCACGCATAGGATTGCGTATATGATTGAACAGGGCGTAAGTCCTTTTTCCATAATGTCCCTCACCTTCACCAACAAGGCCGCCGCCGAAATGAAGGAAAGGGTTATGAAACTCGTTGACCCGCACGCCGGACGCAACGTCTGGATGGGCACCTTCCACTCCGTCTTCGCGAGGATTCTGCGCAGCGAGGCGGAATGTCTCGGATTCACCAAAGACTTCACCATCTACGACACCGACGACTCGAAACAGCTTCTGAACAATATCCTCAAAGAAAGGGAACTCGACACCAAAGCCTATCCCGTGAAATATCTGCAGAACCGCATCTCAATGGCCAAATCGGCCCTTATATCCGCCGAAGAATACTGCGCCAACAAAGACATTCAGCAGCAAGACTACCAAGCCAAGAAGCCGCTGATAGGCGAGATTTTCAAGTCGTACAACGCCCGACTTCACCGCGCCAACGCGATGGACTTCGACGACATTCTCTTCCACACCAACATCCTCCTCCGCGACTTCCCAGAAGTCCTTTATAAGTACCAGCACAAGTTCCAATACATCCTCGTCGATGAATATCAGGACACCAACTACGCGCAATATCTCATCATCAGAAGACTTGCCGCCGTGCACGAAAACATCTGCGTAGTAGGCGACGACGCCCAAAGCATCTACAGCTTCCGGGGCGCCAACATACAAAACATACTCAACTTCAGGAAAGACTATCCCGACTACAAACTCATCCGACTCGAACAGAACTACCGCTCAACGCAAAACATCGTCAACGCCGCCAACAGCGTCATCGCCTTCAACAAAAACCAGATCGAGAAGAAAGTCTGGTCAGACAAGGAAGCCGGCGAACTGATAACCGTCATGCGCGCCAACTCCGACACCGAAGAAGGCACCCTCGTGGCCAACTCGATATTCGGATTCAAGATGTCGCGGCAGCTCGCAAACAAAGACTTCGCCATCCTATACCGCACCAACAGCCAGTCGCGCTCTATGGAGGAAGCCCTCAGGAGACAAGGCATCCCGTACAAGATTTACGGCGGCATGTCGTTCTACGACAGAAAAGAAGTGAAAGACCTTCTCGCCTACTTCCGCATCGTCATCAACCCGCACGACGACCAATCTCTGCTGCGCATCATAAACACGCCCACGAGAGGCATCGGCGAGACGACAAAAGAACGCCTCATCGTGGCCTCCGGACAACAGAAGACATCCATCTGGAACATCATAACCTCACAAATGCCGCCGGAGATAAACGAAGGCACTGCAACGAAACTGAGGAACTTCGCCACGATGATACAGAGTTTCGCCGTGATTGCAGGAAAAGAAAACGCCTTCGATACGGCAAAACATATCTGCGACACCATCGGACTCGTCAAATTTCTTAAGGAAGACGACAGTCCGGAAGGCATCATCAGGGTGCAGAATATAGAGGAACTGCTGAACGCCATCATGGAGTTTTCCGACAAGCAGGTTGACGAAGTGACGGGCGAACGCCTCGAAATAGGACTTTCGGCATTCCTGCAGGAAGCCTCGCTGATGACAGATCAGGATAACAAGAAAGACGAAAACGACGACACAGTGACGCTGATGACCATACACGCCGCCAAAGGTCTTGAATTTCCCTACGTCTATGTCGTCGGACTTGAAGAGAACCTCTTCCCAGGCGTGCAGTCACTCGGCACCCAGGACGAACTCGAAGAAGAAAGAAGACTGTTTTACGTCGCCATCACGAGGGCAGAGAAGAAACTGATTCTCAGCCACGCCGAAAGTCGATACAGATACGGCAGCCTGACCATCAGCGAGCCGTCGCGCTTCATCGACGAGATCGACAAAAAACTCATCGAACAGACACACAAGGCATCATTCAAAGGCACAAGAAATATCGACGAAGGATTCAACTTCAGCAATCCGTTTGTCAGAAGGACACAGACAGGCGGTTTCTATAAGAAGGAAACGCCGAGGGCAACACCGACGCCCACAGCAACGCCCGCCAGACCGAGCAACGTCACGGGAAACATCGCCGACCCTGACGACATCAAGGCCGGAATGCGCGTGTATCACAACAAGTTCGGATTCGGAAACGTCATCAGCACGGAAGGCACGGGAGCCAACAAAAAAGCCCTTGTGACATTCGACACGGAAGGCGACAAACGGCTGATGCTGACATTTGCAAAATTGATAATCATAGAATAAATAATGGAAACGACACAAAAACCCGAATACAACACACAACGCGACAAACTGAAGATTTCGGAATACGGACGGAACCTGCAACTGATGGCGGAGCATCTTCTCGAAATCGAAGACCGCACCAAACGCACCGAAGCCGCCACAATGATAGTCTCGGTGATGGCTCAGATGAACCCGCAGGTCAGGGAATCAAACGACTATCTTCACAAACTCTGGGACCACATTCACATCATCTCCGGCTATAGACTCGACGTTGACGGCCCATACCCAGCCCCGACGCCCGAAGAAGGACGCAACAAACCGGAACATATCGGCTATCAGAAAAACGACATCCGCCACGGACATTACGGCAAAATCATAAAGGAAATGATTGACGAGGCCGTGAATATCGAAGACGAAGAAAAACGCCAGGCCGTCGCGAAAGCGATAGCCAACCAGATGAAACGCGACTTCCTCGGCTGGAACCGCGACACCGTCAACAACCAAGTCATCTTCGACGACCTGAAGGAGATGTCGGACGGGAAACTATCACTGCCGGAAGACACCATGCTGACGCCGTCAAACGAGATTCTCGGCAAGATGATGGCGACGCAACCCACGAACAATATCAACAGAAAAAAGAAAAAGAAGAAAAAGACGAACCGTCCAAAAGACAACATGGGATTCTAATCAACTTTTCAGCAACCACAAAACACTACAGACATGGGCTCATTCAGAATAAAAGGCGGAAACAGGCTACACGGAACGATAATACCGCAGGGCGCGAAAAACGAAGCTATGCAGGTCATCTGTGCCGCGCTCCTCACTGACGAACAGGTGACGATAGACAACATTCCCGACATCCTCGACATCAACAACCTCATCGAGCTCCTCGGCGGAATGGGTGTCGAAGTGACAAGAGACAGACGCGACTCCGTGACGTTCCGCGCCGCCGACATCAACTTCGACTACTTCGACAGCGAAGACTTCAACAAGAAGGCAACACGTCTCCGTGGAAGCGTCATGATTCTCGGCCCACTCCTCGCCAGATTCGGCAAAAGCTATCTTCCGCAACCGGGCGGCGACAAAATCGGCCGCAGACGCCTCGACACGCACCTCATCGGACTTCAGAAATTGGGCGCGACACTCGAATACGACGAAGCGAGACATTACTACGCCGTGACCGCCCCGTCCGACGGACTCAAAGGCACATACATGCTCTTAGACGAAGCCTCAGTGACCGGAACAGCCAACATCGTGATGGCCGCAGTGATGGCAAAAGGAACGACGACGATATTCAACGCCGCCTGCGAACCCTATATCGTACAACTGTGCAGAATGCTGACAGCTATGGGCGCAAATATCAGCGGAATAGGTTCTAACTTACTTGTTATCAACGGAGTAGAAAAACTTCACGGCACATCGCACCGACTTCTCGCCGACATGATTGAAGTGGGCAGCTTCATCGGGATGGCCGCTATGACAGGCTCCGAACTCACCATCAAAAACGCCGGTGTGAAAGACCTCGGCATCATACCGTCTATTTTCAGAAAACTCGGCATCAAGATGGAAATAGACAACGACGACATCCACATTCCGGCACAAGAGCACTACGAAGTCGAGACATTCCTCGACGGCAGCATTCTCACCATCGCCGACGCACCATGGCCCGGCTTCACCCCCGACCTCATCAGCATAGTCCTCGTCGTCGCAACACAAGCCAAAGGCACCGTCCTCATCCATCAGAAGATGTTCGAGAGCCGACTTTTCTTCGTTGACAAACTCATCGACATGGGAGCGCAAATCATACTCTGCGACCCGCATAGGGCCAACGTCATCGGACTCGACAGATCGCATGCCCTGAGAGGCATCAGGATGGCATCGCCCGACATCAGAGCCGGCGTGTCACTGCTCATCGCCGCACTGTCAGCACAAGGCACAAGCATCATCGACAACATCGACCAGATCGACAGAGGCTACCAATATATCGACCAACGACTCAGAAGCCTCGGCGCCGACATTGAGAGAATATGACATTTTGTCGTCGGTACAGAGTTTGACACTAAAACGCCTCGGCTTAAAAACCGCGATTTTTTTCAAATTTTTCAGACAAAATCTTTCATAAAATGAAAAAATGCAAGAATAAAAAAGAAGAGACAGCTAAAAAAGAAGAAGTCGTCAACGAAAACAACGTGAACGAAAAACAGGAAAACGCACAGACGGCCCAGCCCGATAACGAGGAAAAAGACACTGACGAACTGACAGAGGCTTTGGAGAAAAACAAGGAACTGAACGACAAATATCTCCGTCTCTATGCCGAATACGACAACTACAGAAGACGTACCGCACAAGAGAAAATCGACAGCATGAAGATGTCGTCGGCACCGCTTATGAAAGACCTTCTGCCTGTCTTAGACGACTACGAAAGAGCCATCGACTCTATCAATAAAATGGAAGATAAAAGTCAGTTTGACGGCATTGTGTTGATTTACAATAAATTTTTAAAGACGCTCAAAGACAGGGGACTTGAAGAGATAGAGGCGAAAGGCAAAGAGTTCAACACCGACGAACACGAGGCCCTCACCACGGTGCCTGGCGACGAATCGATGAAGAACATGGTCGTTGACGTCATCACGAAAGGCTACAAACTGAACGGAACAGTGATTCGCTACGCGAGAGTCGTCGTAGGCGCGTAATATTTATCCAATGGAAAAGAGAGACTATTACGAGATTCTCGAAATCTCAAAAGACGCGAGTGCCGACGAGATAAAGAAGGCATACCGCAAGATGGCGTTGAAGTACCATCCCGACAGAAATCCCGATGACAAAAACGCCGAAGAGAAGTTCAAAGAGGCGGCGGAAGCATACGAAGTCCTCAGCGACCCTGACAAAAAGGCACGTTACGACAGGTTCGGGCATGCCGGAATGGGCGGCAACCAGGGGTTCAGCGGCATGGACGACATATTCTCGCATTTCAGCGACATTTTCGAAGACCTCGGCATCGGAGGATTCAACTTCGGCGGCAGAGGCGGCTTCGGATTTGGAGGCGGAGGCTTCGGCGGAGGCGGCGCGAAACAGCGCGTTCACCGCGGAGGCAACCTGCGCATCAATGTGAAGATGACGCTTCAGGACATTTCGGAAGGCGTTAAAAAGAAGGTGAAAGTAAACAAATACGTGCGCTGCAACCACTGCGGCGGAAGCGGAGCACTCAATAACAGTTTCGAGACCTGCCCGACATGCAAAGGCCGCGGACAGACTGTGAGAATCGTCAACGGCATCTTCGGACAGATGCAGCAGATAAGCGACTGCCCCACCTGCGGCGGCGAAGGACGCATCATCAAGAACAAATGCCCCGACTGCCAAGGTAACGGCGTGATCAAAGGCGAAGAGATAATCGACCTCGAAATACCGGCCGGCGTCTCCGACGGAATGCAGCTCGCCCTGCGCGGCAAAGGCAACGCCGGCGCAAGAAACGGCGTCCCCGGCGACCTCATCGTACAGATAATCGAAGAAAAAAACAACGACTTCATCAGAGACGAGGAAAACATCATATACAACCTCTTCATCAGCATTCCGCAGGCCGTCCTCGGCGACAACGTCGAAATACCGCTCATCAACGGAACAAAAACGACGGTCAAAATACCGGCAGGCATCCAGAGCGGCGACACCATCCGCCTCAAAGGAAAAGGCCTCCCGATTTACGGCCGCTACGGAAGAGGAGACATGATTGTCAACGTCAACGTGTGGATTCCCAAGAAAATCAACAGCGAAGAGGAAAAAATATTCAAAGCAATCGCCGACAACGAAAACATCAAGCCGAAAGTCACCGAAAAGGAAAAAAGCACCTTCAGGAAGATTTTCGGTCTATAACCTTCGTTAAAACCAAGCATTTAAAACACTTTCAAAACAGATTATGAGAATAGAGATAAGTCACATCAACAAGCAGTTCGACGGTTACAAGGCCATTGACGACCTGAGTCTGAACATCGAAGACGGCAAAATCTTCGGGCTCCTCGGGCCCAACGGAGCCGGAAAGACGACGCTGATACGGATGCTCAATCAGATAACGATGCCCGACAGCGGAACGATAAGCTTCGACGGAAAAACAATCTCGCGAAGCTGCACCGACAGAATCGGTTATCTGCCGGAAGAACGCGGACTTTACAAAAAAATGAAAATCGGCGAACAAGCCGTCTATCTCGCACAACTCAAGGGCCTGACGAAAAAAGACGCCGAAACGCGCCTCAAACAATGGTTCCGCAAATTCGAAATAGAAAGCTGGTGGAACAAGAAAGTCGAAGAGCTGAGCAAGGGAATGCAGCAGAAGGTTCAGTTCATCGTGACGGTCGTCCACGAGCCGCAACTGCTGATATTCGACGAGCCTTTCAGCGGCTTCGACCCAATCAACGCGGAACTCCTCAAGAACGAAATCATCGAACTCAATAGGAAAGGCACTACGACAATCCTTTCCACGCACAACATGGCTTCCGTGGAAGAACTTTGCGACGACATCGTCCTCATCAACCACGGAAAGAACATACTTAACGGCAGCGTCCACGACATCAAACATCGGTTCAAGGAAAACATCTTCGAGACGATTGTCAAATCAGATTCGGAAATAACGCCCGACGCGAATTTCTTCGACATCATCAGTCAGGAAACCAACAAGTTCGGAGAAACCGCGATGGTCATAAAGAAAAACGACAACGTCACCGTCAACGAAATGATTGCCGGCATCATGCGCAAAGGCGAGATAACATCGTTTAAGGAAAAACTACCTTCAATGAACGAGATATTCATCAGGGAAATCAAATGACAAAAATAAGGCAAAATGAAACTTGTAACGATACTCAAAAGGGAATATACGACACGTGTGATGAAGAAGAGCTTCATCATCATGACGATACTGATGCCCATCATTTTTGCGGCTCTGATGGTACTTCCCGCCATCATTGTGCTGGCTTCCGACAAAATGGCGGACAAGCAAAATATCGCCGTGATAGACGAGACGGAAATCTTTACCGGAAAATTCAAGGAGACTTACGCGACGGCGTTTATTTATAAGAATGACAGCGATGTCGAGGAAATGAAGAAACTCATCGACGAAGGCGTTTTCGACGCCGTACTCCACATTCCGGCAACGACGATGAACGTCCCCGTCAACGCGAGACTTTACAGCAAGGACAAAATACCAATGAGCACGACCGCCAACATCACGACAATGATGGAGAAGGAACTCGAGCATCAGAAACTCATGGCACTCGGCATCGACCCGGAGATTGTCAAATCGACGAGAACCACCGTCAACGTAGCCACGATACGCATTGACGAAGAGGAGGAACACGAGAGTTTCGACGATTTGTCAGCCGGATTGGGCTTAATATCAGGCCTCATTATTTATACGGTGATATTCATTTTCGGAGGCATGGTGGTGAAGGGCATCGTGGAAGAGAAGAACAACCGCATCGTGGAAATCATGATGAGCTCCGTCAAGCCATTCGAAATGATGATGGGCAAAATACTCGGAATCGCCCTCGTAGGCCTCACGCAGTTCGCCATCTGGATAATACTGACCGCCGTTTTATACTTCATTTTCAGCATATTCACAGTGGCTCCGGCCGTTATGGGCAACGGAGAATTGGTACAGCAGATGGCCGGCGACGCATCAACGCAGGAAATCATCACTTCAGTTAACGACGTCGTCAGTTCCATCAACTTCCCTGCGATAATAACGGGATTTTTCATCTTCTTCATCGGAGGTTATTTCCTTTACGCCGCGATGTTTGCAGCGATTGGAAGCATCAGCGACAGCGAAGCCGACAACCAGCAGTTCTCCATCGTCGTCTCCGCCCCACTTATAATATGTATAATAATGTTCGGCTCTATCATAAATATGCCCGACGGCAACCTCGCACTATGGTTATCAATGATTCCGTTCACGTCACCGATAGTGATGATGATGAGGATACCTTTCGGAGTGCCATATTGGCAGGTGGCTGTTTCGGCCGCAATCTTATTCGCCACCTTCGTGCTCATCACGTGGATGTCGGCAAAGATTTACAGAACCGGAATACTTATGTACGGCAAAAAACTGACGTGGAAAGAGCTCTGGAAATGGATCAGGAAATAAAACAAATCCCGAGACATGGCGCAATTTGTTTGTGCGAGCCGATAAATTTAATGTCGAATGTGTCAAAAAAATCAATAACTTTGCAACTTCAAAAAAATCGCGAATTATAAACAATTTTATTACAAATAAATAAACTGATTTACAATGCAAAACAAAGGAGTTATCAAGCTTTTGGCAGTTGTTTTGGCAGTTTTGTGCCTCTATCAGCTTTCCTTCACGTTCCTGACGGGAAGAGTTGAGAAGAGGGCAAAGGCCTATGCCACAAGCGAAGAAGCCGAACAGACAGCGAAGGCTTTGACTGAAGGCAGCGAGAGTTTGTACAACGTGGTACTCGACTCGGTTCAAAGTGCAAGAGAAACGTATTATCTTGACTCTATGGGAAGCGTCAAGATTTATCCGATTCTCGGTCACAACTACCGCGAAGCCAAGGAACAGGAAATCAACATGGGTCTTGACCTCAAGGGCGGTATGAACGTGATGATGGAGATTTCCGTTCCGGACATCATCATAGCACTCGCCGGTACCAACAAAGATGACGCGACATTTATGGAAGCCGTCAGAAAGGCTAACGAGCAGCACCTCAACAGCCAGCGCGACTTTGTTGACCTCTTCGGAGACGCATACAAAGAACTCGACCCCAACGCCAAACTCGCGGCCATCTTCCTTTATGAGTTCAAAGACAAAGGCATAACAGTCAACTCGACTAACGAAGAAGTCCTTAAAGTCATCAAAGAGGAAGCCAACAGTGCCATCGACCGTTCATTCCAGATTTTGAGAACGCGTATCGACCGTTTCGGCGTCGCTCAGCCCAATATCCAAAAACTCGAAAACTCCGGCAGAATCCTTATCGAGCTTCCCGGCATCAAAGACCCGAAGCGTGTCCGCAAACTCCTTCAGGGGACGGCACAACTCGAGTTCTGGGAGACTTACAACTTCAACGAGGTCTGCCAGTATTTCGATGCAGCGAACAACCGTATCGCCGAGATGAACAAGGCTGAAAAAGCACAAAATGAAGAGCAGGTCGTTGAAGAGAATGCAGTTGTGACAGACAGCACCGACCTCATCGAAAGACTCAACGAAGCCGACTCAGCCAACAGTGCGAAGTCGTTAGCCGAGACCGCCCCGCTCTACAGCATCCTCTCCCCCTCATATTACAACCAGGGCAACGGCGTACAGCCGGCACAGACAGCCCGCGTGGGTATGGCCCTCGTGAAAGACACGGCCAACATCAACAGAATGCTCAAACAGGTCAAAACGATATTCCCGCGCGACATGAAACTCGCATGGTGCGTCAAACCGTCGAAATACGGCAACGGCGACAACACAGTCGAATATATCGACCTCGTGGCACTCAAAGCCAACCAGGGCAAAGCATCATTAGACGGCGGCGTTGTCGTTGACGCACGTCAGGACTACGACCCCAACGGACGCGTCGAGGTTACAATCCAGATGAACAGCGAAGGCGCGAAAGCTTGGAAACGCCTCACAGGTGACAACATCGGCCGTCAGGTGGCAATCGTCCTCGACGACTATGTGTATTCATATCCCGTCGTCAACGACGAAATCGGAGGCGGACGTTCAAGCATCTCCGGCGGTGACATGACAGTCGAAGAAGCACAAGACCTCGCCAACATCCTCAAGGCAGGTAAACTTCTCGCTCCGGCAAGAATACTTGAAGAAAACGTCGTCGGTCCTTCACTCGGACAGGAAGCCATCAATTCAGGACTCTGGTCAATGGTTATCGCATTCTGCCTCGTCCTCGTCTATATGCTGTTCTTCTATCAGAAAGCAGGTTTCGCCGCTGATGTCGCGCTTTTAGTCAACATCTTCTTCCTGTTCGGCGTCCTCGCCTCATTCGGAACAGTCCTTACACTTCCAGGTATCGCAGGTATAGTCCTTACGCTCGGTATGGCAGTTGACTCAAACGTCATCATCTTCGAGCGTATCAAGGAAGAAATCATGGCCGGCAAAGGTATTCATACAGCCATTGCAGACGGTTATTCCAACGCTTATTCGGCCATCCTCGACGGTCAGATAACGACTTTCCTCACCGGTTTCATCCTCTTCGAATTTGGTACAGGCCCTGTCCAAGGTTTCGCAACGACGTTGATGATCGGTATCTGCACATCACTCTTTACTTCGATCTTCATCAGCCGTCTCATATTCGAAGGCTGGCTCAAGAAAGGAAAGAACATCAACTTCTCTTCGAAGATGACGGCTAACTTCCTGAAGCACACCACATTCGACTTCATCGGATTCTCGAAGGTCGCATTCGTCATCGCCGGCGCGTTCATCGTCCTCAGTTTCGGCTCACTCGCCTACCGCGGACTCAACCTCGGCATCGACTTCAAGGGTGGACGTAACTATGTCGTCCGTTTCGACAAGGATGTCAACGTGGAACAGGTACGTGATGCACTCGCCACTGTTGCCGAGTTCAAGAACGAAATGCCAGAAGTCAAGACTTACGGTCCTGCCCGTCAGGTCAAGATAACGACGAAATATGAAATCGAAAGCAACGATCCAGAAATCGACGCCAAGATTCAGAACATGCTTTACAACGGTCTCAAAGGCCTTTACAACAAGGATTTGACTTACGACCAGTTCACTTCCGACAGCGACAAGAGCGATTTGATGCTCGGCATCATGAGTTCTCAGAAAGTCGGTGCGACCATCGCCGACGACGTGACAAGGAAAGCCGTCTTTGCCGTCATCATCTCACTCGTGGTGATATTCATCTACATCGCCATCCGTTTCAAGAGATGGCAGTACGGTCTGTCGTCAATCATCGCCCTTGCGCACGACACCATCCTCGTCATCGGTATGTATTCGTTGTTCTACAACATCTTACCGTTCAGCATGGAGGTTGACCAGTCGTTCATCGCGGCAGTTTTGACCATCATCGGTTACTCCATCAACAACACTGTGGTTATCTTCGACCGTATCCGTGAGAACGTCACGTTGTTCCCCAAGAAGGGATGGAAGGAGCGCATCAACAGCGGTGTCAACAGCACGTTGCTTCGTACCATCAACTCGTCAGGTTCGACCATCGTCGTGTTGCTCGCCATCTTCATCTTCGGCGGCGAGACCATCCGCGGCTTCGTCTTCGCGTTGCTCGTCGGTATGTTTGCCGGTACCTACTCCTCATTATTCATTGCCTCGCCTATAGCCTACATGCTGTTCAAAGGCAAGAAATATGATGAGAAACTGATTGAATCAGGCGACAAGAAGAAGAAATAATTCCAAATTGGAATAAACAAAAAAAGTTTCGGCGCGATTTCATCGCGCCGAAACTTTTTTATGCCCATTTACTTTCGACCTATACGCCAAATAAAAAACAACTTATGCCCACAACGGGCATATATATTCGCTATATTCGCAGAACGAATTTTTAACAAACAGATAAGTCATGCCGCTGAATCAGACAAACAAACTCGCGTGGATAGCAAACACCATACATTCCGCCCGCAAGATAACATTTGAAGAGCTTAACAGCAGATGGATTGAAGACGATGACATCAGCCGAGGCAAACCGATGCTGAAACGCACCTTCATCAAATGGAAGTGGGCGATTCTTGACACTTTCGGCTTGAACATTGAATGCGAAAAAACAGCACCTTACAGATATTACATTGACAACGATGAAGACTTGAGGCAGGGAAACATCGAAAACTGGCTGTTAGACACGTACTCCGTCAGCAATTCGCTCAGCGGAAGCAAATCGATCAAGGACAGAATTATTCTTGAAGAAGTGCCGAGCGGACGAGAATATTTAGACCCCATCATCAATGCGATGAAGAAGAACCGTTTCATTCACATTGTCTATTACAACTATTGGCGTGAAGACGAGAAGGAGCATTATCTCATGCCATTGTGTGTGAAGCTTTTCCGTCAACGATGGTACATGGTCGGACGGAAATGGCCTGCCAACGAAGACCGCGTGTTTTGCCTCGACCGCATCCGCGATTTCCGGCTGTCGAGCCACTCATTCGAGTATCCGGAGGATTTCAAGCCAAAAGAGTTTTTCGACGGCTGCTTCGGCATCATCGCGGGCGGCAAGACCAAACCCGAAACCGTGGTGCTCAAGGTGTCGCCAAAGCAAGCCAACTATCTTCGCGACCTGCCCATGCACGAATCGCAAGTGGAAACCGAGCGCAACGGACAATTCAGCATTTTCGAACTGAGAGTTCGCCCCGAACACGACTTCATTCAGGAATTGCTGTGGAACAACGAAGAGTTGGAAGTGCTCGAACCGCTTTGGCTGCGCAAGGAAATGGCTGGGATTATTAAGAGAATGTGGAATAAATATCAAAACGACTGATTTGTGTTTTATATGGAACAAAAGAATATGAGACAGATACTTCCCTTGGAAGAATTAAGTTCCTGGATGTTAATTCCTAAAAATGAGTCAAAGGATTCAATTGCATTACGTTTTAAAAAAATAGCAGAGTTTTTGATAAACAAATGCTCGATAGAATATCGAGGAATGCATTACCGATTTATTGACCTTGAATTCTACTACTTCAGTGACAATCACAGAGATATTTCCACGCATCCTAGACAAAGCAAAGCACTTACCTGGTATATAAATGATTTTGGTGGAATAGACTTAAATTTTGAAAGTAAGATTGAAAGAGTCCGTATTGAGACGAAAAATAAAGTCTCGTATAAATATCGCTTGACTCATGATGCCTTTTTCGGCGGAATCCTTATCAGGCAGATCAAGGAACTTGCTTCGGGTGACATTCTTGATGGTCCTTGGAAAGTGGCAGATTTATTCCGGGAAACCGATGCCCTGTCACGTTATCAAGACAATCCGATTCTTATTATGGAGAATCACAAAGAAGAAACAATCATAGAATCAACCAGACTCAACCTCTTGGGCTCATGCAAAACTGCCGAAAAGAAAACCAGTAACAATTTGTGTTCATGTTTTTGCGAATCGCATTTTGATAAGAGCACATTAACATCAGAACTAAAAACATTCAACGACCAAAAATACAGATTTACAATAAACAAATGATTTACGATAAAGAGACAAATTTTGTTTATCTTTCCGATAGACTTCAGGAATGGTATCCTGACACATTCAATCGGCTGACGAAAAAATTGAATGTCATGGGCATAAAATGGGGCTTGCTTAGCCACACTCGCGACATTTGGGTAAGGGATTACATGCCATTGCAATTGTCCGAGAATGATTTTCTTCTCTACCAATACCAACCGGATTATTTAGCGCAGGAGAATTACCGTGAATACATTTCAAATCCAAAGCAGATTTGTGATGAATTAGACATCACCTATAGTGAAACCAGCCTCATCATTGATGGCGGTAACATATCTGCCTGCGGAGAGTTTCTTGTAATTACCGATAAGGTTTTCACGGAAAATGGAAAGGAAAAGTATGATTCGGATTTCATCCGCCTATTACAGAAAAAGCTTAATCACAAAATCATCTTTATCCCGTGGCACAAAATATCTGAAGAAGAACCTTTCGGACACTCGGATGGATTTATTCATTGGTGTAATGGCAACAAAGTCCTGATGACAGACCACTTCAAAACGGATTGCAAAGAAGCCGAAACGATAAAGCATCTACTTGAAGAAAAAGGATTTGAAATCACTGTCATGAGATTTGACATTGAAAAGCCGAATGATGATTTGAATTGGGCATATGTCAACTACCTTCAAGTTGGAAATAACATTTTAATGCCAGCATTTGGAATTGAAGAAGACAAACAAGCACTCCGCTATATTAAAGATGCCAACCCTGATTGTAAAGTAGAGCCTTTTCGCATGAAAGATTTGGTTTATGAAGGTGGTGGAGCCCTGCATTGCATGACTTGGAATATTAAAAAATAACATGAGATATAATGAAAGACTTTGCAGCCATAGATTTTGAGACTGCCAACTGCGAGCGTTCATCGGTTTGTTCGGTTGGCGTCGTCATCGTGCGCGACGGTGAGATTGTCAATAGATTTTATTCGCTTATCAAGCCCGAGCCAGAGTATTACAACTATTGGTGCAGTCAAGTGCATGGGCTATGCGCCAAAGACACCGAGAACGCGCTCGTCTTTCCTTTCGTGTGGGAAAAGGTGGAAGCACTGCTCAAACGGCACGGCATCGAAGGCATCAACAGCATGAACGGTGAGCGCGGACTGCCTCTTGTAGCTCACAACAAATCCTTCGACGAGAACTGCCTGAAGGCTGCCTTCCGCACCTATCAGATGGATTATCCCGATTATGAGTTTTATTGCACCTGCATCGCTTCGCGCAAGGTCTGGCCCGGCGGCCATCATAACCTCGACATCATCGCCGAGCGTTGCGGTTATATTTTAGAAAATCATCATCACGCCTTGGCAGATGCCGAGGCTTGCGCGGCGATAGCGGTTAAAATACTCTAAAAGCTTCTGGCAAGAAATAATTCCGAGCTGTTGGAATGAATTCATAAATAAATTTTAATTTAAGGGCATTTCTAAATAAAACTCTTTGATAATCAAATAAATATCTATATATTTGCCAAAAATTTGAGGATAAAATGGATACGTACAAAAGGGCATACAGAAAACTTGGCAACCAAAGTTTATTTGATTCGGAAGATATGGTTTCAAAGTTGACCTCATTGGGTAACCCGCTGGGAAGGCTTGCGGAAACGATTGATTTCGAGATGTTCCGAGAGACATTGGAGGCGGGTTTGTACCGTGAGCGTCTGACGAAGGCGGGGGCAAAGCCATACGACTATGTGCTGATGTTCAAGACGCTTGTGCTTCAACGGATGTACAATTTGAGCGATGAACAGACCGAATATCAGGTTGTTGACCGCACAAGTTTCAGGAACTTCCTCGGATGTCTTACCCTGAAAAAAGTTGACTCACAAAAGTGTCAAATATGTACAAACCCCTCAAAAAAATTCTATCTGACAGCAATAATTAATATTCCTCTCCACCGATTCAACAGAAGCGAAACGAAATGTTTTGTTCGTGTTTCGTGCAAAGTTCCAGCGTTTCGCCATCAAGAAGCCTTTGTAGTTTTTGCTCGCTTAAAATGCTAAGATTGTTTTGCGAACTCATATTTGAAATTTTTCCTATTTTCAGTTCGTAAAAATACAAGATTATTTCAAATCGTAAAGAAAATAATGTCAAAATAACGCGTGAAATATTTGTTGAATTATTGGATGTGTGACTTATATTGGCACACAAGCTAAAGAAATGCGGAAGCGAGTCATTGCCTTGCATATTATCTTGGCGATTCACTCGACAACTGGAATGAGATGCTTGACAAAGAGATAACGAAGGACATGCACCTGATACATCCTTTCCATATTTTAAGGAACCTTTGCACTCCATTTCAAAAACTTTGTATTTTTACGTAGTTTTTGCAATGGAGTGCAAAAATATTGTATTTTTGCAACATGAAAACAAAATGGAATCATGGAATATTTAAATCGCAAAAACTATGTCAACCAGCTGAATATGTGGCGTGACAAGCGTGTTGTGAAGGTGATTACAGGTCTTCGCCGTTCGGGGAAAAGTACGTTGATGATGCTTTTTCAACGACAATTGAGAGCAAATGGTGTGGATGAAAGTCACATTATCAGTGTGAATTTTGAGGACGTAGCCTCAGAACCATTGCTGGAATACCATGCTTTGCATGACTTTGTGTCGGGACGAATAGAGGATGATGCGCAATACTACATATTTTTTGACGAAATACAACAGGTGGCTGGGTTTGAGAGGGTTGTTGACAGTTTGCAGTTGCGGCAAAATGTGGATATTTATGTGACAGGGTCGAATGCCTATATGTTGTCAGGCGAAATCGCCACCTTGCTCAGTGGAAGGTATGTGGAGATACATGTACTGCCCCTCTCTATGGCAGAGATGATAGAGGCCACCGGACTTTCCGCTGAGAAATGCTACAACAGATTCATAACCAGTACCACCTTGCCATACGTGTTGCAATTGCCTACGGATGAGGCCATCAGGGTGTATCTGCAAAACATCTATCAAACGATTGTCATCAAAGATGTGATGAAACGAGGTAGGGTTCAAGAGGCTGATGCTATAGACAGGTTGGTCCGTTACATGGCTGACAATATAGGCAATATGACATCAATAAAGGGTATCGCTGATGCTATGGCGGCTGGAGGTTGCAAGATTTCTCCGCATACAGTGGAAACATACGTTGGATTGCTGACGGAAAGTTACCTGTTTTATAGGGTTCCAAGGTATGATGCCAAAGGCAAGGAGCTTTTGCGCACGGGACAAAAGTATTACCTTTCGGATGTCGGGTTGAGAACAATGTTGCTTGGCTTGCGCGGCGGTGACTTGGGACGTTTGCTTGAGAATATTGTGTATCTGCATCTTATCAGGTCGGGACATAAGGTCATGGTTGGCAAAAGCGGTGATAAGGAAATTGATTTCATCAGATTTAAAGATGGTCTTGTGGAATATTATCAAGTTGCTCTCACAGTACGCGATGAACAGACACTGACCAGAGAAATCGCCCCTTTGAATTCCGTGAAGGATCACAATCCGAAGTTTCTGCTGACAATGGATTCTGATCCTGAGATTTCGCATAACGGTATACGGCAGATTTATGCGTTGGATTGGTTAGCACAACAATAGTCCATTGGCTCTTGTATCATATACTTACTTTTGCATTTGAAATATAGTTGTAGTTTGCAAAGTTCACGCATTGGCAGATGCAGAAGCCTGCGCAGCGATAGCGAGGGAGATATTGTGAATGAGAAAAATATAATCGTAGATTTGCAGCATCTAATGACATCAAGTAAAACAAAAGATCAAACAATGATGGAAAACAAAATCAAACTATTTGAAAGCAGGAAAATACGCACCACATGGAACGAAGATGAAGAGGAATGGTATTTCTCCGTGGTGGATGTGGTGGAAGTGTTGACTGATAGCGCTGACTATCAGACAGCAAGAAAGTATTGGAACAAACTTAGGCAACGTCTTTCAGAAGAGGGAAGTGAACTGGTGACAATTTGTCACCGGTTGAAAATGATAGCTGCGGATGGAAAAATGAGAGAAACGGATGTTCTTGACACAAAGGGACTTCTGCGTCTCATACAATCCATACCCTCGCCTAAAGCAGAACCTTTCAAGATGTGGTTGGCACAGGTGGGCAGCGAGCGTTTGGACGAAATTGCCGACCCGGAGAAGGCCATCTTGCGCGGTGCCGACTTTTATCGTGCAAAAGGCTACACAGAAGGTTGGATAAACCAACGTCTGCAGACCATTGAAATGCGCAAGGAACTGACCGATGAATGGAAAGCGCATGGCATCGAACTTGAAAAAGACTATGCCATCTTGACCAACGAGATGACCAAAGCTTGGAGCGGATTTTCGGTGAAGCAATACAAACAATTCAAGAATCTGAAAAAAGAAAATCTGCGCGACAATATGACCAACATTGAACTGGTGCTGAATATGTTGGCTGAGGTTACCACTACCGCCATTTCCAAATCGCGCGATCCTGAAACATTTGAAGAAAGCCGACAGATTGCTATTGAAGGCGGTAGCGTGGCAAAAGACGCCCGAGAAAACATAGAAGCTCGAACAGGACAATCCGTTATTTCACCTTTGAACGCCAAAAACAAGAACGCCCTTGAAATCAAGGGAGATAATGAAGCGACAAACGCTCATCATTATCTCAAATCGCAAAAAAAATAATGACAAAATAAAACTTGAAATTTTCATCAATCCGACAGAGGTGCGCCCACATTCGGCACACCTCCGTTTTAGTTTTGCAGCCGAAACAAACGCTATATACTATGGTAAAACAAGATAACAGGAAACGTAATCGTCACAACGAAGACTTGTTGTTTGAAGAACTCAGCGGAGCTGTTGAGACCATCGACGCCGTAGCCCATGCCACCGGGAAAACCTTCAACCAAGTGTCAGGCGTATATCACTCGCAAGCCATCAACCGCCTCACTGAAATCCTGATCGATGCCGGAGATGCTTTCGACTGGAATATGGACGGCATCAAGACATTCATTTCCGAACAGATGTCAAATCACCGCAAATGGTGCTACGACAACCAACCGCTGAAGGTGGAAATTGAAAGACAAGAGTGATTTTTCGCATAAAAATGTGAAAAAAAAGCAGGAATATGATGTATATTTGCAATTCGTTTTTCCACATCGACTTTTGTTAAAGGATTCTGCGGAAGAACGGAAAAAATTAAAAGCAAATGTCTAATAAAATATCTATATACAAATGGAAAATTTAAAAATGGAAATCTATAATGGAGTACATTCCTGCAAACTAAACATCTCAAAAGAAGAATGGTTAAGCGTGTTGAATTCTCCATCTTGCAAACAAGATTATATCGACAAATTGCTGCTATTTTGCGACGAGCCTGACTACACTGCCTCTTGCAAACATTTAGCGGAAAAACACAACCTAAATGCACAAGCAATAAATAGTCAGATAACTCATTTTGGAATGCTTGCATCCGACATTCTAAACATACACATTGAAAGATTTGAAGGTACGAAAGAAACATATTGGCCGTTGCCTATGGCAAAAGGTCGAGATACATCCGACGGACTATTCGACTGGACATTGCGAAGCGAATTGGCAGAGGCATTGAAAGATTATGAAATTTTAAAATTTAAGCACCTGTTGGAATATTTCGTGGCTCATTTGGAATATTGTGATAATCGCACAGAGTCTAATCACGGATATTCAACTTACATAAAACCATTGATTGATAAAAAGAGTTTTAAGTATACGGGGCAAGGATATAATGGAAACAATATTCAAAATCAAATTAAAAATTGGTCGGAATATTCGATATGCGATATTTGTATAAATATCCAGCCCAATTATGGTAGCAATTATAGAACAAAAAAATGCTATTTGCATTGGCGAGATACTGGAATTAACATTTATTCCGAATGGGACGAATCGCATATTAAATCGTTGATTATAGGATATTGTTATTCGTGGAATAAGCCATGCCAGTATGAAGATGTTGTTGAAAAACAAATTGATGTTTTGGGACTGTTTGATGATAATTATCCTAATGATGTATTAAAAGATTTTTATAATCATTTTAAAGGTGAATTAGAACAATACTATAACAAAGAAGGAAAATATTTTGAGGAAGAGAAAAAATATTACGAAAATCAAAAACTGAAACAAACTATGACAGACATTCAACCTAAAGTAAACTTATTAACAGCCAACTACAATCTTATCCTCACAGGTGCTCCCGGCACGGGAAAAACATATTTGGCGAAACAAATCGCGCAACAGTTGATTTTCGGTGAAGCCAAAGGGAATCTTACCGATGACGAACAGAAACAGTTTGACGAACAATGCGGCTTTGTGCAGTTCCATCCTTCATACGATTATACCGATTTTGTGGAAGGCCTTCGCCCAATTCAAGATGATAACGGAAATGTTGGATTTGAAAGGAAGGATGGTGTTTTCAAGGAGTTCTGCAAGAAAGCTGAAAAAAACTGGATTGACAGCAAAAAATCCATCGATGTGTTACAAAAAGAATTTTACAATAAAGAATTGATAGATTCTTTTCTCTCTAATGCCATAAATGAAGAAACTGTTTATAGAACAAAAACAGGTACGGAATTTAATATTACAGACTTTGACGACGATATAATAAGCATAAAAATTTTGCGCAATAAAATACGAGGTGATATTGACATCGACATCAACATAAATAAGCACAAATTAGTTAAATTATTAGAAAACGACTTACAATTAAACAATGTCAGGGATATTAAGCAATTTTTCGGCTATACCAATACACAACATCGTGATTCGTACATTTTCACAATTTGTAATGAAATACGCAATCTTCCCAAAGTAAACAGTGTACAAATTGATCCTATTGTGTGCAAGGACTTCGTCTTCATCATCGACGAAATCAACCGTGGCGAAATTTCAAAAATTTTCGGCGAACTTTTCTTCTCCATCGACCCTGGATATCGTGGCAAAAAAGGCAAAGTGAAAACGCAATATCAGAATTTGGTGGAAGTTGGCGACGAATTTTATGATGGTTTCTTTGTTCCCGAAAATGTATATATCATCGGCACGATGAACGACATCGACCGCAGTGTGGAAAGTATGGACTTCGCTTTTCGCCGTCGTTTTGCCTTTAGGGAAATCAAAGCAGATGACCGTATTGAAATGCTCGAAAAACTGGGAGAATTGAAGGACGAAGCCATTGAACGGATGAAACGATTGAATACTGAAATTTCTAAAATCGAAGGACTTTCCTCTGCCTACCACATCGGGGCTGCCTATTTCTTGAAATTGAAAAATTATGCAAGCGATGCTGATAACGGATTCGAGAATCTTTGGAACAACCATCTTGAAGGCTTGCTTTGCGAATACCTCCGCGGTTCGTTGAACATTGAAGAAAGTATTGCCAAATTGAAAGCCGCGTACAACAATGAGTCGCCTGAGAATAACGGATAACCACGATTGGATTCATTTTCAAAAGGTCGGCCAAGATGCTTCTAAAGCCGATCTGAAGAATTTGGAACGGATTGCCGATGTGCCAATCTCAAGATTGTCACTTGACGACAATCCCAACTTGTTGTTGTTCCCCCGCGACTTTTATTCGTGTGAGGATAAAATCAGCGAGTCGCAAATCATTTCTCTGCAAGACGAAAATGTCAAAACCGGAAACATTATGGGCTTCGTTGGCGTGAACGAAACTCAATTGGACATTTGTTCCCGTTTTGACAAGCAGAATACCGATGACTATTTTCTTCATTATATGTTGCAGAAAGTGTTTAGTATCAATCTTTTCGATATCAAACATTCACTGTCAAAGGAACCTGTTTTTGACTTTCTGCTTTATCTTTTTCCTCATTTTCTTAAAAAGGCTTTGGCACAAGGGCTTTTCAAGAAATACAAGCGGAACGAGTACAACGACGCCAATCTCAAAGGGCCTATCGACATTAGCCGGCATTTGCGCCAGAACATCCCTTTTCGCGGAACCATTGCCTATTCTGCCCGCGAGCATAGTTACGACAACGAGGTGACGCAACTCGTCCGACACACCATTGAATACATAAAACAGAAAGAACAAGGCCGTATCATTCTGACCAACGATGATGAAACCCGGAATTGCGGTTCTCAAATAACGATGGCGACACCTTCCTACTCGTGCCAAAATAGGCAACGTGTTATCAATGATAATTTACGGCCACTCAAACATCCTTACTTCACAGAATACACTCATCTGCAAAGACTTTGCTTGCAGATTTTGCGTCACGAAGCCATCAAATTCGGACAGGAAAAAGACAAAGTATATGGGGTTCTGTTTGATGGAGCCTGGCTTTGGGAAGAGTATTTGAGCACAATACTTAAACCTTTGAAATTCAAACATCCGCAAAATAAAAAGTCGAAAGGCGGATTGCCAATGTTCGTGGAACCTCAAAATGGCGATGCATTTGCTGACGGCGAGCAAATTGATAGAAATTCTCGAAAATTATATCCCGATTTCTGGAAAGACAATTACATCATTGATGCAAAATACAAACATCTAAATCAAGGAGTTAGTCGCGAAGATTTGTATCAGGTTGTAACCTATATGTATTGCAAGCAAGCAAAAAACGGCGGCTATATTTATCCTTTTGAGCAACAATCAAAGCCCCAGAAGTTCAGACTAAAAGGTTATGAAGGGACATTGTCGGTCATTCCGTTTTATGTGCCGCAATCGGCGCAATCATGGAAAGATTTCATGAATGTAATACATGATTCGGAGAAGCAATTAAGGATGGTATTCTGACATACGCGCCCACAAGCTCATCCTGTTGAACATGCAGGCCGTTCAGGTTGGAAAAGACAACGTCGAATAAGTTTGAAGGCCACGCTCTTATCACGACTAAAAAACATCCTCGGGAATAAGGTGTTTTTTTATTCAGTCTTTCAAGCAGCCAATCGGAACGACAAAAACGCCGTCGTCACGTCTGTAAGCATATTGTCCACCGGTGATAACCATCAAAATGTCAGGCTCACGTATAGGAACCTGCGGTTCGTTTTCATTATGCTTCTTTACCAAATAACATATTTCAAGCAGATGTTTCGCACCTTCTTCAATATCACTGCTTCCCAACTTACACTCTATCAAGGCATAACGTCCATCGCCAAGATGAAGTACAACATCGGATTCAAGTCCGTAACGGTCGTGATAGTATGATACATGACCATCTAAATTGACGGTATAAGCCTTCAGATCACGTATGCACAATTGTTCAAAGATGAATCCAAATGTTTTCATTTGAAGTCGCATGCTTTGTGGAGTCAATCCCAACAATGCCACAGCGACAGACGGGTCGCAGAATGCTCGTTTCGGACTGCTCTGAATCACTGTTTTACTGCGGATTGCCGGGCACCAAGCATCAACATCCTGAATCACAAAAAGTTTTTCCAATGCAGCTATATAATCTTCGTAGGTGTTTCTTGAACATGAAATATTATCAGAGGCCACAACATCAGCCAAAATAGATGTTGACTTGGCGAGTGTGGAAATATTTCTAGCGTATGATTTCAAAATTTTTTGAGCCAATTTTGGGTTACGTGTAACACCATCAACCTTAGAAATATCAGATTTGCAAATTGTATTCACATAATCTTTAACCACAAAAAGTTTCGATTTTTCATCAGACAACTGCATTGTCGCCGGCCATCCGCCACGGCAAGCCGCAAAAATCAAATCCTCAACAGACAAATCAGACTGCTCAAAAAAATTCAAGTCTGGATGTTCAAAAACCTCATTCAAAGACACCTTGCCATTTGATTCCTTAGATTCCCAAAGGCTCATAGGCAACATTTCCATACGAGTTATCCTGCCTGTGCCTGAATGAAGTATTTTGGTTTCATCAACCGTGTTTGAACCAGTCAATATAAACTGTCCGGGCATAGAACGCTTATCAACTTCCATGCGAACCGTATCCCAAAGTATTGGCAAATCCTGCCATTCGTCAATCAAATGAGGAATGTCACCTTCCAAAAGAAAAGAAGGCCTGATTGTCGCAGCCGTAAAATATTGGCTTCTAAGATCAGTATCCTGCAAACTTATCACACTTGCGGCTTGCTGTCTGGCGGTGGTCGTTTTACCGCACCACTTTGGCCCTTCAATCAGGACTGCCCCCATTGCTGACAATCGTTCCTTTAGTTGGGTATCCCATATTCGTTTGTAATATTCCATATATCAATATTTTATCAGCCGCAAAAATACAAAAAAAACCAATTCCGTTGATAAATTTTGAGGCATTTCACTGATAAATTTTGAGGCATTTCACTGATAAAATTTGAGGTAAATATACCAGCCTCAAACGCATGATTTTCTCACTCCACCGCGACCTCGTACAGCATCACAAAACACGACAGCAGAATTTGAACTACAGCCGCTTTTATCAACAAATCAATTTTCATGATATTTTGTATTTTTCCGCAAAAACATGCAATTTTCGATTCTTGTCAATTCCCGAAACCATAAAATTTCATTCTTTAACACTTTTTCCACCGAATAAGAATCTGTTTTGATTTGTTCGATAGGGATTTGCATTAGATTTTCGAGCAGATTTTTCTTGTTTTGCGACGAAGAATAGTGGACTATTCAAGGAGTGAAACGAGGAAAAGATGCCGGAAAGATATGCAAATCGCATCGAAATGACATACAATATAATTATCATTGTAAGAAATCAAAACAGCTTCTAAATCACAGTCCGAGTTGCATTCACACCATTTCATTAATCTCATCAATCGGCAAATCGTCAAGAATAATATCGTCATCATCAAAATCGAGAAAGAAACCCATATACAAAGGCAGCGTCAACAATGGGCCTTCGCGACCGACATTGTAATTGCCGAATTTCATGGCGTTGCTGACATGATAATGCTCCCTGTGGCTCAAAACTGTTGACAGGCTTTTGGCCTTGCCGGATTTCGCCTTCACTTCCAACGGCACACATTCCCCCTTGTAATTTACCAGAAAGTCAAGTTCGAGACCGGAATCTTTATGGAAATAATAAAGTTTACAGCCTTTTTTACACAAAAAATCGGCCATGAGATTCTCAAAAATCGCACCTTTGTAACCCAACAGATTACCTTGAAGCACCTCTGTGCGTGTTCCGGGGTCAAGCATTGCCGGATAACGGCAACTCCGTTATTGAAGTGTTATAGCATCTGCGCACCACACCTGCATCCTCCAGCCGTCTTTGTTCTATGCATTATTGGAGCGATATTGTTTCTTATCGGCTACGCCGTTTATTGTTTATTGTCTCTTGAAGTAAACGATTAACTATTCCTTCCTCAGCACCAAATCGACCAGCAAAACGGCATGTTCCTTCTCGTTTTTCGGAGCGTCTTTCGGTCGCCAGGCCACGATGAAACGGATGGTTGCTGCGCTGACACGATAATTCTTTCCTGCCCAAAGGCTTAAGTCGTTTTGCATTTTCTGCGACAGCTGACAGACTGAAAGATTTGTTTTTTTCTCATAGAGACAGTTATTGTCGAAACGAAGCTGCTCCCCCGCCCTCAACGCCAGAATCTCCTTCTTTCGCGGTTTGAAGAAACCGAGGTTCACATCTCGGTGCGAAAGCTGAAGCACAACCTCATCGGGCATTTCGTAAGGGTTTTGATCGGCAGTCTTCCTGTCAGCCGGCAATTTGTCGAACATCGAACTGTTGGTGTGTATGAACAGCCTTTGCTTGGCTCGGGTAATGCCCACATAATAGCGACGAAGTTCTTCATTCGTAACACGAAGCGGCTTGGAAATCAGCATAAACACATCGTCAAACTCCCTGCCTTTCGACTTGTGTATGGTCGAAACCACAACATCGGCACCCGAAAGGTCGCAAAAGTCCTCTACCGACGATTCAAAGACAAACTCTTTGAAATCGGTGAGATATTTCATCTTGTTCGTTTCCTCGAACAATTGTATGCAACGTTGCAGGTAATGAAGGCTTTCGGAATTGGCGTATGCGGCAAAAGTCTTGCGTTTTGCCTCTTCCCAAACCTCATCGGCAATGAGTGGCGTATGCGTTTGGGCATCAATGTATTTCAGGAATAAGCGCACTTCCATCATGTTCCAGAAGCGGAAGCCATCCATGCTCTGAATCAGCTTGCTTTGCAGTCCGTATTTCCTCAAAAGTGCCACAAGAATGACAGCTTCTTCGTTGGTTTGCGTAAGAACGCATACGGTGCGCTTGCCTTGCTCCGAATCGGTGACTTTGTGTTGCTCAACAAGTTCCCTTACAAGAGGTTCATACATGCATTCCGACTGATGATGAGTCACACTGACAAAGCCATCTTCGTGGCTCATCGACACAATAGGATTGTTTTTCATTCTGCCACGGATTCCCTTGACAAAAGCATTGGCAAAACTGACCACATGCCGCGAACTACGGTAATTCTCAGTCATTTCCACAAAGCGTCCATCAGAATCCTTCAGCAACTGCGCCATGTATTTGGAGTCGGATCCACGGAACTCGAAGATATTCTGGTCGTCGTCGCCCACGGCAATTACGCGCATTTCCTCGTTGGCAGTCATCAAGGCGCGTACAAGCGCATACTCTTCGTTGCTCATATCCTGAGCCTCGTCAATCACCAGCACGGTCTTGGCAATGCGGTTTGGCTCCACTTCGCCATCGGTTATCATTTTGGCGGCACGCGCCACAACATCTTTCACTTCATCCAAATTGCCGATTCTGCCCAAAAGGTCGAAACAATAGGAATGGAAGGTCTTAATCTCAACAAAATGAGCCGCATTGCCTATCAGTCCCATCAGCCGTTGCTTGAATTCTATGGCTGCAGCACGCGAAAAGGTGAGCATGAGCAACTGTTCGTGTTTCACATCTTCGAGCATCAGCAGTGAAGCCAGTTTGTGTACCAAGACCCTCGTCTTGCCACTTCCCGGACCAGCTGCCACAACGATACAGCGCGATTCCTTGTCGGAAATAATCTCCATCTGTTTCTCCGACAAAGTGCCAAAAAGCTGCTGGTATTTCTCCGGCGTCACATTGCGTTCAATCTCTTGCAGGCGATTGCCTTTGAAATACTTCGACACGAAACGTTTGTAGTCCATCTGGAAATAATCCTGCACATACCGCAAAGCGGCATCATAGTCGCGCACCATCAGGTTGGCATATTCGCCCACGATGTGGACCTGCTGGATCTTCTGCTTGTAGAACTCGTTCAGCATGCGGTAGTCGTCCTGCTTGTAGCGGAATTTATTATCCTTAATGCGGCGGATGTCCATGGCATTATACAGCACGAGGAAACCGCCTTCCATTTTCAGTGCGCCAATCTTTGAAAGATAAAGCAAGGCTTCCTCAACATCCACAATCTGAACATCTTGAAGCGTGCCGAAAAGGTTCCGTCCCTGAGACTTAAAGTCGTTCAACAGCTCCACAATCGAGAATTGCAAGCCTTTCTTCTGCGATTCCTCATCAGCCGTTTGCTGTGCATGATTGTAAAGCCATTCCACGGCAAAACGACAAATTTCCATGCGTCTTTCAAAGCGTCTCAAAGTCGTTTCCATATCCGCCTGACGCATCACTTCCAAATTGTGAGCGGCATCCTCTTTCTTTCGCGTGTAGCCTTTCACCGTGAGGAAAAAGAGCAAGGTGCGTATGTCTTTCTCGGTGGCACTTGTTATGCCTTCATTCTGTGCATTGTCATTCAGTTGCTTGCACGAAATCCTAAGGACATCGTCGGGAATCTTATTCAATAGATAACGCTCCAGTTTTGAAAATCGTTCCAGTAGCCGTTTCGACTTGTTTTCCGATTCGCCCACATCATTCAGATAGGCTGAAATGTCTTTGGTATCGGCCAGAATTCCTTCCTGCCGCATACGTTCAACCACCGACACGACTTCGCTTTTATTCAAGCCGAGAATGTCGGCCAGATAGTCGACACGCGACTCTGCCTCAGCATCTTGCGCTTTTGCAATGTGTTTTTGCGAAATCAGCGACTTGATGATGCGCACGGCCTTTTCCACCTCATTGCTCTCGAAAAGCAACGACTCAGTGATACGCTGCCGTGCTTCGTCCATGTTCTTCACGGTGATGCCCGTGGCATAAACATGAGGGACGTTGTTTCCACGTTCTAAATAACCAGCCTGTTCGAGGGCTGCCAAGGCTGTCCGCACCCGCGTTTCAATGTCAGACACAGAATCATCCCAACCTGCCTTTCTCGCTATCTCCAATGCCGAGCAACATGTCCGCATACGCTGTCGGGTCATGTCCTTAACGGCTTTCCAAACCTGCTGAATCTCGCTGATGCTCAGTTTTGTCTGGTTTAGCAGAACGAAATGTTTATCCAAATCGGCATCGCTGTACAGCACAAAACACCGCGCCTCAAGTTGTGGGTCACGGCCGGCACGTCCTGCCTCCTGAACATAATTCTCCAACGAATCGGAAATGTCGTAGTGAACCACAAGTCCGACATCCTTTTTGTCAACGCCCATGCCAAAGGCGGAAGTCGCCACAATGACACGGACTTGGTCATTCATGAAGGCTTCCTGGTTGGCAATTTTTTCGTCGGCATCCATCTTCCCGTTGAAAGGCAGGGCCTTGTAGCCGTCGCGGGTCAGTTTCTCAGCCAGCTCCTTCGTGCGTTTGGTCCTTGAAACATAAACAATTGTCGGACATGACGATTCGGCTATCAGTGAACGGAGTTTCATGTACTTATCCTCGTCGGTATCGGCATGGATGACGGAATAGCGGAGGTTGGTGCGCGAGGCTGTTGAGGCAAAAATAACAAGGTCGAGATTAAGCGTCTGCTTGAAATAATCGCAGATATCCTGAATTACTTTCTGCTTGGCCGTGGCAGTAAAACACGACACGGGAATCGGTGCCTTACAGCGTTTCTTTTTCTGGTATTCGCTGATAAACTTGCCGATATAGAGATAATCCACGCGGAAATCCTGTCCCCACGAAGAAAAGCAATGCGCTTCATCAATCACGAAACGAACCACATGACGTGCCAGCAGAATCTTTTCAATCGTCTTCGAACGCAGCATTTCCGGTGCGATATACAATAGTGAAGCATCGCCATCCTGAACGCGTTGAACGGCCAACGAACGGCTGATAGGATCCAGCAGTCCGTTGATGGTGACGGCATCGGTAATGCCTCTGTCGGCAAGGTTGTCCACCTGGTCCTTCATCAGCGACTGCAAAGGCGAGATGACCACCGTAAGGCCATGCACCGTGCGTCCCTCCATCAAGGCGGGCAACTGGAATGTGAGCGATTTTCCGCCACCTGTCGGGAAAATAGCCAGCAACGACTTACCTTCCACGGCTGCGCGAGCTGCATTCTCCTGCAAGGGTTCGCCTTCGTAGGTGCGGAACTTGTCGTAGCCGAAAAACTGCTTGAGGTTGTAGTGTACATCCAATTCCTTGTTGCAGTATTCGCAGCCTTCAACACATTTCGCATGCCGCAACAGCATAACCACATTTTCAACATTCGGATAATTGTGCAGCACCCAAGGCGGCGTCACCGAGCGGTAGTCCGTAGTGTCAATCAAGGCAAGGGCGTAAGCCAATTCTTCGGGCTGCCGATTCACAAGGTCATCGAGAACGGCATGTTCGCAAATCTTACCTTTGTAGGCTGCATGAATCAATTCAGGCAACAAGGCTTTGTCTTCGGTTTTGGCATCGACAAATCCAAGGAAGCCATCAAATTCCGGCACATTTTGCAAAAGCGCGGCATAAATCGTTCTTTTTGAATCGGACAACACATTCCACCGCGCCACCTCATCCATCAGCAAGTCACGGGCTTTCTCGCAGTCGTTGACCGGATTATTCATCTGTTCGCTCACCAATTTGTCGTCCTTGAGCAAACGGTGATAAGGTCTTTCCGGGAACAATAAAGGCGAGATAAACAAAGTATCGACTAAAGCCCATTTATGCGGTTCGTCACCAAACAGATACTTTGCATCGTGATGGATGATATTGTGTCCACAGACGAAATCGACATTTTCCAAAAAATTCAAAACTGCTTGTTTGTCAGCGGAATGAAGCACTGCTTCGTCGCATCTTAAGGCACCGATGTCATGTATTCTCTTATCCTTGACACCAACCTCCACATCCACAAAAGCATATCGGGAGGCACTGCGAGACACTTTCTCCTTTTCTTGCATTTGAGGTTTGTGTTCCTCACCACTGATTGTTTCCTTGATTTTGCTCCAAAACGACATAATGGTTTTACAAATAGATTGAATGTATGCAAAAGTCCTTCCTCACTGAGAAACAAAAGCATCTGCAAAGATTGGAAAAAATACAAAACGCTCGACGAAACAAGTAAAATATTATCTCCCACAATAACGAACAACAACTTTTCGTTTATATCCTGTTTGATGCCTCAGAACAACGAGGATTTTTCGTATATTTGCAGTTTTAATCAATATTGTTTTTCGATACAATGAAAAGAATCTTTATCATACTTCTGCTCGTCATTTCATGCATGGCAGATAACGACGTCTTCGCACAGACCCGCAACTTCACAACCAAAGCTGACGAAGCCTTCGAACGCAAACAGTACAAACTCGCTCTCGAACGCTACAAGAAAGCCTTCAAGAAGACCAAAAAGAAAAAATACGAGGAACAACGTACCGAGATAAGCTATAAAATGGCTGAATGCTATCGACTGACAGAAGCGACCAAAAGTGCTGAGGTTCAATACCGCCGCGTATCAAAAACCGACTACTTCACCAAACACCCCGTCGGATTGTACCACTACGGAGAAGTGCTCGTAAGAAACGGCAAATATGACGAAGCCGCCGAAGCCTTCAACGCATACCTCGCACTCGACTCGACAGACAACCGCGCGAAAGAATATCTCGAGACTCTGAAAGTCATTGACAAATGGCTGACAAATCCATCCAAATACGAGGTAACGAGGATGAAGTCCATCAATTCAAAAAACTCCGACTACGGCGCGACATGGACAAGCAACAACTATAACGAAGTAATATTCACATCGACGCGTGAAGGCGTGATGGGCAAGGAAAAAGACGCCATCACCGGCGAACGTTTCTGCGACCTGTTTGTTGTGAGACAAGACAAAAACGGCAAATGGGACAAGCCCGAGCCTGCATCAGACGACGACATCGTCAACACCATCGGCAGCGATGGTGCCGCCTTCATGAACGCCAACTTCACGAAGCTGTACTTCACCCGCTGTCCCAACACGAAACGCCGCCAGTCGGGATGCCAGATTATGGTATCGTCACGCGCAGGCGGCGCATTCGGCGAACCCGTTCCCGTTGAGATTGAAGGCCTCGACAGCCTCGACATCATCGGACATCCTACATTGACAAGCAACGAAAGGAGAATATACTTCGCGACACAACGCCACGGCGGATTCGGAGGCAAAGACATCTGGACGGCATCACGAGAAAGCAGCAGCGGAGCCTTCGGCAGACCTCACAACATCGGTCCCGTCATCAACACCGCCGGCGACGAGATGTTCCCGTTCCTCAGAAACGACACCATCCTTTACTTCGCTTCAGACGGGCACGGCGGCATTGGCGGCCTCGACATCTTCATGAGCACCATCGATTCCATGGGGAACTGGTCGAAACCCGTCAACCTCAAGTCACCCATAAACTCACCCGGAAACGACTTCGCCATAATGTTCCACAAAACGGAAGAACGCGGATTCTTCTCATCAAACCGCGACAGCCGCAACGGCCTCGACGACGACATCTTCTACTTTGAAGAACCGCCGGTTCTCTTCACAATAAGCGGAACGATATTCGACGACAATACTCTGCAGCCACTCAACGATGCAAGCGTCAACATCATCGGCTCAGACAATTCGAGAATCGTCACACGAAGCAGCGAAGACGGTAAGTTCATCATCAACAGCAGCCAGCTCAACGTCAACACCATTTATTACATAAGCATCGACAAAGAGGGATATTTCAGCGCAAACGACACCGTGAGTACTATGGAACTCGAGTTTGGCAAGGACTTCGAATCGAAATACAGCCTTGCACGTATCCCCAACGAGCCAGTCATCCTGCCCGACATCCTCTACGACCTCGGCAAATGGGACCTCAAACCGCAATCGCAAGATTCACTCCAAAGCCTCATCACAATGCTTATGGTCAACCCGAACATAACCATCGAACTCGGCTCACACACCGACAGCCGCGACACCGATGAAAACAACGATGCCCTTTCACAGAAACGCGCACAGTCGGTAGTCGATTACCTAATCCTCAGAGGCATCGACCCGCTCCGACTCACTGCGAAAGGCTATGGAGAGAGAGTCCCGAGAACCGTTAACCGCGACTATTACGTTGAAGGGTTCGTCATCAAGAAAGGAACAAAACTCACTGAAGACTACATCAACCGCCTGTCGAAGGAAAAGGTCAGAGAGTTTGCTCATCAACTCAACAGAAGAACCGAATTTAGAATCATCAGCGTTGATTTTGTGCCGCGCGAAATGGCCGAATACGATGAAAACGCTTCCACAACAGTCACCATGCGTCCGGAAGACAACAAGACAGAAATCGTTATCGGAAAGAACGGCATCGTATCATTCAAAGCCGTTGTTGACGGATTCACCGAAAACATCACATTCAGCAAAAACAGCGAGTTTTATGTATCGCAGGCACGCGCCATGGCACTGCTTAAGAGCGGCATCATAACGAAAGACAACTTCAAGGATCAGAACGCAATCAAGACAGGTTCCATCGCCGACAAAGCCGTTTTCGTAATAAAAGAAATGCGCATCGCCGACAGAAGTATCGAAAACGTCGAAGTCACTGTACACAACAGACTTAAATACGAATGGCTCATCGGAGAGAAGATTCTCAAGAGATTCGGCAAATTCGAGATTAACACCAAAGAACGCAAACTTATTTTCGATAAAAAATAAAGAAGATGCCTGTAGAACAACGTTATCAGCTTCGTGGCGTATCAGCCGAGAAGGAAGACATTCACAATGCCATCAAAAATCTTGATAAAGGATTATATCCCAATGCTTTCTGTAAGATAATACCGGATATTTTAGGTGGAGACGACAAATATTGCAACATCATGCACGCCGACGGTGCCGGAACAAAATCGTCGTTGGCATATCTCTATTGGAGAGAGACAGGCGATTTATCGGTATGGGAAGGCATTGCGCAAGATGCCGTCGTGATGAACACCGACGACTTGATGTGCATCGGGGCGACAGACAAAATGCTCCTTAGTTCGACTATCGGACGCAACAAGAACCTCATTCCCGGCGAAGTCATCTCCGCAATAATAAACGGAACTGAGAAGTTTATGGAGAAACTGCGCTCGTTAGGCTGCGAAATCTATCTCACGGGCGGCGAGACTGCCGACGTTGGAGACCTCGTCCGCACCGTCATCGTTGACAGTACCGTCACGACACGCCTACGCAGAGACCAGATTATTGAAAACGACATCAGAAAAGACGATGTGATTGTTGGATTCGCATCATCGGGAAAAGCCGATTACGAAGACTTTTACAACGGCGGCATGGGTAGCAACGGACTGACATCGGCACGACACGACGTACTCGGTCATTATCTCGCCGAGAAATACGAAGAAAGTTACGACCATTCCATTCCGGAAGACCTCGTTTATTCGGGTCCGCACAAACTCACCGACGCGACAGCAATC
The DNA here is from genome assembly GCA_024400195.1 of Bacteroidales bacterium. Classification (GTDB taxonomy): domain Bacteria; phylum Bacteroidota; class Bacteroidia; order Bacteroidales; family F082; genus Limimorpha. The sequence goes on from JAKSNC010000004.1 coordinate 52,549, forward strand.
GACGGCATTGACGTTGGGCACCTCATTCTCTCCCCCACCCGCACATACCTCCCCATCATGGTTCCTATACTTAAAGAACACCGCAAGGATATTCACGGCATAATACACTGCAGCGGCGGAGCACAGACCAAAGTACTTCATTTCGCACATAACATACACATTATCAAAGACAATATGCTTCCTATTCCCCCACTCTTCAAGATGATTCAGGAAGCATCGCACACCGACTGGAAAGAGATGTACAAAGTGTTCAACATGGGACACAGATTGGAAATCTACACCGATGCAAAATCAGCCGAAGATATGATAAACATCTCAAAATCATTCGGAATAGACGCACAAATCATAGGACACGTCGAAGATTCTGACGCAAAGAGACTGACAATCAAATCAGAATACGGAACATTCGAATATTAAATTTCAACTGACAAATATCATCTGCCAAAAACTCAGCTGACAACAAACTAATCAAGCATTTATCAAATGGAGATAATAGACAAATTAGAAGCCGTCAAGGAAAAATGGATTGCGCTTGGAGAAGAGCTCAACAATCCCGACCTTATGAACGATATGAAGCACTTCGTCAAGGTTAACAAGGAATACAAAGACCTTGAGCCTATCGTGACCAAGTTCGACGAATACAAAACCGTCCTCGGCAACATTGATGAGGCGCGCGAGATTCTCAAGAGCGAGAAAGACGAGGACATGCGCGAGATTGCTCAGGAGGAACTTGACGAATCGCAGAAGAAATCGGAACTTCTCGAAGAGGAAATCAGGGTCATGCTTATCCCGAAAGACCCTCAGGACGATAAGAACGCGGTGCTTGAGATACGCGCCGGTACAGGCGGAGACGAAGCCGCCATCTTCGCGGGCGACCTATACAGAATGTATCAGAAATATTGTGAATCGAAAGGATGGAAGACCGAACTCGTCGATATGAACGAAGGTACGTCGGGAGGATTTAAAGAGATCGTCTTCAACGTCGTCGGGACGGGTTCTTATGGTCTGCTCAAATTTGAATCGGGAGTGCACAGAGTTCAACGCGTGCCTAAAACGGAGACGCAGGGACGTATTCATACCTCAGCCGCATCAGTCGTCGTGCTTCCCGAAGCCGAAGAATTCGACATCGAACTGAACGAGAAAGACATCAAGAAAGAGATATACTGCGCGGCATCAGGCCCCGGCGGTCAATGCGTTAACACGACATACAGCGCGGTTCGCCTCACACATATTCCATCAGGCATCGTCGTCAGCTGCATCGACGAGCGTTCACAGATGAAGAACTACGCCAAAGCAATGAAAATCCTCAGAACACGTCTCTACGAAAACGAGTACAACAAATACATGGAAGAAGTGTGTTCTAAGAGGAAAACGATGGTTTCGACAGGCGACCGCTCGGCAAAAATCAGAACGTATAACTATCCGCAGGGACGTGTCACCGACCACAGAATCAACTGGAGCATGTTCAACCTGCCGGTCTTCATGGACGGCGACATCCAAGACTGCATCGATAACCTGCAAATGGCCGAAAATGCAGAACGTCTGAAAGCTGCAGATTGATAAACATTGACAATCAAATATAAAACTCATGAATAAGACACAGTTAGTAGCCGAAATAAATAAAAAGCAGTCGTTTCTCTGCGTTGGATTAGACACTGATATAAAGAAGATACCGCAGTATCTGCTTAAATGCGAAGACCCGATTTTCGCCTTCAACAAGGAAATCATCGATGCCACGGCACAATATGCTGTCGCCTTCAAGCCGAACACGGCCTTCTACGAAGTCTATGGCTCAAAAGGCTGGTATAGTTTAGAGAAAACAATCCACTATATCAAGGAAAATTATCCTGAGATATTCGTCATCGCTGACGCAAAACGCGGCGACATCGGCAACACTTCGGCAAACTACGCGAGAGCTATTTTCGATGGACTCGGAGCTGATGCCGTCACTGTGGCACCATATATGGGTTTGGACTCCGTCGAGCCTTTCCTCGGCTTCGATGATAAATGGGTGATTGTACTTGCACTCACTTCCAATAAAGGCTCGCAGGATTTTCAATACCTCGAAGTCAACGGTCATCATCTTTACGAAGAAGTCCTCACGAAAGCCGCATCATGGGCCGACAGCAATAAGATGATGTTCGTCGTCGGGGCCACACATCCCGAAGAACTCGGCGGAATAAGGAAACTCCTGCCCGAACACTTCCTTCTCGTCCCCGGTGTCGGAGCACAAGGCGGAGACCTCGATGCCGTAGCCGCCAACGGCTTAAATAAAGACTGTGGACTTCTCGTTAACTCGTCTCGAGGCATAATCTACGCAGCAAACGATGAGCATTTTGCCGAACGCGCCGCCGAAGAAGCCGAAAAACTTCAGAAAAAGATGAGTCTTAACCTGATAAAGAAATAAAAAACGACATAAAAGATATGAAAAAAAAACTCCTCCCGATATTTACCATCCTCGTCATCGTGCTGACACTCGCCGACACGACAAATGCGCAAATAGTAAAAGGAAAAGTTTTTGCCGGTCTTAATATGTCGCAAGTTGACGGCGACCAAACAGTGGGATTCAGAAAATTCGGATTTCACGGCGGTGTCGGAGCAATGGTGCCGTTTTACGAAAACAAACATTTCAGCCTTGATGCCGAACTTGAGGTGCTTTTCTCACAAAAAGGTTCACATCAGGCAGAAAAATACAACCGCGACGAACTCGGCAGAAACGGTGCTTACGACCTTTATCTCAACTATGTCGAAGTGCCTGTCTTAGTGAGGATAACGGATGCCAAACGCCTCGCCTCAGTCGGGCTCGGACTTTCCTACGGACGCCTCGTTTCGATGAGCGAATACGAACACGACCACAAGACAGATGTCGTCATCGGTGGCAGCCGTAACGATTCGATGCAATACTGCCGCCACGACTTCAGCTTTATCGCCGATGTTACGATACGACTATATGAAAGGCTCAAATTCGGCGTCAGATACCAATATTCGCTTCTGCCGATAAGGGAACGTAACTGGGTCAACATTATGGGACAAATAACAAACCGCAACGTGACTCAGTTCAATAACGCGTTCACTTTCAGACTTGTATGGATTTTCAACGAAGACAGAGACAAACTTTTGAGCGACGAATTTGAGTATCACGGCGACAATCCATACTGGCACAACAAAGCCGTCGAACGAAAACTTAAAAAAGCCCAACGCAAGATTGAACGGGAACAGAGACGGGAAGAAAGACGAAACAAAAACGAAAATGAAAATGAAAATGAATAAAGATTGCTGAACGCCAATCACCAATTATCGTTTTACGACTTTTTCCGTTGTAGTTTTTCCGTCTTTATTAAAAATCTTCACGACATAAACACCTGACGCCCAATTTTTCACATAAAGTGTCTTTTCTTTTGAAGAAACGACTTTCCTACCGGTGATGTCATATATCTCATAATGTTCAACCTCATCCGCAAAGTTCATCACCTCTTCAGTCGGATTGGGATAGACAAAACTGTCTTTTTCAGTGACTTCTTTGACACCGGCATAACCGCAGACCTCGTTTGAATGTTCGTATTCACAGCCATTCAAGACCGTCGTGAACGTGTAGCAATAATGATCCCATTTGAGGCTGTCATCGGCGTAAACAGTTGATTTTACGTCAGTTGCGACGACATTTCCATTACGGTAAATATTGTACGACATGTCATTCAAGATTTCATCCGACACATCGGTGTATGCACGCAGCATCCACGAATAATCCATATCGAATTGCGACAGAGGCTTCCATAAAGCACCTGATTTGAGCAGTGCGCTGTTATCATTCCCGACATACCGGCACACCGGCGCGGGCGACTGTGCACCTGCAGCCTTGACCGAGATCCACAACGCCTTGGTGTTGTCAAACTCCACATTCTTGGAGAGATTGAATTTCACCCATTGGTTGATGCCCGTCATCGTAACCTTTTCTGTATGAATGACATTTACGCTGGAAGCATTATTACCATTATGAATCTTGAAAGTATATTCGGAAGCTGTGCCGTCCCACATCTCAATGGCTGTAATCTTTCGACCTTCGAAAAATTGAAGCAGGTCCGGAGTAAACTTCACCGCCCAGTTAGTGGAAAAACTTCCTATGTTTGTGACATATTCATCATTTACGTAACTGAGCTTGCCGTATGTTGACGGAGCGTCCCACGACAACGCCGCTATAGTGTCAAATTCACCTGCAAGTGCCGATGAATCAGCGCAATAATTCATCATGAAGACATTGGCGGAAACCCAATCCGACTGTCCGGCACCGCTTGACACTTCATAGATTATACGGCCTGAGCCGGGAATGTTGGCATCGGTATAAGAACTTGTCGCGACATCGGCTATGACCTCGCCGTTACGTCTCACGCTGTAAGACTGCGTCTCTACAAATGAAGTCCAGTTCAGAATAACGCTTGTGCCATCGACAACAGCGGTGAAGTTTTGAGGTTCAACGAAGACATTGCCAGCAGCGGCGATGAATGTCTGCACCGGCTGTCCGTTCTTAAAATCATTGTCACTCAACGAGGTATTGACGTTGTTCAGCGAGAAATGGCATTTACTCTCATCCCAACCGCCGTTCCATGCAGCGGTGACTTTCGTTCCGGCAGGGACAACGACCCTTGCCAACTTCTCCGCACCTTCGTTGCTGTATATCGTTAAATACTGTTCCGGCATGGCGTTGTCGAACGAAAGAGCAAGCTCCGCACCCTGCCAGCCTTTATCGGTATCAGCTGTCATAGTGATGTTAATCTCAGCCAAAGCACCAAGCATAACACTTTGTTTTTCAGAACGATAAGACACTTCGCCGCCACATATCGATTTCACATAATACTCATGATAGCCGTCTCCGATTTCTCCTATTTCGGAATAAAAATTGTCTGTAACATTTTCCGCAATAAGCTGCTCATCGCGATAGACTTTGTACGAATCCGCGCCATCGACAGCATTCCATGTCAAATCAACATGGCTGTGACTCACCACATTTGCCACTAAATTTTTAGGAACTATCTCGTGGTTCAGAGGACAGAAAGTGAACTGCATCCTATTATTTCCGGCGGTTTTTATGTTGCAGATGTTGAAAGTGTCATCGACAATGCCATTGTTAACCCACGGGTATGCCTGAGTATTTTTGTTAAATTCGGTCCTACCGACGACATCGCTGAAGTGAGCATCACCCAACGCACCTGTTTTGTCTATGTAGCCGCCCGGACTAAAGACGTAAACTTCATCAAGCACATCGACTCCGTTAAAATCGGCACCGCCGTAGAAATTCTCATCAATTCTGGAAATGGTTATGCCGCGTCCGGGGATACCGTGGTCATAATAATTATCCTCATCGCGGAACTGCAACAGATAATATTGTTTCGGGGCACCTGTCGGGATGAGATATCCGTTACGGCGTCCGCCCTCCCATGTGTTGGCCTCCAAGGTGTAAGTGCCATATTCTGTGATAGTCGGTATCTCCTCTATCCAGTTCCCGTATCTATGTTTGAGCCATACACACGAACTCTGCGGCGGGTTTGAAGTGCCGCACATCAAGTCCCAATGACCGGCCGGATCTGGTGGACAGTTATAATGGTATAGGTCGGGAGCACCGAGTGAGTGGAACATCTCGTGGCACAAGGTCGAGACCGTGAAATATGTCGATGCCGACTCAAGTTGAAAGTTGAAATTCAAAACCTGCACGCCGTTGATAAAAATCTCACGCTCGTAAAACGACCACTTATGAGGCCATAGAAGGTCACCCCAGTCGCCGACATTGCCCTTCACCACGAAAACCATGTTGTCAACAACGCCGTCGTTATTGCAGTCGATGTTCAAATCTTCCGGAATCATCGGCTTGACATATTCAATGGCGCGTTCAAGCAGGTCGAACTCACGTTGCGCACTTTCTTCCTTATTTCGATAACCAATCGTGTTGTTGGCACTGTACGGACGGTAATAATTGCGCGGATGAATATCTTCATACGACAAAATCTGTTCGCCGTCAAATTCCGGATAAAAATACGAGTTTATAAACAACTGATTGTAAGAGAATTGTTTAAAAAACTTGCGCATCGACTCGTCCTCATCATTATTCCCATTGAACATGGCATTGACCGTGCTTGCATGAGTCGTTATTTCAGAGTCGCCGTTGAAGCGGATGAAAACGGTAAGGTTACTGAAAACGCCGTGATTTGTCTCGCCGTCGCGATGGCTTTGCTTCCACTCACGGAACTCATCCAAGTGCATCGCCTTGACTCTGCTCTGATATTCCTCATTCGAAATCATGATTCCGGGTTGAAGACCGACAGCCGCCGGATCGACTTTACCTGCTATATATTCCGTTGCAATAATTTGATTGTCAGCATTTTTATCAGCATAAACAAAATAACCATCTTCATTTTGAACGATAGTGAAATCGTTGATATCGTGAAGACGGTTGTAAAATTCATCGCCTGAAGCGTAACACACGAGCGTATCGCCATTAGGTTGAATCATAATCCTTTTAACATTTTTCAAAGGAGCCGCAAAAACGCACAAAGTACTGAATATCAATAAAAATTGTGCAACAAGTTGAATCTTTTTCATCTTTTTATAAGTTTTAGATTGCGAAATTACAAAATTTATAACGATTCGCTGTAAAAATGATTGATTTTGTTTCACTTTTATTGATATCCGATAAAATGAGATATAAAACGTGACTTTGATGAGCCGAATGCAGAAAACGGATGGAACAAATTGCGGCTTTGCTCAAATCGAAAACATTAAACAACGATCCATATATTAGCCCAGAAGCCGCCATAGAACGCCGCATCGAGATTCTCGGCTGCAGATGTGGGGAGTAAGAAATAATTACTTCAAAAAGAACAACGGCGAGCCACAAAAAAAACTCGCCGTAACTATTATTCCAACCACTTCTTCAAAATTTCATTTTTCTTGCCTGCCGATTCGTTTATTATACTTTGCAATTCTGCAATTTTGGTTTCGATCTGTTCGATTTGGGAAACAATGGCTTGCTGGTCGGAAAGAGAAGGTATCTTTAACATACTTCTTTTTAAAAATTTATAATGTCGCTCATATTTTTCAGCATTTTCAATTTCAAGTTGTTGCAATGCATAGTACGCATATTTCGGCATTACGGAGCTGCTGTTAAATTTCATTAACTGTGTTCCATCCGCCCCTCGAACAAATTCAAAATCAACATACTTAAAAGTACAACTATGGTCACCAAAAACAACTAATGGTAAATCTGTAATCACTTTTTCATCATTGCAATATCCAGCAATTAATCTTCCTCTTTCTTGTGTAATGACAGGAATATTCCCATTTATTAATATTTTATCCTTGGGGATTTTGGTCGTGTTTCCGTGCACTTCAAGTAATAGTTTTTCGACTACTATCGCATCTCCATCAACAGCAGACATTTTCCTCCCAATCTCCTTTTTCAATTCCCCAATCTTCTTTTCTGATTTTTCTCTTTCGGTATCAATAGCAGAACATTCGGAAACTATTTGTTGTTGAATTTCAAGCGGTGGAAGGGGAATTTGAACTTCTTCAATGGTATTAGACAAATTATTAATGTTCGAGCCTGTTGCTAATCCTCTTAATAAATTACGATAATCTTCTGCAATCAAACAATTATATAAATACGAGGGTAATATATTGTTTTTTACTCGAAGAATCCCCATAAAGCCACCTGCAAAATAATTCGTGTTTTCTTTGATTAATGTTAATTTCCCAATATGACTTAAACTTCCGCTAGATAAACACATAAAAATATCATTCTTCTTTAATTGTTTTTCGCCATCAAATTTCTTAGAATCAATTACAAATACTTTTTTATTAACCTCAAAAACACCATCTAATGTAATATTGTCTGCTGTTAACACAATATTTGAAGTTTCTGTTTGAGTTTGCTCGTTTTTTGAATAGGTAACTCCTCGTATTATTTGCGTAAGATTTCCTAACTTTTCCAACAGGTATTTACTCTTAATCTCCACTTCTTTTTGAGCAGTGGTTTTTATCGCCTTGTCAAATGTTGTTCTGCTAAAATCGAGCATATCCGCCAATGAATAATAAGCGGTGTATTGTGCCAAATCATCGGCAATTGTTGTTTTGGCATCTGCAAATGTGTTGCGAACTGCACAAGCCAATGTACCTCGTGCAAATCGGTCGGAGTCATTATAGAGTTTGCCGCCCTTTTGATTTATCACAATTCCTTCAGCACCTTTTCGGTTGCTCCAATCATAACCCAAAAATGCTTTTTGCTGTGCATTATCAGCTGGGGCTGTAATGACCAATGTGGTTTGCTTATGCACTAAAGTAAAGTATTTGACTTTTTGTATTTCAATATTTTTTACAAAATCATAAAAACGTCGTAATTCTTCTGATTGTCGTTCTTCGGCGGTTAGTTTTTTGGAATATTTTTGTGCGTTTGGGTTAAATGCCTCAACATATTCTTTAAAGTAATTCAATGTTTTTATTTCGTTGAGCGAATATTCTTCTTTTGCGAATTTCAGATAAACATCTTTTTCAACTTCTATTTTCCGAACATACGCATCAAGCACATTAGCGTCTTCCCATTCGTCGTTTACATCGCCTTTTGTTATTGCCTCGGCTACATCGTCTGCCAATTTCATTTGTACCGGTGGCTCGTCATATTTTTCAAGATACAACACCACTGTATTTGTTCCTGTTGCTCCAAATGTTTTGCTGCCAAAACAAACTATTGAACGCAACAAGAAATGAGACAATATTTTCTCTCGTGCGGCTTCGTAACTTCCACTGTTATTGCTCAGAATGCTTGAAGGCAATACTACGGCGGCAATGCCTTTGGGCTTTAAAAGCTGTGCAATGCGTTCAACAAACAACGTTTCTATCTCGCTCCCGTCGTTGCTTATTTTGCGGAGTATATCAAACGAATTGTTTTTGAGTTTCAAATGGCTTTTGAATGCTGATACGCTGTAAGGTGGATTTGCAACAAGAATGTCAAAAGTTCCGTTTTCGATGCTTTTTTCCGTGTAATTCTCCAAACCGTCGCCAAATATGATTTGAGAACCACCAGCACCATTCATAAACATGGAAATTTTGCTTACGCGAGCAAGACGATAGTCTTTTTCAATGCCATAAATGTGTTTTTCAACCCACGAATTTTCAGCATCTTTTCTTACAGCGTTTATTGCTTCAACAGCTTCGGTCAAAAAATGACCTGCACCGCAGGCATAATCTATTACGCGCGGCAAACCGCATTCCGAAATGTAATTTTGCAACGGCAGACAATCCCAAATAAAACGTGTAATAGGTGTCGGAGTGAAAAATTGACCTTCGTTCTGCTTAAAACCTTTGTTCAATAGTTGCTCAAACAAGTCGCCCAAAAATTGGTGTTTATTTGGGTAGACAATGCGATATGATTGAAAAAGTGTAACCATTTCCACCAAAATTTTACCGTTCTGATAGAATAGTTCTTCGTTGTGAACGTCTTTAAAAGCGAAATCGTTGTTTGAATAGAATTTCAAAATACGGATTGTATTGTTCAAATCTTCAATGGCGGCTTTTCGCTGTCTGCCTGTATATTGTTGAAACAAATCTTTTGCGTAGTCGGCTGACACATAGAAGATTTTCTCTTTCATAAATTCTTCCATTCCTTCTTTGTGAAGGCGTTGCAAACGGTCTTGCAAACTTTCGTAGGTGTCGCTTCCTTGCTTATATTGAAATTCCACTTCCTCAAAATCTTGCTTCTTTATTTCGTCAACCAGTTTGCAAATAAACAAAGCAATCAATCTGTTGAAGGCGTTTTCCTTATCGCTCACATTGTTATGGCGAAGTATTTCTTCAAACCGGTTTACTATTTTATCTTCAGGCTTAAAATCTATCAAATCTTTTTTACGCAATGGTTTAATACCGATTTTGTAAGCAGTATTATCTTCGCCAAATATTAAATTGTCGTAAAAATCGCCATTATAAGTTTCTTTCCACACTTCAAACTTTTCACGAGCAGAATAAGCTTTTTCATATAGTTTGATATTATCATCGTTTTTGGAAACCAATTTTATATTGGCATCGTCAGAACAACAAATTGTATGACATTTACACATAACTTTATCATCAGTGTAATCCGAAGCATATAAAGCCAACCATTGCGCAGAACGTTCCTGTTGCCAGTAACTAAAAACTTGCCCACCATCAGCTTGCGTGTCTTTCCATGCTTTGTCAAATTCCCTTCCCGCTGTTTTGCATTCAATTATCAGCAAAACATCATTACTTTCAGATTGATAAACAATCACGTCGGCACGAGCACTTTTTTGTTCATGCCCAAGTGTCCACACTTTTTCCAATTCAATATGTTCAGGACGATAGCCTTTGTCAAGCAAGCGCGCAACACATTCAAAAACGACCATATTCTCTTTATGTTCTTCATCAAAAACAGTGTTTCGTTCGCGTCCTCGAACTTGTTCTGGAAAAACAAGTTTCTGTGTGTTGAAATCCACAGACATCACGCAATTTAAATTGTTATGAAATGTCTTTGATAGTATATTGGTTTCATTTTCTTGAAAACCTAAATCTTCAAGTAGATTGTGGAAGTTGTCTTTTGTAATCATTTTGCGGTTTACTCTTTAGGCGTCTGGCACTTGTCCCCTACGAACACAGAACGTGGACGAACTCGTCCAAAACTGCGGTCGTAGGAAACCGGATGTACAGACAAGAACGCCCACGTAAACGGGCATTCACACATCTGTTCCGGTACATCAAATGAAATTTCCTACGTTTCAGTTTTCTTGGAACAAATAGCAAACGCTATGATTAATAATATGTTTAGTTAAATGTTTTTACTCTATTTTATCTTTTCGTTTTGTAAGTTAAACAATTCTTTTTGTGCTTCTATCTCCCTGCGGAGTTCTTCTTCGGTAGGCATTAGAGGCATATATTTAGCGGCAAATAAATTATCGCTATCCCGTAATATGGAATAACGTGCAATGTCTTTGCTCGTTTCGCTACAAAGTACAATTCCTATGGTTGGATTGTCGCCTTCGGTACGTTTTAAATCATCGTACATTCGTACATACATATCCATCTGTCCGACATCCTGATGAGTTATCTGTCCCTTTTTCAAATCAATCAGAACAAAACACTTCAAAATGTAGTTGTAGAACACCAAATCGATATAAAAATCACCTGCATCGGTGAAGATGTGCTGTTGCCGTGCAACAAAGGCAAATCCGCGTCCCAATTCAACGAGAAAATCCTGTAGATGTTGTATGAGTCCTTTTTCCAGCTCGGTCTCTGTAAAGTCTGTATTTTGCTTGAATCCAAGAAATTCAGCCATTATTGGACTTTTCAGGATTTCCAACTTGTCAACATTATTGTCTTTCTCGGTATTCTCAACCAACTGCGGTTGCTTGAAATGGCGTTCATAATATTGCGTGGATATGTTTCTGTCAAGTGTGCGCACACTCCACATTTCTTGCGAGGCGGTAAGCATATACCACCGAGCTGCAGTTATGTCATCTACCCGTAAAACAGTTCGTATATGCGACCATGACAAATTGCGCACACGCGTGTGCACAATTTCCAAATCATTGAATGTGAGGTAAAAAGAACGAAAATACTGCAAGTTTCTTTTGCTGAATCCCTTGCCGTATGTCCGCGTCAATTCTTCAGAAAGCTGAGAGATTAGCTGAGTTCCGTATTCGGCACGGTTAGCACCTTTCTGTTCCTGTAACACAATACGTTCGCCTATTTTCCAATAGGTTTCAATCATCAGCTGGCTTACAGAAGCGTACGCTTGTTGGCGACCTTGCTCAACAATGTTCTTTACCTCCCTAAGGAAAGATGCATCAATGGAATTTCGTATGGTGTCGTTTTTGTCTCTCATTTTAATTTCACGGCAAACGCTATGATTTATAATATGTTAGTTTAAAATTCTATCTGTTTTGTATATATTTTGTTTTAAATTATCTGTTTGATATTAGTTTCTTAAGTTCCTCTTTGCTTGGCAAAACCATTTCGTATTTTGCCGCAAAAATCTGATTATTGTTTAACGGAAGCGTGTATTCAACAACTGAATTTTCTTTATCTGCACAAAGCAGTAACCCAATTGTCGGATTTTCATCTTCCAGTTTCACTTCTCTGTCATAGTAATTCACATACATCTACATTTGTCCAATGTCCTGATGTTTCAGTTTTCCTTTTTTCAAATCTATCAGGACAAAAGATTTCAGCAGTCGGTTGTAAAACACCAAATCGATATAATAGTGTTCTTCGCTGAATGACAATCTTACCTGCCGTCCTACAAAGGTAAATCCCTTGCCCAATTCGAGCAAGAAAGCTTGCAGATTATCAATGAGCTTCTGCTCAAGTTTCTTTTCTGTATAATTCGGAAGCTCTGGAAGTCCGGTGAACTCTAAAACATACGGATCTTTTAACAAGTCCTGTGGTTTTTCTACAATTTGTCCTTTTTTAGACAATTCTAAAATCTGTTCCTTATTCCGACTTAATGCAAGTCTTTCATACAACGAAGAATCAAACTGACGTTCAAGTTCACGTAGGCTCCAATGATTTTGGGTGGCTTCAATCTCATAGAAACTACGCTCGTCAGGGTCTGATATGCGCATGAGTTTCAAGTAATGCGACCACGACAATTGAAAATTTCGTAAACACTGTTTACGATTTTCAGGCTCTGATTTTATATCAACGGAATTCGAATAAGTAATGAAAAACTTACGCATCAAGGTCAGATTTTCCACCGACCATCCTTTCCCAAAACGATGTGTCAACCGTTTAGACACTCCCTTCAACAATTCCTGACCATACGTGGCCCTACTATTTCCATTTTGTTCATCTTCAACAATATAGCGTCCTATCTCATAATAGGTATATACCATAGCGGTATTTACAAACGAAACGACTTTGGTACGTGCTTCCGTAATCAGCGCTTCAATGCGCGATGCAAGCACATCCGCACGGCCATTTTCGTCTTGAACAATATCTGTTTTTGTTTCTTTCATAATTTGGAACAGCCAACAAACGCTATGATTTATAATATGTCAGTTGAAACTTATTTTCGTTTTGTAAATCAAGGCGGGTTCTAAATAGAACCCGCCTTTAGTCGGCCTAATATCCGAAAATATCTTCCTGACTCAGGAATTTGATCGGCCCTATCGTGCGGAGGTAGTTCAAATCAATATCTTTTGAATCGCCGAGGATGCAATAGGTATAAGTGCGGTTCTTTATCCACTGCTCCTGGAAGGCTTTCACATCTGCCAAAGTCAGATTCTGAACCTGTTCAAAGACGGCCTTGTTGCGGTCCTGCATAACACCAAGGTCTTGTGCATCGAGATAAGCCCAAAGCACGCTGCTCTTGATGGTGCGGTCGGTGCGGATACGGGCGATGAGGGCTTCCTTAGCGATGTTGAATGCGGCTTCGCTCTCTGGCATGTTGTTGATGATGTCGGCAAAAGCTTCCATAGCCTGCTGTAGCTTCTCGTTTTGTGTTGCGATGAAAGCGGTATAAGTGTAAGGCTGTGTCGCATACTGATGTTCCGTCAGCCAGGCACTTGCCGAATAAGCCAAACCACGAGCCTCACGCATCTCCTGGAAGACGATGGAGTTCATTCCGCCGCCGAAATATTCATTGTAAAGGTTCATGACGGCATCGTTTGCAACGTCAAACTTATCGCCACGATTGGAATATTGTGTATAATACAGCTGTTTAGCATCATATTCGGCTATAAGAACCTGATTTTCTGGTGTTTCCAAATATTTAGTCTCCACTTTTTCAATTGGTTCGAGTGTCTCCGAAACATTGTGCGACTTGTTGATTTCTGCAACGACTGTCTCTACATCGTTCGGGCCGTAGTACATAACGTAATGCTGTTTTTTCATCAAATCCTTCACCTTGCCGAGTAGTTCGCCGCTTGTGAGCTGAGCCAACGCGTTGTTGTCCAAAGTGACAGACTTGATATATTCGCCGCCGAACATTGAATATTGACGCAGAGCGTTGAAGCAGCGCGACTGATTCTTCTTGGCATTGGCACGCGACATCATAATATCCATCTTCATATTGCTCAAAACGGCTTCATCAGGCTGCGCATCGGCGATAATCTCCTCCATAAGGGCCATCGCCTGCGGCATGTTTTCGCTCAAGCCTTCAACCGACAGATAGCAGCGGTCTTTCTGCACGCTCGCCCCAAAACTACAGGCGATATTATAAAACTCCTTCTTTATTTCCTCTGCCGATTTTGTCGAAGTGCCGAGATAATCAATGTATGAGAATGCCGTCGAAAGTGTCGCGTCGTTGTTTGAACCTATGTTGAAGACGTACATCAGTTCGAACAAGTCAGTGGTTTCGTTTTTCTTGTAAAGCACCTCGATGTCCGATTTTGCCTTCGTCTTCGTCATATCCTTTTCAAAATCAACGAAAACAGGCTCGATGTCTTTCACAACAGTATTTTGAACTTCCTTTACGAACTCGCTGACGGCGTCGCGGTTTGCAGAGATAGGCGTGATGACGGGCTTGTCGAGTTTCTTGATGTCGCGCTTGCCTTCGCGTTTATAGACGATGACGTAGTTGTTTTCGTTGAGCATCTCATTGGCAAACTTAACGACATCCTCCTTCGTGATTTTTTCCATACGGTTAAAAACGTCAATCCTGTCTTCCCACGAGATGCCGTTTATGAAGGCATCGACAAAAGCATCGGCACGACCGGAATTAGAGTCGAGATAACGTTGCATGCTGAGTTTATAGTTGTCAACGCTCGCTTTCAACAAAGATTCGTCAAAATCGCCGTTGCGCAGTTTCGCCAATTCTTCAAGCAAAAGATCGCGGACTTCCTCCAAAGTCTGACCGTCTTTCGGGCGGCCGTAAAGTTCAAAACAACCGTAATCACTCATTGCGCTATTATATGCGTATGCACTCAAAACCTTCTGTTTCTGTTGTAAATCAAGGTCGATGAGGCCTGCCTGACCATTAGAAAGAATTGATGCGGCAATTTGTGCAACATCCGATTTAGGATCTGCGGCGGCGAAAGTTCTCCAAGCCAAAGTAACGTTCTCGGCTTCGAGGCCTAAAACTTCCTTCACAATAGGTTTTGTGATAGGTTCTTCGGCAGAAAATTCAAGTTTGGGCAGATTTTCGTTAGTCTGCATTCCGCCGAAGTATTTTTTGATGATTTCCAAGGTCTCTTCCGGATCGAAGTCGCCGGAAAGACAGATGGCCATATTGTTCGGGACGTACCACTGTTTGTGGAAATTCTTCACGTTGGTGATGGACGGATTCTTCAGATGTTCGGGGCGGCCGATTGTAGTCTGCTGACCGTATGGATGATGCGGGAACAGTCCCGAAAGCGTAGCTTCCCAAACCTGACGGCTGTCTTGGGTGAGGCCCATATTATATTCTTCGTAGATGGTCTCCAATTCGGTGTGGAAGCCGCGGATGACGGGGTTTGCGAAACGGTCGGCCTGAATCCTCGCCCAGTTTTCCACCTGATTGCTCGGGATGTCTTCGACATAGCAAGTGACATCACTGCTTGTGTAAGCATTCGTTCCGTCGGCGCCAATCGTTGACATCAGTTTGTCGTATTCATTCGGAATGGCATATTTTGAAGCCTCCTGGCTGATGCTGTCAATCTGATGATAGATGGCTACGCGCTGTTCCGGATCGGTCGTCTGACGATAAACCTCAAAAAGTTGTTCAATCTGATCAAGAAGAGGCTTTTCAACTTGATAATCAGATGTTCCGAAGTTGGGTGTGCCTTTAAACATCAGATGCTCGAAATAATGGGCAAGACCCGTTGTCTCGGCAGGGTCGTTCTTACTGCCGGCACGAACAGCGATGTAAGTCTGAATGCGCGGCACTTCCTTATTGACGGCCATATAGACCTTCAATCCATTGTCGAGCGTATAAATGCGGGCGTTAATAGGGTCGCCGGCAACGCTCTCGTAATCTTTTTCTCCTGTTTTACAAGAGACAACCGCAAACATCAGAAATGACAATGCGGCATAAAGAAATGTCTTTTTCATAAAATATCAATATTAAGTTAATATATTTATTATCAATCTTCTTCAACAAGAAAAAGTGCAATTTTCCTAATACCGAGAGCTCCCTTTACAAGGGTATTGTCTATATCGGACGACGAACTCTGTCCGGTAACGAACACCGACTGCGGTGGCAGAGACATATAACGCATCCTCAACACATCCAACGCATCCTTGATACGTGAGACGAATTGCCTCGGCGTTGCCATCACGAGAAGCGTATCGGCATTGCCGACTGCTGCGGGAGAACCTGTCTGAGCCGTAGTAAACACAATGCTTCCCGTTTGAGCCACAAGGCATTCGCAGTCAAGTAAGACGACATTTTGAGAACTCGCGACAGAAAAATCATCACTGAAGTCAAAGTTATTTTCTTGAAGAAGGTTTTTTATTTTCGGACTTGACGTCAAAATCGACCATTTGTTTTCCACGACAAACTGCCGTAAAGCCTCAACGAAATTGCCGACACTCTCAAAATACATGAAGATGCCGCCGGTCTTTTTAAAGTTGTCGATAAACGTAAACTCGTCGCCGTCTTCATCCCTGAAAGGCAGCCAAGTGTCAGCATGAAGATTAATGTCGGCATGAACACTTCCGCCTCCGATTAGGGCATCACGAACCATCGCAAGCATCTGCTCCTTGTTTGTGGTTCCCTTTATGACAAACGACTTCATTTTCATGCTTTGCCTTGATGATTAAAACATTAACTTTCCGACTTCTCGTCAACGTCATCTTCCTTCTTTCTTGAGAAGTTACGTTCTTCCGTCACCCATGGACGCTTCCCGAAAATCTCTTCGAGGTCGTCGCTGAAAATGACTTCCTTGTCAATCAGTTTTTCGGCCAGCTTAGTCAATCCGTCCTTGTTCTTCTCCAATATTGAAATTGCCTCGCTATATGCTTTTTCAATAAGCATTGAGACCTGATTGTCAATTATTTCCGCCGTCTTCTCGCTATATGGCTTACCGAAACTATATTCCTGTTGTCCGGTCGAGTCGTAGAAACTGATGTTGCCTATTTTTTCGTCCAAGCCGTAGTATGAAACCATCGCGTAGGCCTGTTTCGACACTTTTTCGAGGTCGTTAAGTGCACCTGTGGAGATGTGTCCGAAGACGACTTGTTCGGCGGCTCGTCCTCCGAGAGTGGCTATCATTTCGTGGAACATCTGTTCCTTCGTCGTTATCTGTCGCTCTTCCGGAAGATACCATGCCGCACCGAGAGCCTTGCCTCGCGGCACGATTGTAACTTTCACGAGAGGATGAGCAAATTCAAGCATCCAGCTCGTCGTGGCATGTCCGGCTTCGTGGAAGGCAATAGTCTTCTTCTCCGATGCCGTGATGACAGAATTCTTCTTCTCAAGACCGCCGATTATTCTGTCGATGGCGTCTAAAAAATCCTGTTTTGATATGGCCTCCTTGTTGTGTCTCGCGGCGATGAGTGCGGCTTCATTGCACACGTTGGCGATGTCGGCTCCGGAGAAACCGGGCGTCTGCTTCGCGAGAAAATCCACTTCCACGTCAGCACCAAGCTTTAACGGGCGCATGTGGACTTCAAAAATCTCACGTCTGCCGTTAAGGTCAGGCAGTTCGACGTAGATTTGTCTGTCGAAACGTCCGGCACGCATGAGGGCCTTGTCAAGAATGTCGGCACGGTTTGTCGCGGCAAGGACTATAACGCCGCTGTTGGTGCCAAAGCCGTCCATCTCCGTAAGAAGTTGATTAAGAGTACTTTCACGCTCATCATTTCCACCACTGAACGAATTCTTTGTACGTGAACGACCGATGGCGTCTATTTCGTCGATAAACACGATACACGGTGATTTTTCCTTGGCTTGTGCGAACAAATCTCTGACGCGTGATGCCCCGACTCCGACGAACATCTCTACGAAATCAGAACCCGACATGCTGAAGAAGGGAACGCCGGCTTCACCTGCGACCGATTTGGCGAGCAGAGTCTTTCCTGTTCCAGGAGGGCCGACGAGAAGCACACCTTTGGGAATCTTACCGCCCAACTTGGTATAACGTGTCGGATTCTTCAGAAAATCAACGATTTCCATAACTTCTTCCTTGGCTTCTTCAAGACCTGCGACATCCTTAAACGTCGTCTTCTTATCATTTGCGCTGTCGTATAAAGTAGCTTTCGACTTACCGATATTGAAAATCTGGCCGCCGCCCATTCCGCCGCGCCCCATTAACCGCATTATCACGAACCAGAAAGCCATGATAATCACTATGGGAAGAATCCAACTCAGCACTTCCCCGCCCCAGTTGTGACGCGTCACCGGCTTCGGATCAACAGCATCGGGATTATCGACCTGGGCTTTCTCAATATCTTCCACAAACTGATCTAACGACATAGGCTTGTACGTATAGGCCACAGTCCGCGTCGTAACATCCTTGGAATCAGGAAAATATCTTTTGAGACCTTCTTCATTAAGATAGATTTCAGCCTCTTCACCGTTCACGAGCTCTATCTTCTCCACATGCTTATCACGCAGAAGCGTTATCATCTTACTTCTGACTATTTCTTCCGCCGAAGGCCGTCCGTTAAACAAAAGCGAACTGAGGAAAAACGCCACCAAGACAATGTAAATCCAATAAAATCCAATACCTTTCTTAGGCTTTTGTCCGTTCCCGCCGCCATTGAACTGGTTCGGACGCTGATTCTGAAAATTTCCGTTTCCGTTCATTAAAAATGAATTTTATCTAATCACCATTCAATCCTCATCGTACCTTTCGCATTTGGCATCCGCCCACAAGCCTTCGATGTCGTAAAAACTCCTCTTTGGCTCAAGGAAGACGTGGACAATCACATCGATATAGTCAATTAGAATCCATTCGGCATTTTCAAAACCCTCGCTGTGGTACGGTTTGACGTGCATCTCGTCACGAAGTTTGTCGATAATCTTGTCGGCAACAGCCTCGACCTGCGTCTTCGACTGCGCGTGACAAATAACGAAATAATCAGTGACGGCGGTATGTATCTCCCTCAAATCAAGCGAAACGATGTCATTCGCCTTGAGCTCGCGCATCGCCTCTACAACCTTGAGCATCACGTCTTCAGTCTGCTCAATCTCATGTCTTACTCTTTCTGTCATTTTTTCAAAATTTGTGCAAAGATAATCAATTATCTGCTTTTCAACTCGGCTTTTTCTACGAATTTATGAATCCAATCATTGAAAAACACGATTGTAAGGCGATGAGATAACACCTTTTAATATAAGGTCTGCAAATCTTCCTTCTTCAAGCCGTTAAAATCGCCTGAACTGAGGAATCCCCCGACAACATTTTCTGTCGGATATTCCTTCAAAAGCGTCATAAGTTCGTCCTTGCTGTGAACGACTTTCAAATCAGGTCGGCCGAAGCCCTGTTTGATGCGGTCGTCGGTCATAAGCTCGAGTTTCTTGACGGCCACGGCGTGCGGGTCGTAAAAGACTATGGCAGAGTCGCTGTCGTCGAGGCAGTGCGCGTAATGGTCGATGAAGACCTCGCTCAAACTGCTGTAAGTGTGAAGTTCGAAAAC
Source organism: Bacteroidales bacterium (assembly GCA_024400195.1). Classification (GTDB taxonomy): domain Bacteria; phylum Bacteroidota; class Bacteroidia; order Bacteroidales; family F082; genus Limimorpha. The sequence goes on from JAKSNC010000004.1 coordinate 72,100, forward strand.
CACAAGAAGATGCTTTTCGGAATATTGTTCTCTCAAAGCCTTAACCGTAGCCACAAGTTTTGACGGAGCATGCGCAAAATCTCTGAAAATAAGGTTGTTAGATTTCTTATCTTCAAAAAGAAGTTCCAAACGTCTCGCCGCGCCTTTAAACGACGCTATCGCCTCATAAAACGCATCGTCGTCAATGCCGATTTTGTTGCAGACAGCTTTCGCGGCGTTGATATTCTTCATATTATGCTCGCCAAAAACATTGACTTTCAGACGTTTGCCATTTTTCAAAACAAGATAAACGTCGCCGTTTTCCACCACGAAATCGTGTTTATCATATCCGTAAGTATCAACTTTTGCACACGCGGCAATCTTGTCGGCTTCGATGTCAGATTTATCATAAATCAGGCAGCCGCCGTCTCCGATTGTGCTCACAAAAATACGGAACTGCTCGCAATAATTGTCGAACGTCGGAAACACGTTGACGTGATCCCAGCCTATGCCGCTGATGACGGCGATATTCGGGAAATATTTGTGAAACTTGGGCACGCGGTCGATAGGAGAAGTAAGATATTCATCACCTTCAATGACCATATATTTTGCGTTTTTGCTCAGCTTCACCATGACGTCGAAACCTTCAATCTGCGCCCCGACCATAAAGTCAGTGTCGATGCCGCAGTGCTTCATCACATGAAGAATCATCGACGTTATAGTCGTCTTGCCATGGCTTCCGCCGATGACGATACGTGTCTTGTCCCTGCTTTGTTCGTAAAGATATTCCGGATAGGAATAAATCTTCAATCCGAGCTGCTGCGCCCTGATGAGTTCGGGGTTATCGGAACGGGCGTGCATTCCGAGGATAACGGACTCATACGAGTCATCTAACTTCTCAGGATGCCAGCCTAATGCGTCGGGCAAAATGCCTTCCGCCTTCAGACGGCTCAGCGACGGCTCGAAAATCTCGTCATCAGAACCTGTAACTTCATAACCTTTCCTATGCAACGCTATCGCGAGATTGTGCATCGCACTGCCGCCGACAGCAATAAAATGAACTTTTCCCATGCTTAGACAAATTCTATAAAATTTACGCAAAAATAAGCAAATAAACAGAAATGGATTCGGCATTTGTTGAAAAAAAACTAACAATGAAAAAATTCGCATCGTGATAAAAAACGTATTTTTGTTTGTTGAATTTGTTTCTGACATCAAATGACCAACGACCACATAATACAAGACTTCACCAATTACCTGCGATTCGAAGCCGCCTTGTCGGACAACAGCGTCGAGGCATACCGTCACGATATTGAGATTTTTGCGCAACATCTCGACAGCAACGGGTCTCATCTTGCTTTAACAGCAGTCAAAAGAGAAGATATTGAAGATTTCTTCTCGGTTTTGTATGAGATGGGAATCTGTGCGTCTTCTCAAGCGAGAATTTTGTCGGGATTAAAGAAATTCTTCAAATATCTTTGTCAGGAAGACATCCGCGACGACGAGCCGACTATGTTGGTTTCTTCGCCGTCGATAGGCCGTCACCTGCCGGAAGTGCTATCGTTCGAAGAAATACGGTCGATGTTGGACTGTATAGACCTAAGCGAGCCCAACGGACACCGCAACAAAGCCATCATAGAGGTAATGTACGGCTGCGGTCTCCGCGTCAGCGAAGTCGTCAACATGCAGATAAGCGACATCTTCGCCAAAGACGAATTTGTAAAAATCAGGGGCAAAGGCGACAAGGAACGCCTCGTACCGATAGGCAAAGCCGTCCTCAAGCCTCTTTTCCTTTATATTGACGGCTACAGAAAACATCAGGCCGTCAGTCCCAAACACTCCGACACCGTTTTCATCAACAGCCGTGGCGGAAGCCTGAGCCGACAGATGATTTTTCTGATAGTCAAAGATTTAGCATCGAAAGCTGGAATAAAGAAAAGCATCAGTCCGCACACGTTCCGTCATTCGTTTGCCACTCATCTGTTGGAAGGAGGTGCCGATCTGCGTGCCGTCCAACAGATGCTCGGTCATTCAAGCATCACAACAACGGAGATTTACACCCACATTTCTGACGAATACCTGCGCGAGGTGATAGCCACATGCCATCCGAGGATGAAGATTGATTGATTATGAAGTTTTTCTTAAAAAAAAATCGGATGCCGTTTGGCATCCGATTTTGTGACATTTTCTTGCAAAAACGGACTACATCTCCGCTTCAGCATCACGAAGTTTCTGCACGTAAATGGCGTGACGAAGCTGTTCGCGCTTGATAACCGAAGGTTTCGTGAACTTCTGACGGTTGCGCAGTTCTTTGACTACACCAGTCTTCTCGTACTTTCTCTTGTAACGCTTGAGAGCGCGTTCGATGTTGTCACCTTCTTTTACAGGAACAATAATCATCTTAAATACCTCTTTTTTAATTTGTTAATAAACACTTAAGACAGACCAAACTGCCCGTGGGACGTACAAGACTCGAACTTGTGACCTCTGCCGTGTGAAGGCAGCGCTCTAAACCGACTGGGCTAACGTCCCTGCCAAAAAAAAGACGCACTCAGCGTCTTTCGTGCGGCGGACAAGAATCGAACTTGTGACCTCATGCCTGTCAAGCATGCGCTCTAAACCAACTGAGCTACCGTCGCATTTGCGGTTGCAAAGGTACGAATATTTTTCACACCGACAAACTTTTTTTGTAAAAAAAATTTCCTTAACTTTGAAATCACCAATTTTTACAAAAATGAAAAGAGTAAAACATTTGTTAATCACCATGTTACTGCTTTCTACAGCAGTAATGTCGGCACAGGAAAAACGCAACTTCACACTTGAAGACATTTATGTCAACGGAACTTTCTCACAAAGAAGAGTCAGCGGAATGAGACCTCTTAAAGACGGCAAGACATATTCGTCTATCGACAAAAAACGTAATCTCAACGCATATTCATACCTCAAAGGCGACTCGACGGCGACTTTCTTCAACATGTCGAAACTTATACCTGAAGGCGAAAACAAACCAATAAACATTTCAGACTTCACTTTCAGCGAAAACGAGGACAAAGTGTTGTTTGTAACAAACGTCAAGTCAATCTATCGACATTCCTACACTGCCGATTATTATGTTTACGACATTCAGAAAAAATCTCTCGTCCCGCTCTCGCAAAACGGAAGTCAACGCCTCGCCACATTCTCGCCTGATGCTTCCAAAGTGGCATTCATGAGAGACAACAATTTGTTTATCAAAGACTTAGCAACAAACAGCGAAACTCAGTTCACTTTCGACGGGAAATACAACAACATCATCAATGGTGCTCCCGACTGGGTTTATGAAGAGGAATTCAGCTTCTCACAAGGTTTCTTCTGGTCGAAAGACAGCAAGAAAATAGCTTTCTACCGCTTCAACGAATCCGACGTGAAAGAATTTCAGATGGAAGAATTTGAAGGCCTTTATCCCGAATGGTATTCGTTCAAATATCCCAAAGCCGGCGAAGCAAATTCTGTCGTAGAAGTGCACGTTTACGACCTCGCATCAGGCAAAACGGTAAAAATCAACACCGGAGAAGAGACCGACATCTACATTCCAAGAATAAAATGGACTGAAAACGCAAACGAACTCGCTATCCAAAGACTTAACAGACACCAGAACCATCTCGAAATCTTGGCCGCCGACGCCAACACCGGCGAGACGAAAGTCATTTACGACGAGACAAACAAATATTACATCGACATAACCGACGACTGGACATTTCTCGCAGGAGGCACATCTTTTATAATGACAAGCGAACGCGACGGCTACAACCACATCTATCTCGCAAACTATGACGGAAGCCTCAAACAGCTCACTTCCGGCAAATGGGACGTCACGAAAGTCTATGGCTACGACGTAAAAGGAAAAGAAGTCTATTTCCAAGCAGCGAAAAACGCTCCGACAGAACGACAGATTTACGCCGTCAACCTCAAAGGCAAAATGCGCGACGTTATTGACAAAGTGGGATGCAACGACGCAGTATTCAGCAACAACTACAGCTACGTCCTCAACGTCAACTCAACAATATCGACACCGAGAGAATACGCACTCTACACAGGAAAAGGTAAATTGGTACGCGTACTCGAAGACAATCATGCTTTCTCGGGGAGAATGGAGAATTTCAATCTCGGTAAGAAGGAGTTGTTTAAAATCAGCGACCCCGCCTTCGTCATGCCCGACGGAAGCACAGTTGACATCGATGCATGGATGATAACGCCTCCCGACTTCACCCCTGAAAAGAAATACCCCGTCCTCATATACGTCTATGGCGGTCCCGGACATCAGACTGTTCTCAACCAATGGGGACACTCCGACTGGGAATGGATGCAGATTCTCGCACAACACGGAATCATTTCCGTATCAATCAACAACAGAGGTAGTGGCGCACAAGGCGAGATGTTCAAGAAGATGACGTACCTCCAACTTGGCAAATACGAAACGGAAGATATGATAACACTTGCAAAATACATGGCTTCACAGCCTTACGTCGATAGTAAAAGAATAGCCATCTACGGTTGGAGCTACGGCGGATTCATGGCGGCCAACGGAATAACCAAAGGCGCCGACGTCATCAGCACCGCTGTGTCAGTTGCACCAGTCACAAACTGGCGCTATTACGACAACATCTACACCGAAAGATTCATGCGCACACCTCAGGAAAATCCGGAAGGCTACGATGCGAACTCCCCCGTCAGCAATACAGCCCTCATCAAAGGCAACTACCTGCTCTGCCACGGCAGCGGCGACGACAACGTCCACTACCAAAACGCTATGGAACTCATCAAGTCGATGATTTCCAACAACGTTCAGTTCGACCTCATGATTTATCCCAATAAAAACCACGGCATCTACGGCGGCTACGAATACGGCGACGGTGAATGCAGAATGCACCTCTTCACCAAAATCGACAAATTCCTATACAAGAATCTCGGCGTAAGGGAAAATCCAGTCGTAGGCAAAGACAAACCGGCTAAAATCAACGACACAAACAAAAAAGCTGAAAAGAAGACCGATAAGAAAACCGACAAAAAGCCAGACCGACGGACAATGAAAAAGGAAAGGCCTACAAAGAAGCAGTAAAAGCAGCTGACAATTTGAATAATATTATTTCAGACAAGTCAACCATATTAAAATAATTGCTAACTTTGAAAGGTGAAAGAAACGGATTTTATTCAAATAAATTAACGTAGTTTTTTGTAATGAAAAATAATGTCATTTCTGCAGAAGTAGTGCAAAATGTATTCAAAGAGAGTGCACTTCCAAGCATCGGAAACGCGGGCATCCGCGAAATCAACAAACTCGCGAGGGATCTTGAGGCCGCATCCGGCACCAAATTCATCCACATGGAGCTCGGCAATCCCGGACTTCCTGCCGTAAAATACGGAATCGAAGCACAAATCGAAGCCCTGAAAAACGACGTGGCGGCATCATATCCGGCCTTGGACGGCATACCGATGCTGAAACAGGAAGCATCACGCTTCATAAAGAACTTCATAGACCTCGATGTTGCACCGACCAACTGCGTTCCCACTGTCGGCTCTATGCAGGGCGCATTTGCCTCTTTCATGATCTGCGGCCACCTCAACTCAAAAAAAGACACCATATTGTTTATTGACCCGGGCTTTCCTGTTCACAAATTCCAAAACAAGGTACTCGGAATCCCGATGGAACATTTCGACATCTACGAGTACAGAGGCGAAAAACTGCGCGAGAAACTTGAAAGTCACCTCAAGACCGGAAGAATCCACAGCATACTCTACTCCAACCCCAACAACCCGACATGGGTATGCCTCACCGACGAGGAACTCCGCATCATAGGCGAACTCGCCAACAAATACGATGTCATCGTCCTTGAAGACCTCGCCTACTTCGGAATGGATTTTAGAAAAGATTATAGTCATCCCGGAGAAGCACCTTATCAACCGAGTGCAGGCAAATACACCGACAACTACATCCTGATGATTTCGAGTTCGAAGGCTTTCAGTTATGCCGGCGAACGCTGCGCACTGCTCGCAATAAGCGACAAACTCGCCTCACGCAAATATCCCGACCTGAAGAAATTCTGCAATCAGGAAGTATTCCTTAAAGGACTGCTTTTCGGAGCCCTCCACCCGCTCTCGTCTGGAACGTCGCACTCAGCACAATACGCACTGCACGGAATCCTCAAAGCCGTTAACGACGGTATCTACAACTACCGCGACGACATCCTCGAATACGGACGTAAGGCCAAACTCATGAAAGAGGCCTTCGTTGCCAACGGATTCCAGATAACATACGACAAGGACTGCGGTGAACCTATCGCCGACGGGTTTTACTTCACATATTGTTATCCCGGCTTTACCAGCGAGAAACTCGTTGAGGAAATGATGTATTACGGCATCTCCGCAATATCACTCGACATCTGCGGCGGTTCGCGTCAGGGCATCAGGGCTTGCACATCACTCATCAAGAGAGACGAGATACCTGTTCTCGCCGAAAGACTCGCGTTGTTTGCCAAAGACCATCCGATAAAATAACAACACATCTTATACGGAAATTATTAACCTTAAAATAAAAAGATATGGCAAGTATTAAAGGAGCCATCGTTGTTGACACTGAGCGTTGCAAGGGATGCGGTGTATGCGTCGTCAACTGCCCTCAGGGTGTCATCAGCCTGGCTAAAGAAGTCAACGGAAAAGGTTACAACTACGCCTACATGGCGGAACCTGACAAGTGTATCGGCTGCGCGAGCTGCGGCATCGTGTGTCCCGACGGCGTCATCTCCGTCTATAAGGTGAAGATGTAATCCAACCAAATGTCAAACATTTAAAACAAACAAATAATGGGAGAATTAAAACTGATGAAGGGTAACGAAGCGTTAGCAGAGGCCGCAATCCGCTACGGCTGCGACGCCTACTTCGGATATCCTATCACTCCGCAGTCTGAAGTGATTGAATATCTGTCAGAACAGAACCCTTACGAACGCACCGGAATGGTGGTTCTTCAAGCAGAAAGTGAATTGGCTGCCATCAATATGGTTTATGCCGCCGGAGCGTCCGGAAAACGCGTTATGACGTCCTCGTCCAGCCCGGGCATCTGCCTGAAGCAGGAAGGTTTAGCCTATATAGCCGGAGCCGAAGTACCCTGCGTCTATGCCGACGTCGTCCGCGGCGGTCCAGGTCTCGGTACGATCCAGCCGTCACAAGCCGACTACTTCCAAGCCTGCAAAGGCGGTGGTAACGGTGACTACCACAACATCGTCCTCGCACCGGCATCAGTGCAGGAAATGGCCGACTTCGTAGCCCTCGGCTTCGATATGGCATTCAAATATCGCATCGCTGTATGTATCCTTTCCGACGGCGCCATCGGTCAGATGATGGAAAAAGTCGTCCTTCCGGAACAGAAAGCCCGCATGACCGAAGAGGAAATCAAGGCCAAATATCCTTGGGCTCTCTCAGGTCGTAAGAGAGGTACACAACACAGAGTCATCACCTCTTTGGACCTCGACTCCGCTAAGATGGAAGAGCATAACCGCCACCTCCAGAGGAAATACGACGAAATAACGAAGAACGAGATCCGCTGGGAAGAAATCGAAACCAAAGATGCAGAATACGTATTCGTAGCTTACGGCTCAAGCGCCCGTATCGCCCAGAAAGCCGTTCAACTCGGCCGCGCCGAAGGTCTTAAAGTCGGTCTGCTCCGTCCCATCACCCTCTGGCCTTACCCGACAAAAGCCATCGATGCTCTGATTGACAAAGGCGTCAAAGGATTCCTTTCGGTAGAATTGAGCTGCGGACAGATGATAGAAGATGTCAGACTTGCCTGCAACGGTCGCGCAAAAGCAGAACACTTCGGACGCGTCGGTGGTATCATCCACACCCCCGAAGAAGTCCTCGCAGCTATGAAAAAACAAATAATAGGAGAGTAAAGATATGAATATCAACGATATTGTAAAACCTGAAAACTTGGTTTACCAGAAGTCTAAATTATTGACTTCCAAACCATTCCATTATTGTCCAGGTTGCGGTCACGGCACCGTACACCGCATCATAGCCGAAGTGCTTGAAGAACTCGGCATTGACGAGCGTACCATAGGCGTATCTCCGGTCGGTTGTGCTGTTATGGCATACGACTACTTCGATGTTGACTTCGCAGAAGCAGCCCACGGACGTGCCCCAGCGTGCGCTACAGGTATCAAACGCGTGTGGCCGGACAAGATTGTGTTCACATATCAGGGCGACGGCGACTTGGCCGCCATCGGAACATGCGAAACAATCCACACCTGCAACAGAGGCGAAAACCTCACCATGATTTTCGTCAACAACGGTATCTACGGCATGACCGGAGGACAAATGGCTCCTACAACCCTCATCGGTATGAAGACCGCCACGACTCCTTACGGACGTAAGCCGCAGTGGGAAGACGGAACACCTAACAACGGTTTCCCGCTCCAGATAACAAACATCATCTCAACACTTCCGGGTACAAGATACGTGACTCGCCAGGCCGTCAACACTCCCGCAAGAGTCCGCAACGCGAAAAAAGCCATCAAGAAGGCTTTCGAGAACCAGATGAACAACAAGAACGGAGTCAACTTCGTCGAAATCGTGTCCAACTGCAACTCGAACTGGAAAATGAGTGCCGTTGACGCCAACAAATGGCTTGACGAGAACATGCTTCCCGTCTATCCTCTCGGCGACATCAAAGATAATTTCGAGCTGATAAAAAAATAAAAACATAGAGCTATGACAGAAGAAATCATTATAGCCGGTTTCGGCGGACAAGGTGTCTTGTCAATGGGCAAAATCCTTGCCTACAGCGGAATTATGCAGAACAAGGAAGTCAGCTGGATGCCGTCCTACGGTCCCGAGATGCGCGGTGGTACAGCCAACGTCACGGTCATCGTCAGCGACGAGCGCGTCTGCTCCCCTATCATCAACGCATTTGATACCGCAGTCATCCTCAATCAGCAGTCACTCGACAAATTCGAGTCAAAAGTGAAACCCGGCGGTTATCTCCTCTACGACCCGAACGGTATCACACACAAACCGACCCGTAAAGACATACACATCTACGAAATTGAGGGCGCTAAACTCGCATCCGATATGGGTAACGCCAAAGTGTTCAACATGATTATACTCGGCGCTTTCCTGAAAATCAGACCCATCATTGATGACAAAAACGTCGAAGAAGGTCTGCGCCACTCACTGCCTGAAAGAGCACACAAACTTATTCCGCTCAACATGCAGGCAGTGCAAGTCGGAAAAGACAACGTCAAACAAGACTAACACGACATCAACTGCCATTACATCGACAGTTTGAAATACTCAAGGCGAAGTTAAACAGACTTCGCCTTTTTTGTTGCCACAACCGATTTATTTCCTATCTTTGCGGAAAAATCTACTTCTGTAGAAAATGACACATAGATACTACGATTATTATATGATATTTCCCTCTGTTGAAGATGCGAAAAAAGCGCAGGATTTCTACGTGTCAAAATACAAACAGAAAATCGGAGGAGTCTTTGAAATATATAAAAACGGGGTGTGCGGATTGTCCTTACGCGACGAATGCGAGGTCATAATGGACTTCTACCAATTTGGAATGACACGCTTCATCGTAGCCGACAACGAACACGGACTGAAACTTGAAAAAGGTCGCCAAATATACGAATTCTGCACGGATACAGACGTGATGTATTCCTATCCATACAAGAAAGACCTCTTAAATGATATTGACATCTTTCTGCGCAACATTGACAATGACGGATTCAGGCTAAAGGAAGGAGAACAACCGCCGATAGTGAAACGTCATGCCAAAGAACTTGACTATGATGATGTTTATGACATGCTGAACATTGATGTACCCGGATTAGATTATTAACGACATTGGATAGAAAATGAAAAGATTATTAACGATAGCATTAGTCTTAATCATTGCTGTATGTGGATGCAAGAAATTCAAAGCCGACTATGACAACTATTTCATTTTAGGAGAAGAAAAGCACACTTTGTCGTTTGCCTTCAATGACGAAACAAAATTGGTATTTGGCACTGATTCCGTACAAGTCGGCATTGTCAGCTTTATCGAAAGCGTCAACTTGATGGAAAAGCAGAACAACTATGTAATGTTTATATTTCAAGACGACGCTGTGTCAGACTGGGTAATTCCGGAAGGCGAGTTTGAAATCGACCCTGCAAACAACGATTCTGTCCCAATGGTTGTCGTCATCAACAACGCCAAATTTGAATCAATGACCAACGACAATATTGATTCTTTGAAAAAACACGCTTACTTAGCTACGAGCGGCACTATAAAAATCGAAAAAGACAACGGCATTTCAGAAATAACCATGAAGGATATTCCAACGATAAATTTAGGCAACGGCGTACAGAAGACGCTTAACTTGAGATATAAAAGTTCTTTTTACGAAAACACAACTGACAATTAATAACAAATAATTAATAATTAACAAAAATCAATGAACATGAAAAAGGTATTCTTATCATTCATGATGATTGCTGCGGCTATGATGTCTTTCACATCCTGCAGCAAAAGCGATGACGACAATTCGTCCATCAGCAACGCCTTCAAACTTGACGGCAGCACTTACGACCTCGGCTATGCCGTGAAAACAAACGTTGATGTCCTCGGCGACAATTGCACAATGCTCGTTCTCAGCAAGTCGGAAAGCGACATTTCAAATATTGTCGGATTCATTTTTGACGGTACTGAAATTCAAACCGGTGACATCGACCTCGCCCTCAATCCCACTGCAAAACATCCGGTGTTAGTCGCTATGACTGGTAACGGGTCAACATCTATCGAAGAAATGATTGGCAACGCATACTTCCCGATAGAAGGTTCCGCGAAAATCACCGTCAACGAAAACAAAATAATCATCACTACAAGCGGAGTGAAGATGACCAACGTTGAACTCGCCCAATCAGGAAAAACCGTTGATTTCGAACTTGATTATGATGGTTCATTTGTTATACCTACTCCTCCGACACCAACAGCTACATTCACAATTGACGGAGAATCACATAACGTCGGGTTTGCAGGACAAGTAGCATATCCGCTTGGAGAGCAGATTTTCTCGATTGCTTTCTTCTGCGAAGGCAATCCTCTTGAAGGAAATACCAATGTCGTTGCATTGATTTTCCCTGAAAACGAACTTCCCACAGGCGAATTTAACGTTCATATTGACCAAACGACGATGCTCTCAAACATGGCCTATATGACAGATTTCAGCATCACTGACTTCATGACTAATCCGATGGCATACCTCCCACAAGCTTTCATGGGTGTAACCGGCAATTTAAACATTCAAAACAACGAAGGCACACTCTACAACATCACTTCTACCGGCGTTGTCGTTGCAAATTCCGCCGGCACAACACACAACCTCGCCATTAATTTTGATGGCGAACTCGCCAAGTTTGATGAAGTAAAATGAAAAAATTAGTCAAAATAACACTCGTTATCTTTGCCGTGTTCGCCTTGTGCGGATGCGGCAAAGACAATGATGATGCTCATCAGAAGTATTTTTCCATAGACGGCATAAGGTACGACATCAGTTACGCCTACCAATTCAAGGATATGGACGGTTTTACGTCTGTCGTCTTTATGGAAAAAGAGCAGACTGACGTTCAGAACAATGTCGTTATGATTTCATTTTTTGGTCAGAGCGAGATTGTAACAGGAAGCAATGTAGATGTGGTATATGATGCCGTTGGAGCTGGACTTCTTACCGTAAAGAACTTCAATTGGAGCCAATATGATCCGCAAAATCCCGGACCGCTATTGAGCAAAGCCTTTAGATGCACCAATGGAACTATTGAGATAAAAAAAACAGGCGCACAATATCGCTTTTATGGCAAAAAACTTTCTGTTAAGCCTGACAACGGAGATGAAGTCTATTTTGAATTAGTTTACGAAGGTACTATTGAATAGTAAGTGTTTACGTCATCTTTCAAATGACGTAAATCACAAAAACCGAAGAGGTTCCTGACTGGTGGAACCTCTTCGGTTTTTTCAGAACATTTACAAACCGGGCTAATGGACAAAAATTAGGCTGAAATTTTCCGAAAGCCTAATAATAACTATGGGTTTGGTGCGTTCAAAGGTTATGAATAAAAAAAGTGCATTCACTGCGGCAGCCCAATAACGA
>JAKSNC010000040.1 GCA_024400195.1 Bacteroidales bacterium
CTGCTCGAAAATATAATGCAAATCCCTATCGAACAAATCAAAACAGCTTCTTAATAACAAAATGTTTCACTTGAAAACGAAATATCCAGCGACTCCGGATATTATAATTAGATATATTGGATTGATTTTCAAGAAGAAAACGGCGATGAACGAAATGATGCAGATTATCGTGCTGATGTTGTTCTGGTTCAGGCCGAAGTCGCAGAAGTTTTCCGGCGTCATCATAATGACGGCTGCGGACAGAATCAGTCCGGCGACAACGGGCTTTAAATATTCCAACGTCTTGTCAATGATGAAACTGTTTCTCTGTTTTGTTAGAAAACGAGTGATTATCAACATTATAATAATGGAAGGCAGCATGAGGGCGAAAGTCGCGAGTAGTGAACCGAACACGCCTCCGATAATGAACCCCGTGTATGTGGCGGCGTTGATGGAAATCGGACCGGGCGTCATCTGCGACAAAGCCACCATGTCGGCAAATTCAGAAGCGTCAATCCAAGCGTATCTCTCCACGATTTCAAACTGCATCAGCGACAGCATGGCATATCCTCCGCCGAAACCTAAAATTCCGATTTTCAAAAAGACTATAAATAATTGAAGATAAATCATCTGAAATCTTTGTCTTTAAGTTTTGCTTTAGATATAAATGCGGCTGTTGTACAGAATATGATGGCGAGTAAAATGACGTAAACGGGCGAAATCTTGAAATAACAAATGAGTGCGACAGACATTATTGCAATGAGTATTCCACTGATGTTCAGACAGTTGCTCTTTATCATCTTTATCGCGGGAGAGAGTATCAGGGCGATGACGCACGGCCTGATTCCTTTGAAGATTCGTTCTATGACGGCGTTGTCTTTATAGTCGGCGAAGCATGCCGCAATTATTAAGATAATTGCTATTGAAGGGATTACGGCTCCAAGACAGGCTGCAACCGCACCTTTCATGCCGGCGGTTTTATGTCCAACGTAGAGCGCGGTGTTTACGGCGAACACGCCCGGTAACGACTGCGCTACCGCGATGGTGTTCCAGAACTCGTCCTTGCTTATCCACTTCTTTTTTGTCACAACGGCGCGTTCTATCATGTCGAGCATGGCGTAACCGCCTCCGAGCGTGAAGGCTCCTATGGTGAAAAATGTGGTAAATAATTGAAAACAGACGTTCATAGTGCTGCAAAGGTATGAAGTTTTTCGTTACTTTTTGCTTGTTGCTGTGTTTTTTGCGTATCTCTTGCCGGGCAGCACGCTTATCACGCCGTCGAACTCAAGGGACAATAAAACGGATGCGATACGCGGAGACGTAAAGCCTGTCTGATTGATGATTTTGTCGAGATGTATGATGTCTTCGTCTCCGAAACAGTCTAAAATATGCTGTTCTTCTTGGCTGAATTCCCTGAAAAGCTTCATCTGTTTAGGCGTTGTGTTCGTGTTGATGTCCCAGCGCATCGCATAACGTATGTCGTCGGCACAAGTCACAAGAGCCGCCTTGTTGACCTTGATGAGGTGATTGCAGCCTTCGCTGTAAACATCTCCGGCTCGTCCGGGAATAGCGAAAATGTCGCGGTCATAAGATGCAGCGATGTCTGCCGTTATCAAGGCTCCTCCTTTAAGTGCGCTTTCGATGACGATGAGACAATCCGTCATACCGGCTACAATGCGGTTTCTTCGTGGAAAATTGTCGCGGTCCGGCTGCGTTCCCGAGATGTATTCGGTGACTAACGCGCCTTGATGCATGATTTTCTTTGCCAACGAAGAGTTCGTCTCCGGATAAATGGTCTGAAGTCCGTGACCGAGAACGGCGACGGTGTCGATTCCGTTGACTATGGAGGCTCTGTGGGCTGCCGTGTCAACGCCGTAGGCGAGGCCGCTGACAATCAAAATATTATCTGACTTAAACTCGGCAACAATCTTTTCGGTCTGCTCACGGCCGTAATCCGACATGTTCCTCGTGCCGACAATGCCGATGACCTTTTTTGCGTTAAAGTCGCAGAATCCCTTTGAATACAGCATCATCGGGCTGTCGGGGCAGTGCAGGAGCCTTCGCGGATAAGCGGAGTCCTGAAAGAAAAACGTCTCAATGTCGTTCTTTTCTATGTAGTTCGCCTCTTTTTCGGCACGCCGCATGACTTCAACGCTGAATATGCTGTCAACGATGGATTCCCGCATCCCGGGAATTGACAAAAGTGCCTTCCTGCTTTCACAAAACACGGCTTCCGCACCGCCGCAATAGGCCACAAGCTTCTTGCCGTTTATATCACCGATGCCGCGAACCAACGTCAACGCAATCTGATAAATTGTCTGATTGTTCATTTTGGTTAATGGTTTAGAACTGCAAAGTTAATGAAAAAACTTCTGCTCATCCCTTAAACGATAAAAAATCAATATCTGATTTTTATAGAACTCGTCATAATAATACGCTGTGACAATGATTAAATTTTGTATCTTCGCGCCTGAAGATATTTTTATCACGATACGCCTCCAATCCGTGCCGTTATTCATAGAAGTGGTGTTTTATCTTATTGGCATAGAAAGGAGGCGCTTTTTTATTTGATTATGAGTGGGAAAATGCGTTTCGGACTGATGATTGACTCTGCTGTCGTTGAACGTTGGCAGGCTGAGACAGTGCGTATGCTTATTGACAACGGAATAGTCCTCGACACAGTGATTGTCAACGCATCTGAGGATGAAAAAATGCCTTTTTTGAAAAAACTTCGTGATTACCCGTGGAGACGACTGCTTTTCAGATTGTGGAACAGATTCGTTTTTAAGCCCGAAAGCAAGGTTGGAACTGATGTCTCAGATTTGCTGAAAACTGTTCAAGTGCTTGAATGTCAGTCGATAAACAAAGGCGTTTCAACTTATTTGTCTGATGACGACGTCGCAAAAATTAAGAACAGGAATCTTGACTTTATACTTCGTTTCGGCTTCGGAATTTTGAGGGGAGAGGCGTTGAAGTCTTCAAAATACGGCGTTTGGTCTTTCCATCATGATGATGAACGCGTTGTGCGCGGCGGACCTCCAGGCTTTTGGGAGTTCCTTAGAAAAATACCTTCCAACGGCATTATTCTACAACAACTTACTGATAGTCTCGATAAAGGGTTGATTATAAAAAGAATACGTCTTAATACCATTCTTCATTCGTATAAAGCTCACCTTGATAATCTGTATTTTAATGGTGAAGTATTGCCGCTTCAGGCCTGCCGCGACATTCAGAACGGCTGTTTTACTTCCGTTCAGTCCGACTCCGCGGCTCCGATTGTGCACCCGCCCGTTAATCTTACAATGTTGCATTACGTCTGGCTTTCCGTTTGGAGACGTTTTAAGTTTCATATTAACCGTGTCTTACGGCAGGAAGATTGGAACGTCGGCTTTGTCGTGTCTTCAAGTAATGCTGTAGATTTTAATATTAAAAGCAAAGATATTCACTGGTTTGTAAAAAATAAAAAGACTGATTATTTTGCCGACCCGTTTGTGATAAAAACTGAAAAAGATACTTATATTTTCTTTGAATGGTTTTCGTATTCTGATGCGAAAGGATGCCTCGCGGTGGCTTTGAAAAGCGAAGATTTTGCGGTTTTCCATAAAATAGGCGGTTTCACAGAACATCGCTCATATCCATTTGTCTTCCAATGGGAAAACATCATTTATTGCGTCCCTGAAGCTAATGTCACAAACAAAGTGACTCTTTACCGCTTCAACGAAGATGATTTGTCGTTAGACGAAGATTGCGTCCTTCTCGATGGCGGCAGATTCGTCGATTCGACTCTGTTTAATCATAACGGCAAATGGTTTTTGTTCACATCGCGGCAGGAAAAGTCTCACACTCATCTCGATGTTTTCGTCTCCGATAATCTGCGCGGACCGTATTTCCCTCATAAGAACAACCCCGTCGTGACTGACTGCAGAAGCGCGAGGATGGCCGGCAAAATCATCGAATTTGATGGAGATATTTATCGCGTCGGACAAAATAGCGAGTCACATTATGGTCAAAGTATCACTTTAAATAAAATACTTGAATTGTCTGAAAATAAATATTTTGAAATAAAAGAAAAAGATATAGATATTCCTCGCGACTGCACATATAACCGAGGTATTCATACGATAAACGACGATGGCGGAATTATCGTCTTTGACGCAAAAAGATTCGTTTTTACTTTCGCGGGAATGAAGTTTGAAATTTTTAACACTTGATTTGAATTTATGTTTAAAAAACTAATCGGAACATTCGGAACCCGTTTCCTAAATATCATTTGCGGTTTCATTACGCTTCTCGTTGGAACTCACCAACTTGGTGCTGAACAGTGGGGCATAGGCGCGACAATTCTTCTTGATGTCAGTTTGAGTCTTCTTCTCGTAGAACTCATCGCCGGCCCGGGGCTTATCTATTACGCGTCACGTATTCCGTTTGCCAAACTCTTTAAGATTTCGTGGCTTTGGACTGCTGCCGTCTGCGCCTTGCTTTTTGCCGTTTTTTATGTAATTTGGTGCTTTTTTCCTGTTTTTTACGACACTATAGTTCCGGAAGGCTATGGTCTGATAACACTGGGACTCGTCTTTATTTACGGCATTCATAATTTCAATATGAAACTGCTTCTCGGTAAAGAGCGTGTTGGTACTCAGAATGTTCTGCTTATTATACAGTTCGTCGTCCAGTTCCTTTCGATGCTGCTTTTCGTTTTCGTCTTCGATATTCATACCGCCGATGCCTTTGTTTATTCGCTCCTGAGCGGATACACTTCCGGTTTCGTCGTCGGCACAATAATAGTTCTCCCGTACATGAAAAATGATGGTTCTGAAGATGTTTCGATATGGAGTGCGGTGCGCAATATGATGAACTTCGGAATAATGATTCAGCTTTCCTCAATTGTGACGATGCTTAACCGGCGACTGAGTTATTATGTCATCCGCCGCTGCACGGGTATGTCCGATGTCGGCATTTACGGCTCCGCGACACAGATTTCCGAGGCCACAAAGGTGGTGCCGCTGAGTATCGCCATGGTGCAGTTCTCCGTAATAGCCAATATGAATGACGAGAAAAAGGCCGCCGAACTTACAATCGGATTCCTCAAAATATCTGTTTTGGTGACACTGTTGGCGATGATAGTCATCTGCCTGCTTCCCGTAGAATTTTATGAATGGCTTCTTACCAAAGATTTCTCCGGCGTGCGTGACATCATTATCGCACTCGCCCCCGGAATGGTGCTGATGTCTGCCAATATGATTTTTTCTCACTTCTTTTCAGGAACAAACCGCCCGAAATACAACTTTATCGGTTCTCTTGTCGGCTTCGCGATGACCGCATTGAGCGTTTACCCGCTGATATATTTTTACGGTTATGTCGGCGCCGGCGTTTCAATGTCGCTGACGTACCTCGCCGCAACGGTCTATAAATGGTTCGTCTTCAAAAAGCTGACAAATATAACCTTAAAAAGTCTGATTCCGACGAGCAGTGATTTTACAATGGTTAAAAACGAAATTCGCAATAGTTTTATGCGTTAGAGAGCTTTTTCCGTTTGATAAAAATGAGTATTTTTGCATAAAAATTTTGAATGATGGCAGAAGAAGTGATGGATGAAAACACCTTGGATTTTGAAGGTGTCAGCGAGGTGACTGATTATACCGGTGATGACATACGGCATCTTGAATGGGATGAACATATCCGTCTTCGTCCGGGCATGTACATAGGTAAGGTGGGCGACGGCTCTGCTCACGATGACGGAATCTATATCCTCCTTAAAGAGATTGTCGATAACTGTATCGACGAGTTCGTGATGGGCTTCGGCAGAAATATCGACATTTCTATTGAAGACGGTTCCGTCACGGTGCGCGACTATGGACGAGGTATTCCGTTGGAAGGCCTGCGCGTGGCTGTCGGAGAGATAAACACCGGCGCGAAATATAACACTTCTGCATTCAAAAAGGCCGTCGGACTGAACGGCGTCGGATCAAAAGCCGTTAACGCAATGTCGTCAAGCTTTATTGCACAGTCGTTTAGAGCCGGATCATCGAAAAAAGTCGAGTTCTCAAAAGGAAAACTCGTTTCTGAAG
This sequence comes from Bacteroidales bacterium, assembly GCA_024400195.1. Classification (GTDB taxonomy): domain Bacteria; phylum Bacteroidota; class Bacteroidia; order Bacteroidales; family F082; genus Limimorpha. The sequence goes on from JAKSNC010000040.1 coordinate 6,048, forward strand.
GCGAAATCGTTCCTACGGATGAGAAAAACGGTACTCTGATAAAATTCACTCCCGACAAGGAACTCTTCGGTAACTATCATTTCCTCGAAGAATATGTCGATGACATGATTTGGAATTACGCCTTCCTTAATAGTGGGTTGGTTATCAATTATAACGGACAAAAATATCAGGCGAAAAACGGTCTTTACGACCTTCTTCAGAGAAAAATAGGACGTCTTGACACCTGCGTTTATCCGATAGTCCATATCAAGGACGGCGACTTCGAATGTGCCTTTACACATCTGAACAGCACTTCCAACGATGAGTATTTCCCGTTTGCAAACGGACAATATAATCCGCTCGGCGGTACTCATCTCAATGTCTTCCGCGACGCTTTCGCGAAAACCGTCAGAGACTTCTATAACAAGGAATTTGAAGTGTCGGATATACGCGGCTCCTTTATAGCGGCATTGAGTATCAAGGTTATGCATCCCGAATATGAGGGACAGACAAAGACTAAGTTCAGTTCGGTCAATATGGATGACGACGGGCCGTCAGTCAGAACTTATATCACTGATATTGTCAAAAGTCATTTCGACAAATATCTTCACATAAACAGCGACGTAGCCGAAGAACTTCTCCGTAAGATTGTTCAAAATGAGAAAGAGCGCAAGGGAATGGCAAATATTAAGAAACTTGCCAAGGAAAGCGCAAAAAAAGTCAGCCTGAACAACAAGAAGTTGCGCGAATGCCGCATCCATCTCAATTCCAACCACGCGAAACGTCTTGAAACGACAATCTTTATAACTGAGGGCGATTCGGCTTCTGGAAGTATAACCAAAAGCCGTGACGCACAGACGCAGGCCGTTTTCAGCCTTCGCGGAAAGCCTCTGAACTGTCTCGGAATGAGCAAGAAAATCGTTTATGAGAACGAAGAATTTAACTTGTTGATGGCAGCCCTGAATATCGACGAATCCATTGAGGATCTGCGTTATAACAATATCGTCATTGCCACTGATGCCGATGTTGACGGAATGCACATCAGGCTGCTGCTGCTCACGTTTTTCCTTCAGTTTTATCCTGATGTCGTGCGCGGTGGTCATCTTTATGTTTTGCAGACGCCGCTTTTCAGGGTTAGAAACAAGAAGGAAACGATATATTGCTATACCGATGAAGAACGCGTGAATGCGATTAACAAACTCGGCCCGGGCCGCGAGATAACGCGTTTTAAAGGTCTCGGCGAAATATCACCCGACGAGTTTAGTTATTTCATCGGTGCCAATATGCGTCTCGAGCCGATAATCCTTCATCATGACCTGACAATCAGCGAGCTTCTCGACTATTACATGGGAAAGAATACTCCGGAACGTCAGAAATTCATCATCGACAACCTCAGAATTGAGGATGACAGCAATATCGACAAGGTGATGGAATAAGTGTAAGCGTTGACTATTCGGTCTCGCTGCCTCTTCCGGCACGTTTGCGCTCAAGTTCGTCAAGTATGATTTTCCTGAGGCGGAGGCTCTTGGGTGTTATTTCGAGATATTCGTCGTCGCGGATGTATTCCATGTATTCTTCAAGTGAGAAACGAGTCGGCGGAATTAGTCGTATTGCTTCATCGGAGCCGGAAGCACGCACGTTGGTGAGATGCTTTGTCTTGTTGATATTCAACACAATGTCGTTAGATCTCGTGTTTTCACCAATAACTTCACCGGCATAGACATCTTCGTTTGGAAGTACGAAGAAAGTGCCTCTGTCCTGAAGTTTCCAGATGGCGTATGGGACGGCTGTACCGGTTTCCATAGCTATCAGTGCGCCGTTGTTGCGTGCCGGCAGATCGCCTTTCCAAGGTTCAAACGCTTTGAAACGGTGCGACATCACGGCTTCGCCTTCTGTCGCGGTAAGCATGTTGTTCCTCAATCCTATAAGACCTCTCGAAGGTATTTCGAACTCGAGGTTCATTCGGTCGCCCTTAGGCTGCATATCGAGCATCTCGCCTTTTCGCGCACTGACCATCTCGATGACGCGTCCGGCGAAGTTTTCAGGCACCTGCACCGACAACGCTTCAATAGGTTCGCATTTCTTTCCGTCGATTTCCTTTATGATGACTTTAGGCTGTCCGATTTGGAACTCGTAACCTTCGCGGCGCATCGTCTCAATCAAAACGCTGAGGTGAAGTATTCCACGCCCATAAACAATAAGAGAATCAGGCGAATCGGTGTCTTCAACGCGAAGAGCTAAGTTCTTTTCGGTTTCCTTGTAAAGTCTGTCGCGGAGATGTCGTGAAGTGACATATTTTCCTTCTTTGCCAAAGAAAGGCGAGTTGTTGATGGTGAAGAACATGCTCATCGTAGGCTCATCGACGTGGATTGTCGGCAGTGCTTCCGGATTCTCAAAATCAGCGACGGTATCACCGATTTCAAAGTCTTCAAGACCCATTATTGCGACGATGTCGCCGGCCCTGACGGGATTCTTAGTGCGTTCCTTGCCAAGTCCTTCAAAGGTGTAGAGTTCCTTGATGACGTTTTTCTTGCATGAGCCGTCGCGTTTCATAAGCGTCACGTTCATGCCGGCCTGCAGGACACCGCGTTTAAGGCGTCCGACAGCAATACGTCCCACGTATGAACTGTAATCCAACGATGTTATGAGCATCTGAGGCGTGCCTTCTTCGTATTTGGCTTCGGGAATGGTGTTTATTATCGTGTCTAAAAGGTATGACACGTCGTTAGTGACGTGCGTCCAATGATCCGACATCCAACCCTGTTTTGAAGAACCATAAACAGTGGGGAAGTCAAGCTGGTCATCGTTGGCACCGAGGTTGTACATCAATTCGAACACGGCTTCCTGAGTCTCTTCCGGCGTGCAGTTGGGCTTATCGACCTTGTTGACGACGACGATTGGTTTGAGCCCGAGTTGAATGGCTTTTTCAAGAACGAAACGAGTCTGCGGCATTGGTCCTTCAAATGCGTCAACCAACAATATAACGCCGTCGGCCATATTGAGCACACGCTCGACTTCACCGCCGAAATCGCTATGACCGGGAGTGTCTATGATGTTGATTTTAACATCTTTATATCTGACGGAAACGTTTTTGGAAAGAATGGTTATGCCTCGCTCGCGTTCAAGGTCGTTGTTGTCTAAAATCAGGTCACCAGTCTCCTGGTTGTCTCTGAAAAGTTTTGATTGGTACAGAATACGGTCAACTAAAGTCGTCTTACCGTGGTCAACGTGAGCTATAATAGCAACATTACGAATACTTTGCATCTTTCCTCTATTAAGATTCTAAAAAAACGCGCAAAGTTACGAAAAAATATGTTGCAGTACCTTATTAAACAGTATGTTTTCTTAATGTAACTTCTATAAATTCACCGAAATAGAAAATATCAATATGAGAAATTTTTATTTTTCTTTTGCGTGCTTTAGTTTTACTGATTTTTCCTGCGCTCGGCAAAGCAAGCAAGCTTTCTCTGCTCTCGCTTTTGGAAAAATCGGTCGGTTTTCGGCATCTTGTTGGTTTGCTTCGCAGTTCTTTCTTGGTTTCGGCAATGTTCGAACAAGTTCGACATTGCGCTCAACTTCCGAGAGAATATCAATCGGTTACATAGCCTGTTGTGCGCCCTCTTTCTGCGCAGCAATCTGCTCGAAAATCGACTCAAAATCACGGGAAATCAATTTAGCTGCTTCTTAATTTTTACTTCACACAGACAATTTAAAGTTCGGGATAGTGATTTTCCCATCATACGACTTCTGATTTTATGCATGTTTTTCTACTACAGAGATAAGAAAATCGGCAGACATAAGCAAGGGAAATTGTAATTATTTTATTGACAATCAAATGTTTGTGTTGTGTTTATGGAGCGAATAATTCGTTATCCTCATACAGGAAATCAACCTTTTTCTCGTTGGTTTTATTCCGTAAGATCCCTGAAACTCTGCGATTTCAGGGAGCTTACGGAATTTGTCTGAATGTTCGAATCATTCACCTGAATATTTGTGAGACATTACGCTTCCATTTGCGATTTTATTCATTTATACATTCTACCTGCCTGTTTCTGCCAAAGGCTTCAATTCTTCACTTTCATCTTTTCCAGAGAGAACCCCCGAATCTTGTCTCCAGTTTCAGGGATTCTCTTTCTGCAGATGACTTTAGTAAGACAAATCTTATAACTTTGATGTCATTTTCTCACGTTTAATCACAAAAATCCCGAGGGTCTTCGGCGAATTGCTCGGCCTTTATCCGTTCACCGTTGCTGTAAGTGTACCTGTAGATTATTTCTCCAGCCTCGTTGTACCAGATGTAATAACCATCAAATTTACCGTCTTTATAATTAATTTCTTGATACAGACGGCCGTCGGGTTTGTAAAATTTTGCCGTCCCGTTTAGTTTGCCGTTTTTGTAGGTGGCAACAACAAAGAGGAAATCCACATTTTTTGTTTTGCAATGAAATTTCCACACACCCTCTTGTTTGCCTGAAATCATGTATCCATCAACACACATTATTTCACGAGTACTTATATACCTAATCTCATCCATCTCCCAACCACCATGCAACAAAGGGGTGTCGTCATACGAAAATCTCTTTTCACGGTTTTCTTGCTTCCTGAATCTCACAAACTTCCTGTAATCAGAATCGCTGAGAAAACCATGTACATAACCAGTGTACTTACATTTTCTGTCTGCCACAAGGACATATTCACGTTTGCGGTTGTATATCAATTCAGATGGAGTTATTGTGGTCGTATCTTGTGTTACCCCATGTAGGTTAGTTAGGAAATTATCACCTTTCCAATTCATAAAGCATTTACCGTAACCTATGCCTTCTTTCAAATTTTCGTAAGCTCCTATTTCTACTTGTGCAGGATAATATTTTTCATCATCAAAGTCGTAGAATTTAGGACGATCTTGCCTTTCTTTCAACATTTTTGCGACCCATCCCGTGGACCTGTGAGTTACGGTATAAGCTGCGGTAAACGCTTTAAACCCATCCTTTGGGGATTCTATTAATCCATTTATCGTTCCTGGTGCTTGAGCGGCGAACTGCCATGCTCGGGCTTCATCCATGGCGGTCTGTTCGCCAATTTTGAAAACTCCATTGTCTATATCAACGGCATGGTATGTTTCTTCAAAAAACAGTTCTTGAGCATTCAATCTCAATGGCATTAAAGTCATGATGGCAAAAATGACAATCAAGAGTTTTTTAAAATTCTTCAGATGTGCTTTCATATAACATTTCTTTAGTTGTTAATTTGACTTGCCAATTCTCTCATTGGCTTTATTCCGTAAACTCCCTGAAACCCTGTGATTTCAGGGTGTTATGAGAACAAATTAAAAATTCAGAATTTAGCATCTTACAACTCAATGGAGAATAATAGATGAATCAACACAAGCAGCACACCCACAGTTGCAACACCAACGATATAGTTTCTGATGTCATCATCGTCTATTTCATTTTTTAATTTTGTTTTGCATCCCTTTAATAACCAGACCACAAAACCTCCCAAAAGCATTGCCCATGATGCCATAGATTCATTTATTTAATTCATTGTTAGTTTCTAAAAACAACCCGTAAGTTCTTGTGCTATGTTTGAAATCATCAACGCTACCATTTGCGATTTTATTCATCTTATACATTCTGCTTGCCTGTTTCTGCCAGCCGGCACCACTATAATGTATTCCAGCCTTGTTGGTGGATTTAAGGAATTCGTTGTAGCCTTTCAAACCACCAGCAGTCTTTATAACTTGGCCAGTTTTAACCAATCCGCCAGTAATAAGAGATGGTACAAAATTTGCGAATGCGCCGACTCTTTCATTTGAAGTAACCTCTCTTCCTCCTATCGTACGACCAAAAATCATGGTATATGGATCGTTTATCATGCCATACGCTATATTTGCTGCAATCTTTCCGGCGCCCTCTCCTACATTTTCTGACGGGGAGTCAAGCCACATCTCCAAATTGAAACCTCCATTCCTTAATTCACCGGAATATGGCGTCCTGTTTTGCCCGAATTCCGGATTAAGTCCGACGATCGACATCAGCGGATGGACTTCACTAAAATGTTTGCCTACGTCATTTAATGTTGGTCCGACGTATTCAAATCCTTCTGGCGTACTCTCGATGTCTTTCACAGTTTCATCCCACACATATTCGTCTTTCGATATATCATAAATCCAGTCGTCGGTCTCAACCTCTTCTGTTTCTTGTCCTGAAGGATCGGTGAGTATCAGAGGATTATTCAGGCAGTAGGTATAAGGCGACACGTTGAAATACTTTTCTGCTTTCGGGTCGGTCTGCAGAAAACGTCCTATTGTGGGGTCGTACATCCTGGCTTCGAAGTCGTACCAGTTGAGTGCGATGCCGGCGATGGTCTGGTCCTGCAGCTCCTTGCCTCCGTACAGGCATCTGTTCACGTTGCGGCTGCCGTAGTCGTTGCGTCTCAAAGTCATTCCGAACGGATAGTACGACGATGACTGCACCACCTCCGGCTGCGCGCCGTCGTGCGCCACAAATTCGACCCTTGTGTTGCCGAGATGGTCGGCGATGGTGTAGTGGTATCTCCATTTGTTTCCGTCTGACGTGTTCATCGGTGTTACTCTTCCAAACGGTGCTAAGATACAAAATAACTCGTTATCCTCGTACAGGAAATTATACGAATAATCCGTCACGTGGTCGGCCGCCGCCTGAAACGAAAACATGCACATAAAAAAGTGCTTCCACAGGGGAACTATACCCCTGACATTGGAAATAGACAAAAAATCCGGACGAAACGACCGGAATGAGATATAAAAACGTAAATTTGATGAGTCGAACGCAGAAAACGGATGGGACCAGTCGCTGCTTCCTGACTTTGACAGCTTAAATTTAGATTCTCTGTAACTGATTCAAATTCAAT
>JAKSNC010000041.1 GCA_024400195.1 Bacteroidales bacterium
GCCCTAAAAATAGGCGACGGCGAATAGGGTGCCTCATTGTCAAAGTCAGGAAAAAAGTGCTTCCACAGGGGAACTATACCCCTGACATTGGAAATAGACAAAAAATCCGGACGAAACGACCGGAATGAGATATAAAAACGTAAATTTGATGAGTCGAACGCAGAAAACGGATGGGACCAGTCGCTGCTTCGCTCAAAACAAAAACATTAAACGACAATCCCTAAACAAGCAGTTTTCTTAACGCTAAATCGATTTCCGCGACTTTTTCATCAAAATCGTCATCTCCGTCATGCGTTATCACAAAATCGGCTTTTTTCTTTTTTTCTTCTTGCGGAAGTTGAAGACTTATCCTATTGCGAACTTCCTGCTCGCTGCATTTGTCACGCTGCATTACACGTTTAATACGCACGTCTTCCGAGGCTGTCACGACGATTATTTTGTCGAATTTGTCTTCCATTTTCTTCTCAAAAATGATGGCTGATTCGTAAAGAACATACGGAGTACTTTGTTTTTCAATCCATTCATTGAAAACTTTGTCGAGTGCCGGATAGAGAAGTCCTTCCACAAAGGCGAGCGCGTCTCCGTCTGAAAACAGCGTCTCCGCCATGAACACGCGGTTTATATTGCCATCGGGAAGATAACTTTCGTTCCCAAAACGTTCTGTTATCTTTTGTCGTATTTCGGGAAGAAGATAAAGCCGCTTTGCTTCGTCGTCGGAATGGAAGACGGGGATTCCGTGTTTCTCAAAAGCCGCGCAGATATAACTTTTTCCACATCCGATATTGCCGGTGATAGCGACTCTAATCATTTGTTCCCGTGATGATGTATTCAACGATTTCAGGCTTGATACTCATTATCTTTGTGTGTTCAGGCTGATGTCTTACGGCAACAGGTATCTTCCCGTCGGAGATGCAGGCGGTGTCGAGTTCGACCAAAAAAGCTGCCGCATTGACCGCCGTGAAGTCTTTCATGGCGACAAAATAACGGATGTTCACCTTGTCAGGGAGAATGACGGTGTTTTTCAACGTGTTAAGTATCGGAATGTCAACGCTGTATTCTGTGAAACGCTCGACTCTAATGCTGATGTCAATACCTTCGAGGGCTGATTTGACGCCGAGTTTGTTAAGGTCTATTTCGAGGTGGTCGAAAATGTCGTCGGAAACTTCTTCGTATGTTTTCGCCACGGTCTTTATTTCATCAATATCTTCAATGATGCTCTTGTCTCCGTAAATGACTATGGAGTCTTGCGATGCAATTGGAGTGCCGTAAATGCAGTATTGAGGTTCCAACTTCAACGTGATGTCTGGAACGAGCGGCACTTTTTTTTCAGCGAGAATGCCGACTTCGATAGTTATGTCTTCAGCATCAATGAATACGTCTTCAGCATCAATGCCCATGAAACTTCCGATAGCTTTCTCGACGTCTTCTTCGTCCAAACTGTACGTGCTGTCGAAATTTTCGAAATAGTCTGTCTCATTGAGACTTATTTCAATGTATCTTGCGTCTTTCGGCAGAAGATAATATCTGCAAAGCCTGAATCCCGAACATTTGACGGCGGCGTTGATGATCAGCCCGTCGTTCTTGATGATTTTTCCCGTCGGAACGTCCTTGATTTTAATTTTAACAGGCACGACCTCGTTATACGTGGCCGACAACTGTATCATCAGCCATAGCAAGGCTGCTAACGACACGAACACGGCAAAACCAACTGTCTTGCGCAAAAACAGTGAATCGCGTTCTTGTCTGATCATCATCGTTAAATGCCGTTAAGCCTGACCGACTTGTGAAGCATCGGGTATTATAGCGGATTTCTCGAATTCGATAGTCACATCGCCGCCGACATTGACGAGGATTGTGTGTTCTTTGACGTCTTTGACTTTGCCGTGCAAGCCGCCGATGGTCACGACTTTGTCGCCGGCCTTCAGAGCTTCGCGGAATTTTTGCTGTTCCTTCTGTCTTTTGTTTTGAGGACGGATGAAGAAAAGCCAGAAGATTACGAAAATCGCGGCTATCATAAGCAATCCTGACCAACCGCCGCTTTGGGGCGCTACATCTTCCAATAAAATAAGGTTTAAGTTCATGTCTGTAATATTAAAATGTTTCTACTGATTCAACTAATGCTTTTATTCTCAATATGTTTACCGAAGGATTCGTGTTCGCTTTAACGATAATCCTTATGTTTTGATAGCCTTTTTTGCTGCTGCTGTCGAATGTTATGATGATTTTGCTTTCCTCTCCCGGTTTTATCGGTTTGGAGTCATATTTACTTGACGTGCATCCGCAGGCTTTTTCGACCCCGGTGATGAGAAGAGGCGCGTCTCCGGTATTCTTGAATTTGAATGAATATGTCACAACCTCGCCTTTGAGAAGTTTCCCGAAGTCGTGTTCTGTCTTTTCAAAAGTGATGGCGGGCTGCTTGTCTGATCTGTTAGGATTGTCTGCTGAAGCCGGGTTGCTTACGAGGTCTGTAGATACTTTGTTCTGGCTGTCGTCACATGACATCATCACTAAAAGTATCAATATTGGGAAAAGTATCTTCTTCATATTAAATTTATCTTCCGCTGCCGAAAATCGTTATAGAACCTTGATATCTATATGTCGTGTGACTGCAGTCACATCCTGCTTCCACTTCGTCTTTATATCCGGAGCATTCAATGACATAGAAGTAGTTTCCGTCCTTCATCTTGTCGCCGTCCCAGTCGTTCTGATAGTCTGACGAGGTGTAGATGATATTTCCCCAGCGGTTGAATATCGTCACTTTGCTGCTCTCGAAGTAGTCGTTGAGAGGTCTGTATTCACCTGCCGGATTTGCGCCTTTCGCGGTGCCTTCGTCTAAGGTTATGATGAATGTGTCGTTGAATCCGTCTCCGTTGGGCGTTATGACATTCGGTATTTTGAGTTGAACCGGCAGTACGCGCACCGGATGTGTGAATGTCGTGTCGCAGCCGTATTGGTTTGTCACAACAAGGTTCACGATATATGGGTTCGTGCTGCTGCATCTGTATTGGTAAGTCGGATTGTCCTCGGAACTCGTTTGTTCGTCAAAAGTCTGTGTGTTCGGGTCGTTCATGAACTGCCAGAAGAAGTTCGTTACTTCAATTGAATCGCTCAGGTTTTCAAAACTGAAGGAAGCCTCAGGATTCCCGATGAAGAGTGAGTCGCTCGGATCTGTCGTTATCTCAATGTCGGGCATTCCGTAACCTTGTGGATAGAAGACCTCGTGCTGGGAACAGCCTATTTCGTTTGTTATAGTAACTCCGCATTCTTTGTAGGCACCCAATCCGATGGCCGTCTGAGGATCGTCGGGGTCGCTCCAGATGCCTTCGTCCCACTCATAGGTGAAGTTGCTGTAAATCGGTGATGATGCCTCAACTCTGACCCACGCGTTGTCTTGATTTCCGCTTTTGCTGGAACTGCACGTCCATTTTATCTGCGTGAACGTCACGTCGAATTTCTCATGCATCTTAATCGTGACGGCGTCAAAACAATGGTCTATGGTGTCGCCGCTTGTGTTGAGCTCATAAATATTAACTTCAACGAGAGTCTCGTTTTCAACAATGGTGTATTTCGTTCTATTGCTTGTGGATCCGTTAGACCATTTGTATAGATATTTTGGATTGGCACTCAATGAGTTGCCGGCAACGAGTTCAAGTTCTTCTCCATAACACACGATTTCGGGAACTTCCTCAATCAGACCGAGTTGGATAGAATGTATCCCACAGTCTATCTGTGCGTTAAGTCTGATTCCTAAAAGGAACAAGACCATATATGTTAACAGTGAAATTTTCTTCATCTTAATTTTAAATTAAACACGAAACGCAAAGTTAGTGATTTTTCTTTAATAAAATATATGTGTGTTGAAAATGTGGATTTGAAATGATGTGACAAATTGTCATAATTATACCATGGTAGATTTTTTGACGTATTTAACCTCGTTTTACTTTAAATATTATGTCGAAAAAATAAAACAAACAACAATGAACAACAATTTCGAAAATCTTAATCGTTTTGCCCGCAACTTGAATGAACTTGCTGCAAACGGCAAACTTGATCCCGTCATTGGCCGTGACGAGGAAATTAGGCGTGTACTTCAAATTTTGTCGCGTCGTACAAAAAACAACCCGATTCTGATAGGTGAGCCAGGTGTCGGTAAAACGGCTGTTGCAGAAGGACTTGCACAAAGGATAGTCAGCGGTGACGTCCCTGAAAACCTGAAAAGCAAACGCGTTTATTCGCTCGATATGGGCGCGCTTGTTGCCGGTGCGATGTATAAAGGCGAGTTTGAGGAACGTCTGAAAAGCGTTATCAAAGAGGTCGTCGGCAGTGACGGCGATATAATCCTTTTCATTGACGAGATTCACACTCTCGTCGGAGCGGGCGGTGGACAGGGCGCTATGGATGCGGCTAATATTCTGAAACCGGCCCTTGCCAGAGGCGAACTGCGTGCTGTCGGAGCCACGACTTTGAACGAATACCAAAAATATTTCGAGCAGGATAAAGCTCTTGAACGTCGTTTTCAGAAAGTTATGATAGATGAACCTGACCAACAGGCCTCAATATCAATATTGCGCGGACTGAAGGAGAAGTATGAAACTCATCATCAGGTCAGGATTCTTGACGAAGCTATCATTGCCGCCGTCGAGCTGTCATCACGCTATATCAGCGACCGTTTTCTGCCAGATAAGGCAATAGACCTGATTGACGAAGCGGCATCGCGTCTGCGCCTTCAGATAAATTCTGTGCCGGAGCCTTTGGAAAATGTCTTGCGTAAGATTCGACAGCTTGAAATTGAGCGTGAAGCAATAAAACGCGAGAACGACACTAAAAAACTTGAGGAATTGAATGCCAATCTTTCCGAATTGGAGGAACAACGCGTCGAGTTGAACAGACGTTGGGAGACGGAACGCGGTTTTGTTGAACAGATTCAGCGCGAAAAAAAGAATATCGAGACTTACAGGCACGAAGCCGATGTCGCGGAAAGAGACGGCAACTACGGTCGTGTGGCGGAACTGAGATATGGCAAGATAAGGGAATCCGAAAACATAATCGCGAAGGCGAAAAAACAACTTCAGGTCGTTCAGGGCGAGCATCCGCTTGTTGATGAGGAAGTTTCCGCCGATGACGTTGCCGATATAGTGGCGCGGTGGACGGGCATTCCGGTTCAAAAAATGCTCCAAAGTGAACGTGACAAACTTCTTCATTTAGAGGATGAATTGCACAAAAGGGTCGTCGGGCAGGACGATGCTATCCAAGCCGTCGCCGATGCCATCAGACGAAGCCGCGCCGGACTTCAGGATTCAAACCGCCCAATCGGCTCGTTCATCTTCCTCGGTACGACGGGAGTGGGTAAGACCGAACTCGCAAAAGCCCTCGCCGACTTCCTGTTCAACAACGAAAACGCCATGGTGCGCATCGATATGTCTGAATATCAGGAAAGACATACCGTTTCAAGGCTTATCGGCGCTCCTCCAGGATATGTCGGCTATGATGAGAGCGGACAACTTACCGAAGCCGTGAGACGACATCCGTATTCCGTCGTTTTGCTTGATGAGATTGAAAAAGCCCATCCCGATGTCTTCAATATTCTCCTTCAGGTTCTTGACGACGGACGACTGACTGACAACAAAGGCCGCTTAGTCGATTTCAAAAACACCATCATCATAATGACTTCAAATATCGGCGCGTCGCTGATTCAGGAAAATATCATGAATATGAAGTCCGGCGATGAAGAACGCGTCTTTGATAATACAAAGGAGCAGGTGATGGAGCTTCTGAAGCAGCATACGCGTCCGGAGTTCCTCAATAGAATCGACGACGTCATCATGTTTAGGACTTTAAGTGAGAAACAAATTGAAAATGTTGTACTTATGCAGTTTGAAACAGTGAGACGTCTGCTTGAGAAAAACGGAATCGTCGTCTCAATGTCTGATGCGGCCATGAAACTTATTGCACGGCTGAGTTACGACCCGCAATATGGGGCTCGTCCGGTTAAAAGAATGATGCACCGTAAGATAATGAACGAATTGTCCAAGATGATTCTCGCCGGAAACGTGAATAAGGACAAGCCGATTCTTATTGATGCAGACGGCGATAACATCGTGTTCGGAAATTGATTCTTTGGTGCTTTTTTACTAACTTTGCGGAAATTTTTTTTCGGATGCGGTATTTTCTTCATCTTGCCTACAATGGTGCTAATTACTGCGGATGGCAGGTTCAGCCTAATGCTGTCTCCGTGCAGGAAACGATAGAGAAGTGCTTGAGCCTCAAATTGAAACACAAAGTATCCGTGACAGGTTGCGGCCGCACGGATACTGGTGTGCACGCACGTTCTTTTTACGCTCATTTTGAAACGGACGCAATGCCGTCGGATATTGATAATTTTGTTTATCAGTTGAATGTCTTTCTTCCTGATGACATTGTTGTATATCGTTGTTTTCCAGTGTCTTCCGATATGCACGCGCGTTTCAGTGCGAAGTCGAGGACATACAGATATTATATAACGCGTGGAAAGAACCCTTTCAAGAAAGACGAGGCTTTTTATTTGTACGGCAAACTTGATGTAGAGGCTATGCAGAAAGCTGCCGACACGTTGTTTGAATACACCGATTTTACGAGTTTTTCAAAACTGCATACTCAGGTAAAAACGAATAACTGTAGGATTATCAAGGCTTTGTGGTATGAAAAAGACGATTTGCTTGTTTTCGAGATAAAGGCCGACAGATTTCTTCGAAATATGGTGCGCGCTATCGTCGGGACGCTTCTTGAAGTCGGACGCGGACGGTTGACGGTTGACGATTTCAGAAATGTTTTAGAGCGTCGCGACAGATGTTCGGCAGGGACTTCGGTTCCCGCTCATGCGTTGTTTCTCGAAGATGTCGAATATTGAAAATGTCTGTTATTCAAAGTTGTGCTTCCATCTTCTGTGCGTCCAAAGCCAGTGTTCAGGTTTGCGTTTGATGGTTTCTTCGAGACACTCGGCATATTTCTGCATAATTGCGCCGTCGGGTAGCTCGGCTGGATGTTCGGAAAGCACTTTGACTTCAAAATGATAATATCCGATATGGTCTTTTATCACTTCATAATAAAGGACGGGGATGTCATATTTTTTTGCGAAACCTTCGGCACCGCGAATAAAGCCTGTCCTACGGTTGAGGAAGTCGGTCACGTAGCATCTTTGCGGATTGCTCGGACATTGGTCGGAGAGAAACATGTAGGCGCATGGTTTGTGGTTCTTTTCGTTTTCTTTCATGATTTCGCGAATATTGGATGCGAAAGCAATTTCATCGCCATAGCGTGTCCTCGCACGGTTGATTATTTTTTCAAAGATTTTGTCGCTGTTGTGGGCACCGATGCCGATTCCGTGGTGCTTGAACTGCATGTCGATGCTCAGCACCATCCATTCCCAGTTGTTGTAGTGGCTTGACATAAGGATAACGCTTCGTCCTTCGTCATAAAATTTGTTGACTACTTCAGGATTGACACAACGATACCGCTTCATGACGTTTTTACGGCTGATTGTCAGCATTTTGAGCATCTCGGCAGCCACTAATGTCAGGTGGTAGTAGTTTGCAGTGCGCAGTTTTTTTATCTGACGCATTGACATATCGGGAAACGACTGCCTTAGGTTTTTCGTGGCGACGTTATGCCTGTAACGCAATATGAAGTTTGTTATTACGAAGAATGGCAGAAACAGCAGATAGACCACCGTGAGCGGCAGAATGGAGATGGGGTAGAGGATAAGATAAAAAAGAAGCCTTACAAACATTCCGTGTCTTTTTTAAGTCAAGATTTTCTCACTAAAGGCATTGTCATGCATCTTGCACCGCCGCCGCCTCTTGCCAATTCGTTGCCCTTGAAGGTAACGACACATTGTTTGTAATCATCGACATTAACGATTCCATTCGCCACATCGCTCGCCTTCAGAACTTCAAAACCACTGTTAGATAACGCTTCGATGGTGTGATTGTTGCGTTCGTAGCCGAGAATTTTTCCTGGGGCGAAACTGAAGAAGTTGGCTCCGCTGTGCCATTGTTCGCGGGCCGCCGCATAGTCGTCTCCGTCTCCGCAAAAGATGGGTTCGAGTTCCATTCCGAGATTGTTGAGGGCTGACACAAGGTTTTCTTCCTCTATGATTTTGACTGGATTTTCTCCATTGATAACCAAATGCGTCGTCTTGAACTGGCTGTTCATTATGACTTGTTTGTACGCCATACACTTGTTTTGACCGAGCAGTGTAAACACCATGTCTAAATGTATGAACGACTCTGGTGCCGACGGAAGTTCTTGGAAGATAAGGTGTTTCTCGGTGTTTTTGCTTTTCAGGTGACTTATCAGTGCGTCAATTCCGATTCTGTTTGTTCTGAGGCCCATTCCACTTAACACTATGTCGTGACGTGCGATGTGGACGTCTCCGCCCTCTATTGAGCCTCCCGGACGAGGTGTGTATCTTTCAATCGGATGAACTACCTCTGTGTTGAAAAGCTTTGTATTTCTGAAGATTGCGTCTAACAAAATCGTTTCTCTGTCTCTCACGTCTGTTGCCATCTTGTTGATGATGATGTCTCCAAACATCGTGAAAGAGGCGTCACGCATAAAGAAGAGGTTGGGGATAGGGTCGAGGACGAAGCGTTCTTTCAGGCCCTTGGACTGAAAGCCTTCGACTAAGACTTTGGCGAGTTCCGCCGCGCTCATCTCTGACAAAATCGGTATGAGGTATTTGACGTTTTCGTTAGTGCATATCTTTTCAACGACCTGTTGTTTGACTTTGTCGTTTTGCAGTGTTTCCTCTAAAAGCTGGTCGAAAACGACAACGTTCGACACTTTGCTAAGCGTGCCGAAGAAGTCTTTATAATCTGCCATTGCCTCGTTTTTGTTCAGAATGTCACTGAAAAGAAACTTGTGGGCATTTTCCGGAGTCATGTTTTCAATCTCATTTCCGGGCGCGTGAAGCATTACATATTCCAACTTTCCGAACTCTGACTCAACACAAGGTTTTATGCATCGAAAACTATCCATAAACAATTATTTCGTGAAACAATGCGGGAGATTCGTCATCTCCCAAAGAAAGTGCGAATTTACGAAAAAATACGCTTGATTGTGATAAAAAAGTCGTTTTTTTCAACCTGCAGATTCAGACGTCAGGTGCAAAAACGTCAATGCCGATATTCGCAGACTCTTTTTTTTATCAAGGATGGCAAAACATTAAAGCATCTATACTATAACGAGGATAGTTTTTGGTATCAATTAATTTTCGACCTATAGGTCAATAATAAATGTGAGTAAATTTTTATGAATCGCATACTGATTGCCCCTTAAGGGGACTTCTGTTTTTTCTTTTCAACGCTGCAAATTACATATTTTACCGCGACATCATGCAGGGCTTGGAAGAGAGACTCGGAAAGATGGCGAAGTAGGGAATCAATCTATTTTCACTCGGTCGATGTATGAAACCAACGTTCCGCTGCTGTCGATTTTGCGTTTTAGGATGAAAAGCATTCCTTTGTAAATGACAATCTTATTGCTTGTCCACTGGTTTACTTCGACCTTGGGTGTCGTCGTGCCTTTGTAAATGTCTATTTCGTTAAGCGTTGTCCCAAAAATGGTGTAGTACCTGCCAAAAGCAGGGTCGTGAAAAATTCTGTATCGCCAAAACTCCTTTTTCGTCGGATAGGAGATGTCGCATTTTCCCAAAAGTGTCAAACTCTCATCGTAACGTTCTATGGTTTGGTTTGAATGATTGAAAAACACGAGGGTGTCGCCTTGGGCGAACAAAAAGGCGGGCTTTGGATGAATCCATGCGTTTTGAAGAAAAACGGACCAATCCTCAAGCGTAGGACCATACTTAATTGGATGTTTGCTATAAAATTTCATTTCATCGAAATATTCTTTTCGCGATTTTTCGTCAATGTTCTTGAAAATACATTCCGATTCCTTGCTTTCAAGGTTCACGCGAAAAAACAAGTCGGAGTAGATGTCCGTGTTTGCCTGCTTGTAGTAAAGATATTTTTCAGTAAAGAAAAGACTGTTTTGCATAACCTCAAAATAGTGTTTCCTTTCACTCGGAAATCCGACGCGATAGCCTTTTTCGCCGCCAACAACCTGATAGACACTGTCGTGGCAAACGATTTGGCATTGTCCTAAGCAGTCCGCATGAAGGCTCTCGGGCTTGTAATTTCTTGCAATCGAGACGGTGTCAACGGCGTTGAAAAGTATGTCTGTTACGAGAATGCGAAAATCTGTTGTGGAATCGTCCTTTCGCTGGAGCATCATCACTTTGTCGTCAACAATCTCAAAGTCCATCAGCACGTATTTGGGCACCTTGTATCTGACCACTTTTTCAGATGAGACAAAGGCTTCGTCGAGCATGTAGCTCATGCGTTTCATCTTGAAGCTTATCCTAACGGTGTCATTTTGAAGCATTTTCGGCGTGATGACCACTAATGTGTCGCGGTAGCCGATGCAGGTGTAGAGGAGTTCGATTGCCTTGTCTTTGACGAAAAGAAGAAGCTCATAGTCGCCTTTTGCGTCGGAAGCGGTGCCGTAAGGCGTTCCGGCAACGGATATGTTCACATTCTCAACACCAATGTTGCCTGTGACGACAGTTTTTTGGGCAAAAGTCCCGATGCAGCTTATCGTCATAATTAGGAGCAGGGTTATCTTTTTCATAGTTTATGGTTGTTTTGTTTTAACGGTTCGGAATCAATGCACAAAGTTACATTTTTTTCTGTTTGCAAGTGTTTTGCATGACTTTTATAAAAAATCATTGTCGTCCGATTAAGAAGCTGTTTTGATTTCTTACAATGATAATTATATTGTATGTCATTTCGATGCGATTTGCATATCTTTCCGGCATCTTTTCCTCGTTTCACTCCTCGAATAGTCCACTATTCTTCGTCGCAAAACAAGAAAAATCTGCTCGAAAATCTAATGCAAATCCCTATCGAACAAATCAAAACAGCTTCTAAAAATGAAAAGGCCGTGGAAGTCAACGTGCAGGGAAGTAACACAAAGGGCTGACTTCAAACAGAAATCAGCCCTTGTTTTTTGCCCTCAAAAGTGTTTTATCGGACAACAAGAATAAAAAATCCGTTTATTTCGTGACAGTGACAATCCTTGTGACAATGTTATCGGATGTGCTGATTCTCAATACATAAGAACCTTGCGAGAACCGCGACAGGTCAACGGTTTCCTTGTCATTCGCGACTTCCGCGTCAAACACCACCTTGCCTGAAACAGATATTATGGTGATGCGCTTCATTCTCTCACAGATGATATTCATTTCGGCGTTCGCCGGATTCGGATAGACTTCAACGGCGACAGAGTTTTCTTCAACGCCGGTGATGTCCGAGAAATTAGCCGTGATGTTGATGTCGCGCGTCACTTCAAAACTGTAAACCGCCGATGTTGAGAGTTCCGTCCCGTTTTCCGTCCAATTTACAAAAATGTAGTTGGCGTTCGCAACGGCTGTAATAGTGACGGTCTCGCCTTCATCGTAAGTTCCGCCGCCGGAGACAGTGCCGCCCGCCGTCGGGTTCGCGGTGACGGTGACGTTGTATGTAGGAATCGGAATCAACTCGAAATATGCGACGAGGTTTCTGTTTGAAGTGACTGTGA
>JAKSNC010000042.1 GCA_024400195.1 Bacteroidales bacterium
TGCTCGAAAATATAATGCAAATCCCTATCGAACAAATCAAAACAGCTTCTTAGTTAAATTGATTTATAATCAATATATTTTTCTTTTTGTTTTTATAAAAAACGTGTGAGTTCTTCAAAAAAAAGATGTAACTTTGCCGCCTGAATTTATTTATAGAACCTATGAAAATAAAATTATTCATTATCGCATTTGCGTCTCTGTTATGCGCGGCGTGCAGTAAGTCGGACAATGATTCTGAAGAAGAAAAAACAGGACAGTTTGTGTCAGTGACGAAAAATGTCGTTATGTCACCAGAAGAAGTGGCGCATTCCATTTGTTCTCAAATTAAACCCATTGCGGAGTTTGAAAATTTGGTCGCCACACTTGTATGTGAAGTCAGGGTCGTGAGTATTTTGTACACAACGACGGGCGTTGACGGTGATGTCGTAACAGCTTCAGGCATCATTACTTATCCGACTTCACTTACGGAATACGACAAGATAGTGAGTGTGCAGCACAGCACTTGTGACATAAGCGAGGCACCATCAACGATTGGATTTCCGATGGAGGCGGCTCCGGCAGTCAATGGCGATGTCGTCGTTATGGCCGATTACCTTGGTTATGGCAGTACGGAACAGCCGAATCTCGTTCATCCCTATATGCAGGCATCTCTAACAGGCACGACTTGTGCGGATATGTTTTCCGCCGCGGAACAATATCTTGAACAGACTGATTTAGTATGTAATGACGACAAAATAGTGCTAATGGGTTATTCTCAGGGAGGTGCTGCCACAATATCTACTTTGCTTGAGATGGAGTCGCGTGGGATGAAGGATAGGATAGATGATGTGTGGGCTGGCGCGGGGCCATACGATTTGGTTAGGTTCTTCAACCGCTTTACGGCAAGTCCCGACCAGACGTTCTCAAGAAACGGGTATATTCCATTTATTATCAGAGGATTAAATTACGGTGAGCATTTGGGCTTGAATTATCATAATATGTATGCCCAAAGGATTTTCGATAATGGATATGACAAACTTTTTGATAACACGCAGGTCTCGGTTCTTCACTCTATCCTCGGCGATACAATTTCGAATGTCATTCATCAAGATTTTTACGCAACTTCTTCAGAATATAATGGAAATGAAGATATTAAAAGATTTTTAGTTGCCTTGGAAAAAAATTCACTGATTGAGACGGCTCCGCAGACTCCCGTGAAACTGTTTCATTGTCCGGATGACGACATCGTGCCATACGAATGCTCTGTTTTAGCCAAAGAAGCGTGGCCTAATTCGACATTAACCGACCTGACTTTTTCAAATCACTTCATGTCGGGAGCTGAATTTCTGCTGACTTATATGGGATGGTTTGATTTCTTAGAACCGTTCCTCTTGGAGGACGGCGAGTAATGATACACATCAAAAGTCGTCTTTAACAAAAATATAGAATCCAAAACAGTATGTCGCTTTTCGCGTCATATAGCGAAGACAAAATCGAAGCCGGATGCGATGAAGCCGGACGCGGATGTCTTGCCGGTCCAGTTGTCGCTGCAGCCGTCATTTTACCAAGGCAGAAAGATTTCCCAGACTTTAACGACTCCAAGAAGTTGACCGAAAAACAGCGCAACAGACTTCGTGAAATCATTATGAATGAAGCTGTTGCATACGGAATCGGAATTGTTTCAAACACCGAAATCGATGAGATAAACATACTAAACGCGTCATTTCTCGCGATGCACCGCGCCTTAGACCAACTCAGCGTGAAACCAAATTTTTTACTTATTGACGGCAATCGTTTTAATCCTTACAAAGATGTCGAACACCGTTGTATTGTTGGCGGCGACGCAAAATACCAATCAATAGCGGCTGCTTCGATACTCGCAAAAACGACAAGAGATATGATTATGAGCGATAATGCAAAACTTTACCCGCAATACGGCTGGGAAAGGAACAAAGGCTATCCGACTCTCGAACATAAAAACGCCATTGCACAATTCGGAACGACGCCGTTACACCGAATGACGTTCAATATGGCAATCCAGTTAAAGCTTTTTTAAGCCAATTTGTCCTTTAAACATTGAATGACTGATGTCAGATTAACTAACTCAAACCATTGACAATCTGTCTTTTTTCTCAACCAAGTCATTTGTCTTTTGGCGTACTGCCTCGTGCTTGTCTTGATTTTCTCGACAGCTTCTTCCAACGAGATTTTTCCATCAAAATATTCAAACAATTCCTTATAACCGACCGTGTTGAGACTGTTAAGATGACGTTTGGGATACATCGCTTTTGCCTCGTCAAGAAGTCCGTTTTTCATCATCTCGTCAACACGTTTATTTATTCTGTCTATCAGTATATTACGCTCGCATCTGATTGCAAGTTTCACGATATTGAAGTCGCGATGGACTTTCTTTTCAGTCCTGAAGGAAGAGTAGGGAAGTCCGGTTTGAAGAGAAACCTCCAATGCGCGTTGCAGTCGGCGCGGGTTATTTTTATCAACGACTGCAAAAAAATCCGGGTCGAGACGTGCAAGTTCTGTTTGAAGTTTGACGATACCGCCTTCATCAAAAAGCCGCGTCACCTTTTCCCTGACCGACGCATCAACATCAGGCATTTCGTCCAAACCATTGCATACCGCATCTATAAAAAGTCCGGAACCTCCGACCATGACGGCCGTTTTTTTACGCTTAAAGTATTCATTCAAAAATTCTATCACATCACTTTCATAATCAGATACATTATAAGTATCTTCTACAGATAGAAATCCAACAAAGTGATGTTTAATTTCGCTCAATTCGTCTTTATTCGGCGCGGCGGTTCCAATAGGAATTTCTCGGTAAAATTGTCGGCTGTCGGCAGAGATGATTTCGGCATCGAAAGCCTTTGCCACCTCGATGGCGGCCTTAGTTTTTCCAGATGCCGTAGGCCCGCATATAACGATTAGTGTATTCAAATCTGTTTCGGGTTGATGGTGGGGACGGGACCGTTGTTCTTCACTACGGTCGGTTCTGTGACTTCGCAAACGACTGAAAGACCGAGTTTTGCGCCTTCATTCTTCATAAAGGCGTATGCTTCTTCAAAATTATTGCCGACATTGCCGTCAAGGACAGCCTCTCTGATGGCATCCTTTATCGTTCCGACGGTTTTACAGGCCGGAATGCCGAAAGTCTGCATTATGATTTCGCCGGTGACGGGCGGCTGCCAATTGCGGAGATGGTCTTTCGCCTCTATCTCCTGAAGTTTCTGCCTTACAATCTTAAAATTATTGTGAAATCTCTGTTTTTTCTCTTCATTTTTTGATGTAATGTCGGCATCGCACAAAGTCATAAGGTCGTCGATGTCGTCGCCTGCATCAAAAAGAAGCCTTCTCACTGCCGAATCCGTAACGATGTCTTCAGCAAGAACTATTGGGCGCAAATGAAGAAGCACGAGTTTCTCCACATATTTCATCTTGTTATCCAAAGGAAGTTTGAAATTGGCAAAAATCTTATGCACCATCTTCGACCCTTTGAATTCGTGTCCGTGGAAAGTCCAACCTGTCTCATTATCAAAACGTTTGGTGAGCGGTTTGGCAATATCGTGCAGCACGGCAGCCCATCTCAACCACAAATCGCCGCCACTTGCCGCCACATTGTCAAGCACTTCCAAGGTATGGCGAAAAATATCTTTATGTCCTTTGTCGTTGTCAATGAGGGCATGCATCTGCGGAAAAATTATCGGAAGAAGTCCCGATTTCTCGAGAAGAATGAAGCCGACGCTTGGTTTAGTCGTCATAAGCATTTTGTTTATCTCCTCCGTGACGCGTTCCATTGAGATGATTCTTATTCTTTCCGCATTACGCTGAATTGCCTTAAACGACTCATCTTCAATCCTAAATCCGAGACGGGTCGCAAATCTGACGGCTCTCATCATTCTGAGAGGGTCGTCGGAATAGGTCACATCAGGGTCGAGAGGTGTTCTGATAATACCGTCCTGCATATCCTGAATGCCGTCGAAAGGGTCTAAGAGAGTGCCGAAGTCATCTTCATTAAGACTGATTCCGAGTGCGTTTATGGTAAAGTCGCGGCGTTTCTGGTCATCTTCGAGAGTTCCATTCTCGACGGTCGGTTTTCTGCTTGAGATGTCGTATGATTCCCTGCGGGCTCCGACGAATTCGATTTCCGTACCTTCGACGTTAATCATTGCCGTGCCGAAACGCCCGTAATACTTAACAGTTTTGCGTCCTTTCAGTTTTGATGCGACTTTTTTCGCTAATTCTATTCCGCTGCCGACAGTTACGACATCAATATCATCTGAAGGCCTGCCAAGCAGAAGATCTCTCACGAAGCCGCCTATTATGTAGGAACGGACGCCCATTTCGCGGCTGCAGTCGGCTATCACGTGAAAAACAGGGCGGTCGATATTTTTTTCTAAGTCCGTCATCAGTTCTGTGAATCAGATTGTGTTTTGACAACAATAGATTTAGTTTCCTTTTTTTCTTCGTCAAAATCAATCACCACCTTATCGTTTGCAGAGACGTTTGACTTTATAATTTCTTCGGCGAGTACGTCTTCGATATGTTTCTGTATTGCACGTTTCAGCGGGCGTGCTCCGAACTGAATATCGCAGCCCTGTTCGGCCACAAAGTCGCGTGCCCTTGGCGTTATTTCGACATGTAAGTTCATTTCGGAGACGCGGGCAAACATCTTTTCGAGTTCTATATCAACGATTTTGTTTATATCGTCTTTGTCAAGTGAGTCGAAGACGACGACTTCGTCGATTCTGTTGATAAACTCCGGTGCGAACGTGCGTTTGAGGGCGTTTTGGATGACGGCCTGCGAATATTTCTCCTTGCCGGCAATCATCGCCTGCGTTCCGAAGCCCACGCCGAGTCCAAAATCTTTGAGCTGCCGCGAGCCGATGTTGGAAGTCATTATGATGATGGTGTTCTTGAAATCGACTTTACGTCCGAGGCTGTCGGTCAACTGTCCGTCGTCAAGCACCTGCAAAAGCATGTGGAAGACGTCGGGATGAGCCTTTTCCATCTCGTCAAGAAGGACGATAGAGTAGGGCTTGCGACGCACTTTTTCAGTGAGTTGCCCACCTTCTTCATATCCGACGTATCCGGGAGGCGCACCGACTAAGCGGGAGACAGCGAATTTTTCCATATATTCGCTCATATCGATACGAATCAAGGCATCTTCACTTCCGAACAGATATTTTGCGAGAACCTTTGCCAAATAAGTCTTTCCGACACCAGTAGGGCCGAGGAACAAGAAACTGCCGATCGGTTTGTTCGGGTCTTTAAGTCCTGCACGGTTGCGACGGATAGCCTTTGCGACTTTCGTTATTGCGTCGTCCTGTCCTATCACTGTGCCCCGAAGGTCCGACTCCATGTGAAGGAGCCTGTCGCTTTCGCTTTGCGCGATACGCTGAACAGGCACACCCGTCATCATGGCGACGACTTCAGCAACGTCCTGTTCGGTCACGGTGTTGCGATTGGCCTTCGATTCCTCTTCCCAAGTCGTTTTTGCCTTATCAAGTTCGGAAGCCAACGCGATTTCTTTCTCACGGCATCTTCCGGCGTCTTCAAAACGTTCCTGACTAACAGCAAGTTTCTTCGCTTCACGAGCCGTTTCGAGTTCATTTTCAAGCCTTGTAATCTCTTCAGGCACATGAATGTTAGCCATACGGACACGCGCTCCGGCTTCGTCCATTGCGTCTATGGCCTTGTCGGGAAGGCATCTGTCCGACATATACCTATCAGTTAGCTTCACGCAAGCCTCTAACGCCGATGCATCATATTTCACAAGATGATGGTCTTCGTACTTGTCCTTGATATTGTTAAGGATTTCTATCGTTTCATCAGCTGTTGTCGGATCGACGATGACCTTTTGGAAGCGGCGTTCCATCGCGCCGTCTTTCTCTATATACTGGCGATATTCGTCAAGCGTAGTCGCGCCGATGCACTGCAGTTCACCCCTTGCGAGAGCCGGCTTGAGCATGTTGCCGGCATCAAGTGAACCTGTGGCGTTGCCGGCCCCCATAATATTGTGAATCTCATCGATAAACAAAATCACATCGGGGTTTTTCTCGACTTCTGCGAGAATCGACTTCATCCTTTCCTCAAACTGACCGCGGTATTTCGTGCCGGCCACAACGGATGCGAGGTCAAGCATCACGACGCGTTTGTTGAAAAGCACGCGTGAGACTTTATGCTGAATGATACGCAGAGCGAGACCTTCGGCTATGGCCGATTTGCCGACGCCGGGTTCTCCAATCAGAATCGGGTTGTTCTTCTTGCGACGGCTGAGTATCTGTGAGACGCGTTCCAACTCTTTTTCACGACCGACGATGGGATCGAGCCTGTTTTCCGCAGCCGCCTTTGTCAAATCGCGCCCGAAACTGTCGAGAACCGGGGTCTTAGAATTGCTATTGGAATTCTTGTCGTTTTTCTTTTTTTTCTTCTTCAAATCGTCTTCATCGTCCTCAAAACCATCATCAAACAGCGACATCGGATTACTTTTTTCTTTCTCCATGTTTCTTGCGTTTTCGTTGTCTTGACGCCGCGAAATTCCGTCAGACATATTCTTTATCACTTCGGCCTTATACGATTCAAATGTAATACCTTCATATTCAAGATTTTGAGAAACAACATTGTTTCCATCGTGAAGTATGGCGAGCATGAGGTGTATGGAATCGACTTCCTCACTGTTGAAATCTTTGGCGAGAATATAGGTAAATTTCAATGCACGCTCGGCCTGTTTTGTGAGAGGAATCGAATCATCTGTCTTCACAATTGTAGAACCGACCTTTACAGAGGCTTCAAGCTTTTCTTTAAACGCAACAATATCAAGCCCTGATTTTAAAAGAATTTTAATACCTTTATCATTGCTGTTTTCGGCCATTCCGAGGAAGAGATGTTCCAATCCTACGTAAGGGCTGCCCAACTTGGTCGCGACTTCGTGACTGTGAAAAATTATAGATTTGACTGTGTCGGAAAATTTAGCATCCATATATAATAAAAAAAACGCTGCAAAGATACAAACAAATTTCGGGGAAATGACAAGTGACGCGTTTTTGTTTTCAAATTAGTAAAAAAAGCCAGTGCGCGCCTCTGAATATTGAAGATTTTTCACTAACTTTGCTCGTTTGAAAAGCTTTTTAGAAACATCAATTGAGACATGGAAGACAATTTCGAAGACAAAGCTAAGAATGAGGAAGAAAGCAATGACATGCCAGTTTCAAACGGCGGCAGGATAATTCCCGTAAATATTGAAAACCACATGAAGAAGTCGTATATCGACTACTCTATGTCGGTTATTGTGGCGCGTGCACTTCCTGATGTGAGAGACGGTTTGAAACCTGTTCATCGCCGCATCCTCTACGGAATGATGGATATGGGACTCACTTCGACGCGTCCTTATAGGAAATCGGCAAAAGTCGTTGGTGAAGTCCTTGGAAAATACCATCCGCATGGTGACAGTTCCGTTTATGATGCAATGGTTCGTCTCGCCCAGGATTGGAATCTGCGCTATCCTATGATAGACGGACAAGGAAACTTCGGTTCTGTTGATGCTGACCCGCCGGCGGCAATGCGTTACACAGAATGCCGTCTTCGCAAAATAGCGGAGGAGATGCTCGTTGACCTCGACAAGAACACCGTTGATTTTCAGAACAATTTCGATGATTCAGAGACAGAACCCGTTGTTCTTCCCGCACTTGTACCGAACCTGCTCGTCAACGGCTCAAGCGGTATCGCCGTGGGTATGGCGACGAACATGCCGCCACACAACCTCTCAGAAGTCGTTGACGGGATTATCGCGTACATCGACAACCGCGACATAACGATTTCCGAACTGATGCAGTACATCAAGGCGCCTGATTTCCCGACCGCCGGCATAATATACGGCTGCCAGGGAGTTAGGGAAGCTTTCGAGACCGGACACGGCAGGATAGTGCTTCGCGCCGAATACCACATCGAAGACGCCGGCGCACACGAACGTATCATCGTCACATCAATACCTTACCTGACCAACAAGGCCGAAATGGTCAAACATATCGCCGAACTCGTCAACGACAAGAAGATAGAAGGCATCTCCGACATACGTGACGAATCAGACAGAAAAGGTATGCGCATCGTATTCGACCTTAAACGCGATGCCGTGACGGACGTAGTCGTCAACAAACTGTTCCAGATGACCGGACTGCAAAACTCGTTCAGTGTGAACAACGTCTGCTTGGTTGACGGTCGTCCTTACACGCTCAATCTGAAACAACTGATTCATTATTACGTGAAGCATCGTCACGAAGTGGTTGTAAGACGCACACGTCACGAACTAAGCGAAGCCGAGAAACGCGCCAACATACTCAAAGGCCTTGCGAAAGCCTTCGACATCCTTGATGACGTCATCGCCACAATCAGGGCTTGCAAGGGTGGAAGTGCGGAAGCGAAACAGGCACTCATCGACCAATACGGATTCAACGAGCCACAGGCTGCCGCAATCGTGGCATACCGACTCGGTAATCTCGCCGCACTCGCCATCCAAAGCATACTCGACGAACTGAAAGAAATAGAGGCTCTCATAATACACCTCAACGAAATTCTCGGAAGTGAGGAACTTCAATTCAACATCATAAAAGACGAGTTACGCGAGATTAAGGCCAAATACGGAGACGAAAGGAAAACGCAAATCGTTCCCGACGCAGCAGACTTCAAGATGGAAGACATCGTGGCCGACGAACCCGTCGTCGTGACAATATCACACCTCAACTATATCAAGAGGACAAACCTTGTGGAATACCGCAGACAGGGCAGGGGAGGAAAGGGCTCAAAAGGCTCCGCGACAAGAGGCGAAGACTTCATCGAGAAACTCTTCATCGCTACGAACCACAACTACCTGCTCGTGTTCACCGAAAAAGGCAAGTGCTACTGGCTGAGAGTCTTCGAGATACCTGAAGAAGGCAAAGCAAGCAAGGGTAGGGCACTGCAAAACCTCATCCGTCTCGAGCCTGACGACAAGATTAAGGCATTCGTCAACGTGAAGACATTGAACGATCAAGAATTTATAGAGAACACCAACCTGCTTCTCGTCACAAGGAAAGGTATCATTAAGAAGACGACACTCGAAGCTTATTCGCGCCCGCGTCAAAACGGTATCATAGCACTCGGAATAAGGGAAGGTGACGAACTTCTCGAAGCCTGTCTGACATCTGGACATGACGAAGTCGTCATCGCCACAAGAGAAGGACGCGCCATCAGATTCAATGAGGAAACAGTCCGCCCAATGGGAAGAACGGCCTCCGGAGTGAAAGGCATAGACCTCGGTGACGATGAAAACAACGAAGTGATAGGAGTCATCTGCGGAAACGACGAAAATACCAACATCCTCGTGGTGTCGGAAAAAGGCTACGGCAAACGCTCCGATCTTGCAGACTACCGTTTCACAAACAGAGGCGGAAAAGGCGTCAAGACGATGAACCTCACCGACAAGACGGGAGCACTGATTGCAATCAAAGCCGTCGCTGACGATGACGACCTCATGATTATCAATAAGTCGGGAATACTTATCAGAATAGCATGCGGCACGCTTAGAGTTATGGGACGCGCAACACAAGGCGTGAAACTCATAGACATACGCGACAACGACGAGATAGCAGCCGTAACAAAGGTTCCTGCGGAAAATATCGCCGACGACGAAGAAGAACAACCAACAGATATTCCTGAAACATCAGACGAAAACATCTCTGAAACAACAAATAATACAGAAGAATAAAATTAAAATCATTAAGCAATGAAAAAGTTAGTTTTAACATTATTAGTGGCGATGATGGCCTTCACAGGCTACGCCCAAAGTATGAAAGTACAGGATGCGTTTAATTTTCACAAGAACTGCAATGCGTACATCAAGGATGCGGAAACACGCAAAGCGCAAGGCAAAATGGAGAAGGCCGCAAACATAATGAAAGATGCGAAGACCCTCATCAAACGCGCCAAAGACGCCATTGACGCAGCTGCCGAACATGAAGGAACATCGACATCTGCCAAAACTTGGCATTACAGAGGCATCATCTATTACGAGATCGGTCATTATGAAGAATTTCGCGACCTTGACCCAAACGCCTTAGACATCGCACTTCAGTCTTTCTTGAAAGCCAAAGAACTTGACAACGACTATTACGAAGACAATAAAGGCGAATTTCGCAACTTCACGACGGGCATCGGCAACGAATATTACCAATTTGCAAATGCCTATTACGAGCAGCAGGACTTCGCTAACGCAATGAATTTCTATATGAAGGCATACGATGCTGCTGCCGTCACCGGAAAAGTTGACAACCAGTCACTTCTTGGTGCTGCACAATGCGCCTACTACGCAAAGGACTTCGCAAAGTCAGCCGAATATTTCGGAACAATAATAAATAATGGTGCAACAGATCCGTCGCTGTATTATTTCCTCGCCGAGTCTTACAAAGAAATGGGTAATGCTGAGGAAATGCTTTCAATAATAGACAAAGGACTTGCTCAAAACGTTGATAACGAACTTCTTACAAACGAAAAAATTAACGCTCTGATAGTTCTTGGAAGAGAGACCGAATCAATCGGAATACTTGAAGAAATGGCAGCTAAGAATCCCGACAAACCTGTTTATTACTTCAACCTCGGAACTATTTACGGGAACGCTAACACGGCAGTTTTCGACATAGAGAAAGCTATTGAATGCTACGACAAAGCCATCGCCGTTGACGCGAAGTACGAAAACGCATACATCAACGCCGGCGGTCTTTATATAGATCAAGCCGCGGACCTCTACAAAAAGGCTGAAGATGTTTGGGAAAACAAGGAGATAAGCTTTAACGACCAGTTGAAGATGTCTGACGAGTTCACAGAACAAGCCAAAAGTTTTGATGAGAAAGCGTTGCCATACGTTGAGAAGGCTTACGAGCTTCTTCCTGACGAGCCTGCCATCAAACAGGTTCTCCGCGGAATCTACACGCGTCTCAAAATGAACGACAAGGCCGCTGCACTTAACTAATCTAAATGAGAATCTTTTTCAGTTAACTATTCTTTTTTTTCAGGGGCTTGCTTCGGCGAGTCCCTGATTTTTTTTGAAAATTAGGTCTATAGGTCAAATTGCAGGATGCAGCACCATTCAACCCCTTGTAAATACAG
>JAKSNC010000043.1 GCA_024400195.1 Bacteroidales bacterium
CCACTATTCTTCGTCGCAAAACAAGAAAAATCTGCTCGAAAATATAATGCAAATCTCTATCGAACAAATCAAAACAGCTTCTTAATTGTGGCTTATCTCGTTCTGACATCTTCGCCCCAGAGGAGTTTTTTTCTGATTGTGTCGAAGAAATGTGAGTTTTCGGGAACCGCCATGTTGAAGTCGAAGTCGTTTCTTCTGATTACGAGTTTTTGAGGTGCGTCGATGTTTGTGATACGGCTGTCTAAGCTGATTGCGAAGGCATTCTGCCGGCTTTCGACATGTATCGACACTATGCTGTCGTCGGGAATGACGACTGGACGAAGCGTGAGGTTGTGGGCGGCGATAGGCGTTATGATGAAACTATTCGTCTCCGGTGTGACAATTGGACCTCCGGCACTCAGCGAATAGGCCGTTGAACCGGTAGCAGTCGCCACGATGAGGCCGTCGCCCCTATATGTCGCAAGCTGTGTGTCGTCAACACTTACCGTGATCGTTATCAGACTGCCGGTGTCTCGTCTCTGTACCGCAATCTCGTTGAGTCCGTAGTTGATGTTGCCGAAGACGTTGTCGGGACTCTCAAGACGAATCATGGCGCGTTTCTGTATGCTGAACCTGCCCCGCGTTATCTCATCTATGGTGTCGAGTGCGTCTTCTGCCGATGTCGCTGACAAGAAGCCGAGATGCCCCGTGTTTATACCCATAACCGGAATGCCGCTGTCGCCAACTAAAGGCACGGTGTCTAAAAGCGTTCCGTCTCCGCCGAAAGATAATATGATGTCGGCATTGATGTCCGCCCCGGAAGAAACGGTTTTAAGGGACTTTTCCGCAGGCAGAAGATGCTTTATATCAGCTTCAAATGACTCGAAAATACTGATGTCGGCACCGTTTTTCAAAAGCTCCGCCACGATGTCGCAGAAGACGGTGTCGTAGTAGTGGTCGAATTTTTTTCCGAATAAGAGTATTCTCATTGTCTCGCTTATTATTGATGAGCCTCGCGTAACAGATCGTTGACTGTTTTGACAGGATTGAATGTTGTTGACGGCACCTCCGCGAATATCGTTATCCAGTCTGCCATCGCGCCGTTCCACAAGCCGGGGAGCTCCATGGCTTTGAGTTCGCGTCCGTCTTTCGACTTTTTCGAGATGAATCCGGCTTCAGGGTCAACAAACTGCCTGAGGTCGAAATAGTTTCCTTTGAAGTCTCTTGTCGCGCAAACGAGGTCGACAGGGTTGAAATGCGTTGATTTTCTAAATATTTCCTCTTGCCGCGCGTCTCCGTGATTTACCTGCGATGATTCGACGATTTGAAGACTCTTCACACCGTCCCCGTCGAAAACCCAATAAGGACCGCCTCCCGGTTCGCCTTCGTTTTTCACCATTCCGCAGACGCGCATAGGACGGTTGAGACGCTCATACAAAAAGTCGGTCTTCTCAATCTCGCTGTATGTGGAGAAATAATCCGGAATATCGATAGAGAGTTCTTCTTTTGCGAAACGCGCGATCTCGTCAAGTTCAGCGTTTGTAAGGCTTCCGGCATCCAAGAGTTCCATATATTCGAATGTGCGTTGTTGCAGTTTGAATAGAAGTCCGCACAAGGCTTTTTTGAATTTTATCGTGTCGTCTTTTCTCTTGTCGGGAACGACGTTGTCGATGTTTTTGATGAACACGAATTCCTTTTTCAGGTCGTTGAGGTTTTCAATCAATGCGCCGTGTCCTCCCGGACGGAAAACGAGGTTGCCGTTGTTGTCGCGGAAAGGCTCGTTATCGATGGTTGCAGCTATTGTGTCAGTCGATTTTTTCTGTGTGGAGAAGGTTATGTTGAATTTTATTCCGAATTTTTTTTCGTAGGCGGGGGATAGGAGACGGGCTGCTTTTTCAAATAGAGCGGCGTGTTCCGGCGACACCGTGAAATGTATGTCGCTGATGCCGCAGAGTGCTGCTTCGACGAGGTGTTCTTCCATCGCGAGACGAGCTCCGTCATCATATTTGTGGAACTTGAGAAGGCCTTTTGGAAGGTTCCCGTAATTGAGTCCGCCATCTTTAAGTAAATTATTGATGATGGTTTTTATATCATTGTTCTTTAATAGATTATCGATGTTGTTGCCATTTGATTTTATGACTTCTTCCAAGTCGTCGAAGAATGCGAATTTGTGTATGTTTTCGGAAAATGTCTTGATGTCTTTGTCGCAGTCGCCACCGTCGGCGAATGCGAACAAGCTTTTGAACATACGCGACGCAGCACCTGACGCCGGCACAAACTTCGCGAGTTCGTAATATTGTTTGTCTTCGTCGAATCTTTCCGCGAGTTCGTTTATCTCGTCTTCGCTGAAGCGTGAGATGCCGCTGCCTATCGCGGCAGCAGCGGCGAGTCTTGCGAACGGGAATCCCTTTTTGAAGTTCTGAAGCTGTTTTTCAACCTGTTGCTCGTTAATTCCTGCCTCGGCAAGGATTTGTCTGTCTCTATCATTGATTTCCATAAAAAAGCGTGTTTGTTTGGCAAAAATAAAAAAAAAAGAGACACACGCGATGTCTCTTTTGTGAAATTATGCGGACTGCCGTGACAGCCGTGACCGCCGTCTGAAATGGGTGCTATTTGAAATAGCGGTTGTAGAGGCCTTGGAAGCCTTTGCCGTGACGAGCCTCGTCTTTTGCCATTTCGTGGACGGTGTCGTGGATGGCGTCGAGGTTGCGCTCCTTGGCGTTGCGGGCGATGCGCATTTTGTCTTCACAGGCTCCGCATTCGGCGACCATACGTTTCTCGAGGTTGGTCTTGGTGTCCCAGACGACTTCTCCGAGGAGTTCGGCGAATTTTGCACAATGTTCGGCCTCTTCAAAAGCATAGCGTTTGAAGGCTTCGGCAATTTCCGGGTAGCCTTCGCGGTCGGCCTGACGACTCATGGCGAGATACATTCCGACTTCCGTTGCTTCGCCGAGGAAATGGGCGTTGAGGTCCTTAATCATCTCGTCGCCAGTACCTTTGGCTATGCCGATTTCATGTTCGGTGACAAAGTTGAGCTCGGCCTTTTCGTCCAAAACATTCCATTTGACAACCTGTTTGCATTGTGGGCATTTTTCGGGGGCTTCTTCACCTTCATAGACGAAACCGCATACCGGACATACAAATTTCTTCTTCATAGTGCAAATTTTTTAATGAATAAATATTGATAATTATACTTTTACAAATGTCTGCGTCTTTTTGAAAATAGTTTGTAAAGATAAGTAAAAATTCAATAGAAAGAGATTGTAATGATTTTATTTTTGTAATAATTGTAAAAAAGACAGGTGCTGTATTTTGATGTTTCGACATTCTTGTTATACAACTTTGAAATCAATACACTTTTCTATAATACACAAAAAAATAGGAGAAACCGAGGTTCCTCCTATCTGTGATTCTGAATTTTGTCTTTTTACTGTGCGGCCTCTTCTGTGGCGGGAGCTTCTTCAGCAGCTTGGGCTTCTTCTGTTGCGGCAGCAGATTTAGCGGCTTCTTCCTCTTTTCTCTTGGCGATGGCGGCTGCTCTGTCGGCGCAGACCTTCGTTTCAGCTTCGAGGCGTACTTTCTTCTCGGCGCGGTTTTTCTCGACGTTGTTCTTCACTTCCTGGGCTACTTTGGCGTTCTTCTCGTCAAGCCACTTCTGGAATTTGACTTCCGCCTGTTCCATTGTCATGGCGCCTTTCTGTACTCCGATGAGGAGGTGCTTCTTCAGCATCACGCCTTTCTTGGAAAGTATTGAACGCACTGTGTCTGTAGGCTGCGCTCCCTTGTTGACCCATTCAAGAGCCTTGTCGAAATTCAAGTTGATTTCGGCCGGATCCGGTATAGGATTGTATGTGCCGATTTTTTCGATGAACTTTCCGTCACGAGGTGCGCGACCGTCTGCGACTACGATGTGGTAGAAGGGCTGGCCTTTCTTACCGTGTCTCTGCAATCTGATTTTTGCTGACATAAAAAACTGTTTTTTGTTAATTGTTAATAACTAAACCAAATCTTCCCGAGATTTGAGGCTGCAAAGGTACAAAAAAAAATAATCGGACATGTTGTTTTTTCAAAAAAAACACTAACTTTGAGGAAAAAGACATCGTTACTGTTTTTATTGAGAATCACAGATAAACAAAAACTCATGGGAGAAAATATCGCGTTTACGCACTTACATGTCCACTCGCACTACTCAATTCTCGACGGAATGTCGAAGATAAACGAACTTGTCGATAAATGTCTTCGCTGCGGAATGAAGTCGTTAGCGCTGACTGACCACGGCAACATGTTCGGCATAAAGGAGTTTTCCGACTATTGTGAGAAAGTAAACGGAAAGTTGAAAGAGAAGGGCGAACCTTTTTTCAAGCCCATATTCGGAATAGAGGCTTATTGTGCGCCTGTGTCCGTTGATAAACGCGATGGCCGTACCGACCGCGGATGGCATCTTATCCTTCTCGCAAAAAACAGAAAAGGCTACGAAAACCTCTGCAAACTTTCGTCAATAGCGTATATCGACGGCTTTTACTATAACCCGCGTATTGATCATTCACTCCTTGAACAATATAAAGAAGGTCTGATTGTCAGTTCGGCCTGTCTCGGCGGCGAGATTCCGCAGAAGATAATGAAAAACGACATCGCCGGCGCGGAAGAGTCCGTCAAATGGTTCAAAAAACTCTTCGGGGACGACTTTTACCTTGAACTTCAACGGCATAAGACCGACAAACCTTTGGGCGACAGGGAAGTGTATGAAAGACAAGTCGAAGTCAATAAGGTGCTGTTGGAACTTGCCGAGAAATATAATATAAAGGTGATCGCCACGAATGATGTTCATTTTGTCGAAGAAGAACACGGCGAGGCTCACGACAGGCTCATCTGCGTTTCGACTGCGAAAGATTTCGATGACGCGACCAGAATGCACTATACGAAGCAGGAATGGCTCAAGACGCCGGAAGAGATGTACGAAATCTTCAAGGATGTGCCGGAAGCGATAACGAATACTCAGGAAATCGTCGATAAGGTTGAGTCTTATTCGCTTAAGAGAGACCCGATTATGCCGGCTTTTGCCATACCGGAGGATTTCGGCACCGTCGAAGGATACCGGAAAAAATTCAGCGAAGAGGATTTGTTTAACGAGTTTACACGCGACGAAAACGGGAAAGAGGTGATGTCGCGCGAAAAGGCTGAAGACAAAATTAAGAAACTCGGCGGCTATGACAAACTGTACAGAATCAAACTTGAAGCTGATTATCTTGCCAAACTGACTTGGGAAGGTGCCGAAAAACGCTACGGCTCTCCGCTTCCTGATGACATCAAAGAGCGAATCGTCTTCGAACTTCACGTTATGAAGACGATGGGTTTCCCGGGCTACTTCCTGATAGTTCAGGATTATATAAGGGGCGCACGTGAGGAACTTGATGTAATGGTAGGGCCGGGAAGAGGTTCCGCAGCAGGCTCTGTGGTGGCTTATTGCTTGAAAATAACCGATTTAGACCCTTTGAAATACGACCTTCTGTTTGAGCGATTTCTTAATCCCGACAGAATCTCACTTCCCGATATTGATGTCGATTTCGAAGATTGCGGTCGCGAAAGGGTTCTCCAATGGGTGACGGAAAAATACGGCAGGGAAAAAGTAGCCCACATCATCACTTACGGCGTTATGGCAACGAAGTCGGCTGTCGCAGATGTGGCACGAGTCCAACGAGTTCCGCTTGAACTCGTTAATAAGATAAAGAGTTTTATTCCGGAAAAGGACTTCGACGATTCTGTCGTCAAGCCGGACGAAAAAGGCAAGAAACCGCCGGTTACGTTGGCCAACTGCATCAAATATATTCCTGAAATAAAGGCCTACGCGGAAAGCCAAGATTCCAATATCTCGTCAATGATGACTTACGCCGCCGAACTTGAAGGGACGAACAGACAGATTGGAATGCATGCCTGCGGAGTCATCATAGGAGCTGACGACCTGACGAAATTTGCACCGTTGTGCACAGTAAAAGATAAGGATAAAAAAACAGATGTCGTCGTAACACAGTATGATGGACACGTCGTTGAAGACGTCGGCCTCATAAAGATGGATTTCCTCGGCCTCTCGACGCTGACCATCATCAGAGATGCCATATCTAATGTTAAAAAGACGCACGGCATCGACATTGACATCGACTCAATCCCGATTGACGACGAACTCACATACGAACTTTACAGCGAAGGCAACACCATCGCAACGTTCCAGTTTGAGTCGCCGGGAATGCGCAAATATCTCCGCGAACTGAAGCCGACAGTCATAGGCGACATCATCGCTATGAACGCCCTTTACCGCCCGGGCCCGATGGACAATATTCCCGACTTCATCGCGAGAAAGCAGGGTAAACAGCCTATAACCTACGACTTCCAGTGTATGGAGAAGTATCTCAAGGACACTTACGGCATCTGTGTTTATCAGGAGCAGGTGATGCTTCTGTCGCGCGAACTTGCCGATTTTACGAGAGGCGAGTCTGACACACTGCGTAAGGCGATGGGTAAGAAGCAGTTAGCCAAGATGGAGGAACTGTACGGCAAGTTTATGAAACAGGGCGTGGAGAAACTTACCGTGACGGAAAATCTGCCTCAGGACGAAGTAGAATCGCGTCTTAAAAAGATTTGGGAGGAATGGAAGAAGTTCGCATCGTATGCCTTCAACAAGTCGCACGCGGCGTGTTATTCGTGGGTTGCCTATCAGACAGCCTATCTGAAAGCCCATTATCCGCAGGAATATATGGCTGCAGTGCTGAACAACGTGATCGGCGACGCTGAAAAACTCATCGCAATGGTGAATGAGTGCAAGAGAATGAAGATAGAGGTGCTTCCACCCGACGTGAATTGTTCCGACTATAACTTCAATGTTGATGAAAAAGGCCGTATCTATTATGGTTTCGGCGGACTGAAGGGTATGGGCGAGGCAGCGGCACAAGGTATCATTGACGAACGCGAAGCCAACGGGCCTTTCAAAGACTTTACCGACTTCCTATTGCGTACCGTCGATAAGGGACTGATGCGCAAAACGATTGAAATTCTCGCCTCCGCCGGTGCTTTAGACTGTTTTAAGGAGCTTCATCGAGCCGCGTATTTCTACATCGCTCCTAACGAAACCGTCTCGTTCATCGAGAAGTCGTTTAAAATGGTGGTGAATTATCTTGAAAGAAAGAACAATGCCCAATATGATTTGTTCGGGGCGACTGCCGGAGACGCCGCCATATCTTTTGAACTGCCTATTCCGCAATGCGACAGATGGAGCAAACTGCGTGAACTCGAAGAGGAAAAAGCCATCATGGGTTTCTATCTGTCGTCGCATCCGCTTGATGTCTATTCTCACACGATAAAATATTTTGCGACAATCACCACCGACAAGATTCCGTCAATAGAAAATATCCGAAATAAAGAGTTCAAAGTCGCGGGATTCGTCACTTCGGCGAAGGAGTTTGTGGCTAAAAACGGCAACAAATACGGAAAGTATAAGGTCGAAGACAAGTTCGGGGTCTTTGAATTTCCCCTTTTCAAGGAAAAATATATGAAATTCGGCTGTTTTATGACGGAAGGCACGGCCGTATTGGTCTCCGGCACCGTTGTGCAGTCGTTCCGCGATAAAGACACCAATCCCGATGCCAACGAATTGCGGGTTGATGATGTCAGGCTTTTGGACTCGATTTTAGAAGAGACGAACCGACAGGTTAAGATAATGCTCGACATTAACACTATAAGTCATGAACAATGCCGCGAACTCGTCAAAATAATAAAGGGAAATCCTGGAAAACAGCCGTATTCGATAATCGTTGTTGATAACGGCGAGAAAATGAGATGCACTCTCGTCCCGACAAAAGGCGGCGTCAATGCGGGCGAAATTTTCAGGCAGTTCGACGAACTCGAATATGTCGCATACGATCTCAGCACAAAATAAACCATTAAAATATTAACAATCAAAAAATTAAAGTTATGTCAATCGTTATTACAGATGCTAATTTCAAGCAGGAAGTTTTAGAATCGGAAGTTCCCGTCATCGTTGATTTCGGAGCCACATGGTGCGGCCCTTGCCGTATGATTGCGCCTATCATGGAACAGATTTCCGAAGCATACGCCGGCAAAGCCAAAGTGGGCAAAGCCGATGTCGATGAGTGTTCCGAACTCACAATGACGTACGGTGTCAGAAACCTCCCGACGGTTCTTTTCTTCAAGAACGGCGAAGTCGTCGGTAAAATGGTCGGAGCCGCCTCGAAGGAGAAATTTGAAGAAGAACTGAACAAACACCTGTAGGATGCCCATCGAGCCGAATGACTTGGCAGCTTTAGGTAGTCTCGGACTTTTTGCGCGAGGCATTGTCGAAGGCTTTGTCACGGGATTGCACAAAAGCCCCTTTCACGGCTTTTCGGTGGAATTTGCGGAGCACCGTCTCTATAACAGCGGTGAGCCGATACGCAACGTGGATTGGAAACTCTATGCCAAAACGGACAAACTGTTCGTGAAACGTTATGAGGATGAGACCAATCTACGTTGCCGTATTGTTATCGACCAAAGTTCGAGCATGCGTTTCCCTTACGTCAGAAACAACGATTGGAAACATCCCGACAAGCTGACGTTCAGCGTGCTGTGTGCGGCTTCACTCATCGAATTGATGAGACGTCAGCATGATGCCGTCGGACTTGACGTCTTTGATAAGGAAATCGTCCGTCATACGGCAGATAAGACCGCGAGTGTCAACATCAGGACACTTTTTTCGATGTTGGAAGAACTACTCGCCAATTACGATAAGGATAACCGGCGCGAAACAGCCGCGACAGCCTGTCTGCACCAGATAGCAGAGATGAGCCACAAACGCTCGCTCGTCGTCATCTTCAGCGATATGTTCGACAAGGCACCGGCCGACGAGCTTTTTGCCGCCATCGAACATCTGCGCTATAACAAGCACGAAGTCATTCTTTTTAATGTTCATGATGAAATACTCGAACAGAATCTCGGCTTCGACGACAAACCTCACACTTTCATCGACCTCGAAAGCGGCGAGTCGCTGCGACTTAATCCAGCCGACGTCAGACAGGAATATGCCGAAATTATGGCGGAACGCAAAAAAGCCCTCGTCTCACACTGCCTTCAGTATCAGGTCGATTACGTCGATGCCGACATCAATGAAAAATTCGACAAGGTTTTGACGACTTATTTGGTGAAAAGAAACAGTATAAGATAAGAGTAGATTTTGAGTGATTCTGGTTTTGATATGGATGCTAAAAATATCGTAATCAACGGAAAGACAATCAGTTATATCATCGAATATTCGCGGCGGTGTTCTGTCGGGCTTCATATTGATGATGAAAGTCGTGTCGTTGTACGTATGCCGAAAGGTTTTTCCATTGAATATGCCGAAGACATCTTGAGAAGGCATTTCAGGTGGATTGAAAAGCATCTTGAGGCGAAACGTGATGTTCCGGTTAAGTCATTCTGCAATGGCGAGATGCATTATTATCTTGGAAATCAATATCCTCTGAAGATTTCGCAAGGCGAGATAAACTCAATAGAGTTCACCGGTGAGGCTTTTCTGATTCAATGTGTTGATACAGATGACGTTGCCGATATTCTTCAGTTTTTTTACAGAAAAAAAGCCGAGAAAATCTTTCAGAAAATCTTGGATTCTGTTGCGCCAAACTTCGCTAAATACGGCGTTTCATATACGAAGATGTCCGTCAGGAAGATGCGCACGAGGTGGGGG
Organism: Bacteroidales bacterium; assembly: GCA_024400195.1. Classification (GTDB taxonomy): domain Bacteria; phylum Bacteroidota; class Bacteroidia; order Bacteroidales; family F082; genus Limimorpha. Next base: position 9,707 of record JAKSNC010000043.1, read on the forward strand.
AGTTGTTCCAATCGCGGGGCGATCAGCCTTAACTTGGAACTGATAAAGCTGCCCGAAAACTGCATCCGTCAGGTGATAGTCCACGAGATGTGCCATCTCATATATTTCAATCATTCCGAGAAGTTTTACGACTTAATGAATGCCGAGATGCCCGACTGGCGGGAATGGAAAAAGAAGCTCAGATTTTTGTGAACTTCAAATCCGCAACTGTTAAAATAGTGCAGCAAAATAACGCAAATGGCTGATTCTCTATACAGAAACCAGTCCTTGTTTTTCGTCCTAAAAAAAATATCAAAAAAATATATGTTACGAAAAAAAATATTATTTTTGCAGCTGTTCTTATGACTGTTTGCTGCGTCTTCACATACGGTGATGGTGTGCATGGCGATGTGCGTATCGTCCTGACTTTGACAGCTTAAATTTAGATTCTCTGTAACTGATTTAAATTCAATTA
>JAKSNC010000044.1 GCA_024400195.1 Bacteroidales bacterium
TGCTCGAAAATATAATGCAAATCCCTATCGAACAAATCAAAACAGCTTCTTAGTTTTACTGATTTTTCCTGCGCTCGGCAAAGCAAGCAAGCTTTCTCTGCTCTCGCTTTTGAAAAATTATAATTTTTGTCGCCATCTTGTTGATTTTCACTCAGTTACAATGCCTGCATTGCTCCTCCGTTCATTGTCCGTTCATTGTCCGTTCAGAAACGGAGAAATAGCGGAGGTAGAGCGACCTTGGTACGACCTTGCTTCGGAGCTGCTGCCCGAACTGATAGTTAGCCATTAGCCATTAGCCATTAGCCATTAGCCATTAGCCATTAGCCATTAGCCGTTAGCCATTAACCATTCAACATTCCGCATTCCGCATTTCGCATTCCGCATTTCGCATTCCGCATTAGCCATTCGACCCTCGACTCTTGACCCTTTCAAACCCTTCAAACCCTTAAACAGCCGATAGGTACGACAAAAACACCGTCGTTGCGTTTGTAAGGATAGGTGCCGACGCCGGTCAGAACCATCATAAAGGAGGGTTTCTTCATGCGTTCGGTGTCGATGATGGCGTTCAGCGCGAGAAGCGATTTGGCTCCTTTCTCAATCCAGATGTCGCCGCCAATCTTTATTTCGACGAGTCCGTAGCTGCCGTTGCGCAGGTGTATTACGGCGTCGCATTCGAGTTTGTTGCTGTCGCGGTAGTGATATACGTTTCCGTTGAGGGCGTCGGCATAGACACGGAGGTCGCGTATGGCCAAGGTCTCGAATAGGAATCCAGCTGTTTCCAAGTCGTTAATCAAATCATCGGGACCGATGCCCAACGCTGCTGCAGCGATACTCGGGTCAACGAAATAGCGAGTGTCGCTCGTTCTGATGGCGGCTTTGCTTCTTATGTTAGGGTTCCATGCCGGGAGGTCTTCTTCGACAAAGATTTTTTTCAGCACTTTGACGTACTCGGCGATGGTTTCGTCGGTCATGCTGGGCTGGGCGTTGGCGGAAATGTCGGCAGCGATAGTGGAGATGGGTACTTGGCCGCCTTGGTGTCGTCCGAGGCTTCGCATGATGCGCTGCATGAAATCAGGGTCGCGCTTAACATCATCGACGCGTGTGATGTCGCTGTTTACCACGCCATCGAGATAGTTGAATGCAACCTCCAATGCCGCCTTGCGCTTCATATTGAGTGTCTCGGGCCAACCGCCGCGGCAAATGAGATAGACTAAATCGTCGAGTGTCAGTGCCGACATTCCGTCGGGCACGATCCCTGCAAATAGTTGTCCCAAACTAACGTCACCACTGCTTTCTCCTGATTCCCACAGCGACATTGGGCGCATCAGCAGCCATGAGAAACGGCCTGTGCCGGAATGGAATATCTTGTTTAGGTCTTTCTCTTTGGGTACGGCAGATCCCGTGAAGATAAACTGGCCTTGGTGGCACTCGCGATTGTCAACTTCAAATCGCGCCGTGTCCCATAATTCCGGCACGAGTTCCCACTCGTCAATCAATCGTGGCGTCGGACCTTCGAGAAGTCGTTGCGGATTGGTCTTACCTAATAATAGGTTCTGCTCTTTGCTGCTCGGATCGTCCATGTGGAGGATGCTTTTGGCATGTTGTGCTGCTGTGGTCGTCTTGCCGCACCACTTGGCTCCCTGCACTAAAATCGCCCCTGATGATTCCAGTTTTTCTTCTAATATTTGATCAACTATTCGAGGCCTGTATTTTGCCATAATCGTTCTTTATTTTAAACGCTGCAAAAATACTAATTTTTATTGAAATACAAATAAAAAAAATATTTCAGTCGGTAAGTTGAGGTTTTTTTAGTCGGTAAGTTGAGGTTTTTTCAGTCGGTAAGTTGAGGTTTTTTCAGTCGGTAAGTTGAGAGTTTTTCAGTCGGTAAGTTGAGGAATTTTGAGCCGTTAGCCGTTAGCCATTAGCCATTAGCCATTCCGCATTTCGCATTAAACATTAAACATTAAACATTTCGCATTCCGCATTCCGCATTCCGAATTACACATTCGACTTTTGACTCTCGACTCTTTAGACCACCAACGACACTATGATGTATATCAGCATTACGAGTGGGAGTCCGAGACAGCCGAGTAAAGCAACAGCCAATACACTTAAAATCAACGTTATGTATATAACTTCGTTTCCTTTGAACTTGATGTTTTTCAGCTTTAAAGATGGAAACGGTATCTCGCTCACCATCAGGAAGGAGAAAGCTGCGACGATGCCGAGCAGGAACCACGGGTTGAAGACCGCCGTATAAAACCAACTATCGGGTTCGGCGACAGTCAATGCTATTGCCGATGTTGCGACGAATATTGCCATAGCCGGAGTCGGGAGGCCGATGAACGACGTCGTCTGTCGCGTGTCGATGTTGAATTTCGCGAGTCTCACTGCTGCGAAGGCGGCAAGCAGAAATGCCGAATATGCCGCGTAATGATGTCCGCAGATCGTTATCTCGTCGAAGCCGCTCAGCAGTTTGAAGACGATGAACGACGGCGCGACTCCGAACGACACGACGTCGCTGAGCGAGTCCAATTCCCCTCCGATTGGAGATTTGGCATTCAGCATTCTCGCGGCAAAACCGTCGAAGAAGTCGAAAACGGCGGCGACGACAATCATCATTCCCGCCATGAATAGATTACTTTGGTTGAGATAAACTATCGAAAGGCATCCCGATAGCAGATTGCAGCACGTTATCGTGTTGGGAATATGTTTTATTATTTTCATAATCAGTTATTTACGACCTGACGTAGTGCGGCATTTCTTCAGGAATGACCATCGAATATTCAATCAGTCCCATTACTTTGCCGTCTTCGTGCCACGGAGTCTGGTAGATGAGTTTCTTAAGCCCGTTTTTGCTAATAGTATAGATATGGTTTTCGTCTTTCTCAATCATTCTGCGGATTATCTCCTGCGAGCGCGGCTGATGGCAGGGCATCATACTCTGTCCGGTCTTGTCGCCGAAGACGCTTTTCGATTTTTCATTCATATAGACGACAATGCCTTCTGTGTCGCACACTGTTATGCTGACATCGATGTTTTTAAAGAAATCGGGGATTTGAGTCATAATATGTTTTTTAAATGATTTATTATCTGAAGTTTGCGAGTTGTTTTTTCATTTTTTCTTTGTTGAAGGGCCTGATATTGTCAACGATCCACTGTCGCATGGCTTTTCCGTCGTCGGTCTCCTGTTTGTAGCTCATGAAGTCGAGGCTGATGTTGAGTTCGTCGGCGACGCGAAGTGCGAAGACAGGCCAAATCATTCCGATGTCGCCGATGACCGGGAGGCTGCCTTCGTGTCGTGCGAAGGCCGACATCTCCATTCTGAACGGTATCTTCGACAGTTTCGTTTTTGGGAGTCCTTTGTTGATGGCTTCCTGAATCATCGCGCTTTGTTTTTGGAGGTCTTGAGCTTTTCTGAGGTTTTCGTCAAGGTCGAAGCGGATGAGGGTCTTACCTTTGAGGCTATAGACCGGTTGTCCCTGCCACCACGACCAGATGCCGTGTCCGGTGTAAGTCTCGAATGGGCCGTCGTGGATTTCCTGTGTGAGAGCCACTGCCGATTCGATGATGACGTCGGCGGCGGACATTATCTTTGATATACGCTTTGCTCGTTCTGCTATCGGGATGCTGTCTCCGATGGCGAGTCCGACGTGTCCGCCGCCGACGAGTTGCGGAATGGTGACGAGTACGGGGACGCCTTTTTCGGCTCCGGCTCCTATCATGGTGCGGTTGTCGGCGCCCCATCCGGCAACGGTCTCAAACGGAAGTCCCGTCTGTCTGCATATAGCGTGTATTTCATCGGCGAGCATCTCGGTGCGGAGCCCCATCGGATAAGCCATATTTGCAGCGGCCTTGATGACGAAATGGCCTTCTGCGTCGTGGCGTTTTGAGAGGAGTTCGCGGTTGAGGATCATCTCTTTTGAGAGTTCGTCGAGTTGTTCGTCGGTCATATCGGTGAATTCGAAGACGTTACCTCTCGGCATGACGTTTTCATCAAATCCGAACTGGTTTGCAGGGCACATCTTGACGCGGTCGAGGACGCCGCCCATCTCGTGGTTTATTACCGCCGAACTCGTCGTAACGCCGTCAACGATGCCTTTTCTTATCAGTTCTGCCACGAGTGTCGTCACGCCTTCGTGAAGGTTCGGCCCGCTGCCTGTGACGACGGCCACCTTACCGCCGCGGCGTTTGGCTTCCACGACTTTCGCTATCGATTCGTCAAGGGCTGCGCGTGAACGCTCGTCCAAATCATTATAAAATTGCTCAATGAGAGTACGGTTTATGTTCATCGTTTTAAAAATTAAAATCCTAATAATTTTATTTCGGCGAATCTATATAACTCACCTTGATTCTGACGCGCAAAATTAAGTATTTTAGAGAATAGTTTTTTATTTGTTTTGAGATTTTTTGAATAGATGCTCAGGCTGTTTGATTTAAGGAAGTTCAAAAGTCAAATTGTTGTTTTTTCTGTCGAAGAAAAGGAAAAAAATCGTATCTTTGCGAGATATGTAAAATAAGGAAAAAAACCACGTAAGGTATTGAAAATGACAGAGGAAGAAAAAATTCAGCAGGCCGCCGATTATGGTGCGAACAACATTCAGGTTCTCGAAGGATTAGAGGCAGTGAGGAAACGTCCGGCTATGTATATCGGCGACGTTAATGTGAGAGGACTTCATCATCTTGTTTATGAAGTTGTTGACAACTCGATTGATGAGGCAATGGCGGGCTTCTGCAGCAAGATAGACATCGTTATTCATAAAGACAACTCGATTTCCGTTACTGATAACGGTCGCGGAATCCCGACCGGAATGCACGAGAAAGAACACCGCTCGGCATTGGAAGTCGTTCTGACGGTGCTTCACGCCGGCGGTAAGTTCGACAAAGGTTCGTATAAGGTCTCCGGAGGTCTTCACGGCGTCGGTGTCAGCTGCGTCAACGCCCTCTCGAAACATCTCACGGCCGAAGTCCACCGCGAAGGGAAAGTGTTTGTTCAGGAATACGCATACGGAAAACCTCTTTATCCCGTAAAAGTCGTCGGCGATTCCGATAAGACGGGTACGAAGATAACGTTCCTTCCCGACGACGGCATCTTCATCGTGTCGGTTTATAGTTACGACATCCTTTCCGCAAGAATGAGAGAACTTGCTTATCTCAACAAAGGCATAACGATAAGCCTCAGCGACGAACGCGATACCGATGCGGAAGGCAATCATGTAGAGCCTAAAAGCGAAGTCTTCCATTCTGAAAACGGCCTCACCGACTTCATCAACTATCTTGATGAGAACCGTGAGAAACTCACGCCGGAGCCTATCGCCATCTCGGGCGAACGCGGCAACGTCCCAGTTGAAATTGCATTGGAATACAGCACGACATTCTCCGAAAACCTTCATTCATACGTCAATAATATCAATACTCACGAAGGAGGAACGCATCTCGCCGGTTTCCGCCGTGGCCTGACAAGGACGTTGAAAGCCTACGCCGACAAAGAAGGGATGTTCTCAAAACTCAAGTTCGAAATCAACGGCGACGACTTCCGCGAAGGTCTTACAGCCGTCATCTCCGTCAAAGTGCCGGAACCTCAGTTTGAAGGACAGACGAAGACCAAACTCGGCAATAACGAAGTCATGGGCATCGTCGATCAGATTGTTGCCGAACATCTGAACAATTATCTTGAAGAACATCCGAAAGAGGCTAAGATGATTGTCGATAAAGTCGTTCTTGCAGCCACTGCACGTCATGCCGCACGCAAGGCACGCGAAGCAGTCCAACGTAAAGGCGTCCTGTCGAGCGCGTCTCTGCCAGGCAAACTCGCCGACTGCTCCGACCGTCATCCGGAAAACACCGAACTCTATCTCGTCGAGGGTGACTCCGCAGGCGGTTCGGCAAAGCAGGGAAGAGACCGTACTTTCCAGGCTATCCTTCCTTTGAGGGGAAAGATTCTCAACGTCGAAAAGGCTATGCAGCATCGCGCCTTCGAGAGTGAGGCAATACGCAACATCTACACGGCTCTCGGCGTCACGATAGGAACCGAAGAAGACAGCAAGGCCCTCAACCTCGAGAAACTCCGCTATCACAAAGTCATCATCATGACCGATGCTGATGTCGATGGAAGCCACATCTCGACGTTGATTCTGACATTCTTCTACAGATATATGCCCGAACTGATTGAAAAAGGCTACGTCTATATCGCAACGCCGCCGCTTTACCTTATAAAGAAAGGCAGCGTCGCACGTTACTGCTGGACCGATGAGGAACGCGCACAGATTGTGAAGGAACTGTCAAACGATGGGACGGATAAAGGTCTTCATATTCAACGCTATAAAGGTCTTGGTGAGATGAATCCCGAGCAGCTTTGGTCAACGACGATGGATCCTAAAAACAGGACTTTGCGCCAGATCAGTATAGAGAACGGTGCCGAAGCCGACTACATCTTCTCAATGCTGATGGGCGATGACGTCGGACCGCGTCGCCAGTTCATCGAGGAAAACGCCACATACGCCAATGTTGACGCATAGTGCGCTTTAAATTTTTGGTTTAAAAATGAATAACGGCTGTTGATACATTTCGACAGCCGTTATTGATGATAAATTATCGTAAGTTGTTATTTCTTAATCTCTTCGAAGCCCTTTCCGTAAACGCCCATGACGGTGTTTATCGACAGAAACGCCTTGTTGTCCTCCTGTTTGACTATCTGCGTGATGAGCGTCTGCTCGGTTTTACGCGCGATGACCATGAGAATGTTGACGTCTTTCTTGTTGTACCATCCCGTGCCTTTGATGAACGTGACGCCGCGATGTATCTCATTTCCGATACGGTCGGCGATGTCCTCTGCTTTTGACGAGAAAATGAACATCTGCACAGACTGCTTGCTTCCGTTGATGACGACATCCATCATATATGACGACACCATGAGAACAGCGTAACTATAGACGAGTGCTCTCGGGTCTTTCGTTATTATGTACGAACTTGATACGATGATTATATTGATAATCAATGATAATTTACCAAGTGAGATGTCTCGTTTGCGGTTAATCATCATTATGATGATGTCGGTTCCGCCGGTGCTGCTGCCGTAGAGGAACACGAATCCGCCTGCAATTCCCGACAATCCGGCTCCGATGAAGACCGAGAGAATCGGTTCGAGGTCGGGTATGCACGGAGCGTCGCCGAAATAACTTTGTCCCATGGAGAAAAACACGGACATGATGACGACGGCGTAGATGGTGCGGATGCTGAACTTCCAGCCTAACGACTTTATGGAGATGATGAGTAACACAAAGTTGAGTCCGAAAATGCTGATTCCGGTTGGCAGTCCGGCTGACCAATATAAGACTGCGGCTATACCGGAGACGCCGCCGCCGAGCATGTGGTTCGGAATCAGAAAGCCCGTCCAGCCTATTGCCATAATGAATGTCGCTATCGTGACGGCGATGTAACTCTTAAGCTCTTCCCAAAAATAATTGTATCCTTTCATTTTTTTTATTTTTTACCGTATTTGAAAAATGAGGCGCAAAGGTAAGGAAAATTCCAGCAAATGAGACGAAAAAACAAAAATCTATCAATAAAAATTACTATAATCGAAAATTCGTTATTTTTGCGAAAAAATTCACTATGGCGATTTCAATACAGCATATTACGAAGAAATACGACGAGCAATTGGCGTTGAATGATGTCTGTCTCGAAATAAATAAAGGTGAGATTGTCGGACTTCTCGGCCCGAACGGTGCCGGTAAATCCACGCTGATGAAAATCATAACCTGCTATATTCCACAGACTTCCGGCATTGTCCTCGTTGACGGCTTCGATGTCGTCGAGCAGTCGATGGAGGTGCGCAAACGCGTCGGCTATCTTCCGGAACACAACCCGCTGTATCTTGATATGTACGTGAAGGAATATCTCGGCTTCGTCGCCGGAATCCACGGAATAAAGGGCGCGAAGGCGGAAAACCGCATCAAGGAAATGATTTTTCAAACCGGTCTCGGCGTAGAACAACACAAGAAGATCGGCGCGTTGTCGAAAGGTTACCGCCAACGTGTCGGACTTGCACAGGCAATGATGCACAATCCCGACGTCCTCATCCTCGACGAGCCGACTTCAGGCCTCGACCCAAACCAACTCGTGGAGATTCGACAACTCATCAGGGCTCTCGGAAAAGAAAAAACAGTGCTTCTGTCAACGCATATCATGCAGGAAGTTGATGCGCTGTGCGACAAAGTCGTTATTATAAACAAAGGTGTCGTTGCTGCGTACGACGACATCGACAGCCTGAAAAAACGTGTGTTACCAGACGGAAACGCGACGATGGAAGACTGCTTCCATGCCCTCACCGGCGTTAAGAAACTACCGGAAATCTGTTAGACGACGCCTCTGCCATTCAAACAATGCAACAGCTGCAGCGTGACTGACGTTAAGCGAGCGCGTCGGCCCGGGGACGGGAATATACGTTATCATATCGCACTGCGAAAGAATCTCCGGCCTGATGCCGCGGCTTTCATTCCCGACGATAAAGGCAATATCAACAGGCAATGCAGTGTCGTAAATGCAGGTAGCATCATCGGCAGTCTCAATGGCGACGATTTTCCTCATCCCGACAAGTTTTCGCAAATCGTTTTCTTCGGTGAAAAACCACTCAATGTTGTCGCGGCTCGATGCAGCGCACCTCCTTATATGACTGACGCTCTTGACCGTTTCCCGACCGAGGAAAATCATCTTTTCGGCTCCGATGTTGTCGGCAAGACGTATCATCGAACCCATGTTTTCTGGCGTGAGAAGGTTGTCGGCGATGATGACGGGACGCGAAATGTCATCGTAAATGCGCTCCGGCCTTGTGTCTTTGAAAAGAGTGTTGGATTTTATATACATTGTCTGAATTTTTTTCCTTGAAAAGTGTCAAGTTCATCCATTTTATCTTCTATCAGATGAAGAACTTGGTCGTAACGCAGCGACATCCACGGTTCGGAGACGAGAAAGCGCGGCGGAACTTCACCGGCTAATCGTTCGATGACGAATCTCGGATTGAGTTTTTCGATGACGTGCACAATAAAATCGATGTAGCTTTGTAGGTCGAAGAGATGATAGTCTGACGGATGACTGTTGAAGTCGTCGGCCATCGGAGTGTCTTTAAAAATCTGGAGTTGGTGAAACTTCACCGTGGTAAGAGGCAGTCTCGATATGATGTCGATTCCGTCAAGCATCATTTGCGGCGTTTCTCCCGGAAGCCCGAGGATGAAATGAGCCCCGCATGGAATGCCGCGTTGGGCAGTGTCCACGACTGTTTTTTCCGCAGTTGCGAAGTCGTGCCCGCGATTGACACGTTTCAGCGTTTTGTCGTAAACACTTTCAATGCCATACTCAATCATGACGTAGTGCGTCTTTTTGATTTCGCCAAGCAGATTTAAAATCTCCTCGTTGACGCAGTCGGGGCGCGTACCGACGACGATGCCTGACACAAGAGGGTGGGAGAGAGCTTCTCCGTAAATTTTTTGTAACTCGTGAATGGGCTTATGAGTGTTTGTATAAGGTTGAAAATAAGCGAGATACGTCTGCGCGCGGCGGTAACGGCGGCGATGAAAGTCGATTCCTTCCTCTATCTGTTGCGAGATGCTTTTTTCAGGTCTGCAGTACGACGGATTGAACGCGCTGTTGTTGCAAAACGAACATCCGCCGGTGCTAATCGTTCCGTCACGGTTCGGACATGTGAAGCCGGCATCGATGCTTATTTTCTGCGCCCTTCCGCCGAATACAAGTTTGAAATAGTCGCTGTAACTGTTAAAACGGCGCATCTTTATTATTAAAG
>JAKSNC010000045.1 GCA_024400195.1 Bacteroidales bacterium
TCAAGGAACTCCCGACCGGCAAAGGCTACGCGGATTTGGCTCTTATTCCGTACGTCCCGAACATCCCTGCGATGATTATCGAGTTGAAAAACAACAAGTCGGCAGAGTCGGCGATAAACCAGATTAAGGAAAAGAGATACGACGACCTTTTAGAACATTATCGCGGCAGAATGCTTTTCGTCGGCATAAACTACGACGAAAAGACGAAGGAACACGAGTGTGAGATTGAGGAGATAGAAGTTAGAAGTTAGAAGTTAGAAGGGCTTACGATATTTACGTTTCTTTTGTCAAGTCATCAAACTGTCAAGTCATCAAATCGTCAAAATGTCCAATCGTCCAATCGTCTAATCATCAAGTCGTCCAATCGTTTCACCATTCCACGTCTCTCATTGAGAATCTATCGTTGATGTCGGTATGGTCTTCGTTCCATGCGCGGACGTGTATGACGGGGTCTTCGCCGCGAAGATCAACCAAGAGGAAGAGATAGCCGACATCGCCATAAACGTTGGAGTTGTATTCCTGCCTCACCTGAATGCTGAAAACGTCTTTCTGGTTGGCAGACTGGCGAAACTCCGTCTCCGTGAAGTTGAGATTGATATATTCCCTCCTATCAAAATGACTACGCAGTCCCTCAATATATTTTGCCTTCGACACGGTATCGTAAACCGTTTCATTTATAGCCACTTCTCTCTTCTTTGTATGAATCTTGTGTCCTGTAATGATGAGAGCTTCTTCCGAAAAGACGCGTTCAAGATAGTCGATGTCGCGAAGTGCGTATGCCGTCTGATAGTCTTCCATAAAGGTGAGAAGTGCCATACGCGAATTAGGGTTGAGCCTCGCGTCTCCGAGTATAGCCTGTTCGTCTTTTGAAGGCATAGTATAGGCAATCGACTCGATTTTATTGTCGGGCGTGAAACGGAACGACACGTCTTCAACGAACTCTTTCCTGTTGGAATAGCTGAACTTCATAAGTATGCTTCTGCAGATGGTTAAGCCTTTATAATCAATAAAAATATACTTCGGCTTGTCCATAATGACGGCGTTTCCCGATTTGCATAACGCGGTAAAGTCGCGGAAGCCCTCTGTGGTGAAATGCTGTTTTACGGAATCGTATTTTCTGTTGCTGATGGCTTGTTCCACCTGAGCCATAACGTCCAACATCGTCTCGTGGTCGCGTTCGGTGTCGGCGGTCTCAAGGCTGATAGACTTTATTTCTTTTGCGACGACCTTTTCCGACTTTGATTCAGCAACGGGCTGTACCGTCTTTGTCGAGCAACGGCGTTCTGCGGTGGCAAAGAATGTGTTGTCGCCTTCGACAAACTCCCAAACCATATCGGGAGTCTCGCTCTTGTCGTATTTATAGATACATCTGACGGTGATGTTATTGGGCATCCGGCTCATCTCGACAAACCCGACGCCGTCGTGAACACATACCGGCTTGCTCCAATTGTAACCGTCGTTCACGCTGAAGAAGAGAGTCGTTATCTTGTCCGTTTTAGAGCCTTCTTTATACACAAAGTTGAGTTTCAGCCTATATACACTCTGCAAGCTGTTGATTTTTTCTTCGGAGACGTCGGCCACGCTGACGAAAACGTTATTGAGGATAGAGTTTATCCTGCCGTTAAGGTGCGATTCGGCCGGCACTTCGCCGACATCTTTCACATTCAATTTGAAAGGCATGCCTTTAGAAAGCACGTAGCCCCAATATAAACTTTTCAGGGCTTCGCCGACGCGCAAAGTCTTCATCGAGTTGGTTCCGTGTTCGTAGTAATATGCGATATCTTCGGCCCTTTTTTCGTACGCCTCCTTTTCCTTTTCGGCCAAATCGTTGATTATCTCGTTCACCTGTTCCCGTCCGATGAAGGCAAAAGCCGTGTAGTATTTGTTTTTTCCTTTCGGAATGCCGACGATTAAGGTCTGATAATTATTCAGTTTCAGATTGGAAAACGTCTGTATGGCCTGGTCGAATACCTGCTTCACCTCGAAATCGTCGCCAACGACTTCCTCAACAGTCTTGAGGACGGCCTCGCTCCTAACCGTGACGGAAATCTGTTCGCACAAAGCCCTCAAGGCGTTGTCGCTCGCAATATTGACGCTGTCGCCAATAGCCTCTGCAAACATAAACTCGTCAAAATTCGCCTTCACCTTCTCCATCAATTCCCTGTTGGAGTTGACATCGATGCTCTGAGCATAACAAGATGCGGAAAAAATCACACTTATTATGAGTGATGTTATGGTAAAAAAGACTTTCATAATGTGAATGTTGTCAGATAAATTTGAAGTCGCAAATTTACAAAAAAAACGTTTCCTCTTTCGTCGGTGAACGATTCAAAAATTGCCTTCCGGCAGAAACGGCGGTCTCCGTTTTTTTCTTATCTTTGCGGCTCAAAGAAAACACTGTTATGTCTTCAAACCAAAAGACGAATATCATTGAAGAAGTGACGAATAAGAGCTATGAGTACGGTTTCGTCACCGACATCGAGTCCGACATGATTCCCAAAGGACTCAACGAAGACATCGTACGTCTTATCTCGCAGAAAAAGGGCGAACCGGAATGGCTTCTCGAGTTCAGACTGAAGGCCTATCGTCACTGGCTGACGCTGAAGCAACCCGACTGGGCACATCTCGACAGATTGCCGGAGATTGATTATCAGGACATCATCTATTACGCGGCTCCTAAAAAGAAAAACGAGAAGAAGAGCCTCGACGAAGTTGATCCGGAACTCTTGGACACCTTCAACCGACTCGGCATCTCCTTAGACGAACAGAAGAAACTCTCAGGCGTGGCCGTCGATGCCGTGATGGACTCGACATCAGTCAAAACGACGTTTCAAGACACGCTCACCAAACACGGAATAATCTTTATGTCGTTCAACGAAGCCGTGAAAAAACATCCCGACCTCGTCCGCAAATACTTGGGAAAAGTCGTGCCTTATACCGACAACTTTTTCGCGGCACTCAACTCGGCTGTCTTCAGCGACGGTTCGTTCTGCTATATTCCGAAAGGCGTGCGTTGCCCGATTGAACTATCGACATATTTCCGCATCAACGCGGCCAACACGGGACAGTTCGAGCGCACACTCATCGTCGCCGACGAAGGAGCCTACGTGAGTTATATGGAAGGCTGTACGGCACCACAACGCGATGAGAATCAACTTCATGCAGCTATAGTCGAGATAATAGCCGAGACTGACGCGGAAGTCAAATATTCGACGGTGCAGAACTGGTATCCGGGCGACAAAGACGGCAAAGGCGGCATCTACAACCTCGTGACGAAACGCGGGATATGCCGCGGCGACCGCTCGAAAATATCATGGACTCAGGTCGAAACGGGCTCTGCCATAACGTGGAAATACCCGGGTTGCATACTCAAGGGAAACGACTCCGTCGGAGAGTTCTACTCGGTGGCCATCACCAACAACTACCAGCAGGCCGACACCGGAACGAAGATGATTCACATCGGCAAAAACACCAAAAGCACAATCATATCGAAAGGCATCTCGGCGGGACACAGCCAGAACAGCTACCGCGGCCTCGTGAAAGTGGCAGTCGGAGCCGAAAACAGCCGCAACTTCTCACAATGCGACTCGCTCCTTCTCGGCAACAAATGCGGTGCCCATACGTGGCCGGTCGTCCAATGCGACAACGACAGCGCAACTCTCGAACACGAAGCCACGACATCGAAAATATCTGAAGACCAATTATTTTACTGCCAACAGCGCGGCATCCCAATGGAAAAAGCCATCGGCCTGATTGTCAACGGATACGCAAAAGACGTCCTCAACAAACTCCCGATGGAATTCGCAGTGGAAGCCCAAAAACTCTTGTCGATAACCTTAGAAGGAAGCGTGGGATAAAATGAAGGTGCATAATCAATAAATAAAATCATTTATATGTTATTCAATATAAAAAACCTGCACGTTTCAGTCGGAGGCAGGGAAATTCTGAAAGGATTCAATCTGAGCGTCAACGCCGGCGAAGTTCATGCCATCATGGGCCCTAACGGCACTGGAAAATCAACCCTCGCGGCAGCCATCACAGGCAAAGAAGGCTATGAGATAACCGAAGGCGAGATTTGGTTTAAAGACAAAAACATCATCAACATGACACCTGAAGAACGCGCCAATATGGGCATTTTCCTCAGTTTCCAATATCCCGTCGAGATACCAGGCGTGAGCATTCAGAACTTCATGCGCGCCGCCATCAACGCCAAACGCGAATACGAAGGCAAAGCGCAGATTTCCATGCCTGAATTTCTCAAGATGATGAAACAGAAACAGGCCATGGTGGAGATAACCGAGAAACTGCAGAACCGCTTCGTCAACGTCGGCTTCTCCGGAGGCGAAAAAAAGAAGAACGAAATCTTCCAGATGGCAATGCTCGAACCTCAACTCGCCATCCTCGACGAGACAGACTCCGGCCTCGACATCGACGCTTTGAGAATCGTCGCCAACGGCGTAAACCAACTTCACACCGACGATAATGCTTTCATCGTAATCACTCACTATCAACGACTTCTCGACTATATCGTCCCCGATTTCGTCCACGTGATGTACGACGGCAGAATCGTGAAGTCGGGCGACAAAAAACTGGCCCTTGAGCTTGAAGAAAAAGGTTATGAATGGGTAAAGGAACTGTAGAAAATGGAGATAAATCATACAGAAAGCGGCGGTTTTTCCATACATCTTGGAAGAAATGAAGTCAACGACAAACCGTTGCAGATGGCGCGGTGCCTGAAGGAAAACGAACCGTCTCCGACCGCACAAAACAAAATCGTGATGGAAAGCGGCAGCCGACTTCAGATTATCGACACCGAAGATTCGGCAAACCTCAAGTCCGACAAGATTTTGTCGAACACGGAAATCGTCATCGAAGAAAACGCCCGCTTGGAAATATATAAGATTCAAAATCTCGACGACAAGACCTTGAGCGACGGTACTTTCAGCATAAAGCAAAACGCCGACAGTTTCTTCAAGATGGTCGTCGTATCGTTCAACGGCGGAGATATTCGCAACAACATCAACATCGACATCAACGGGAAAGGCGCGGACACAAACGTCTTCGGCCTTTACCTGATGGACAAGAAACAACGAATCGACAACAAACTGAAAGTCAATCATTTCGTTCCAGAATGTACTTCCAACACGAAGTTTAAGGGCATTTTGGACAACGAATCTAAAGGCAGTTTCAGCGGACATATCTACGTCGCTCCCGACGCACAAAAGACGAATGCGTATCAGAACAACAGCAACATCATACTCACAAACGAAGCCAAAATCGACACGCGTCCGTTTTTGGAGATTTACGCCGACGACGTGAAATGCTCGCACGGCACTTCGACAGGCCAATTAGACAAAGACGCGATGTTCTATATGCGCCAGCGCGGAATCAGTTTCGAGAACGCGAGAATGCTCCTGATGTACGCCTTCGCCGCCGAAATCAGCAACCATATCGACGTCGAACAACTCCGCGAACACATCGACGACATGATAAAACGCCGCCTCAAAGGTGAACTCTCAAGCTGCGACAAATGCGTCCTTCAATGCTATAAACCCAAAGAATATGTTTAATTTAGACTCGGTACGTTCACAATTTCCAATCTTGCAACAGCAGGTTTACGGCAAACCGCTCGTCTATTTCGACAATGCGGCGACGACACAGAAGCCCTTGTGCGTCATCGAACGTGAACGCGACTACTATCTTAACGAAAACTGCAACATTCACAGAGGCGTTCACTATCTCAGCCAAATGGCGACAGAAGCTTACGAACACGCACGAAGGACAGTTGCCGCCTTCATCAACGCCGAGAAGGCACAAGAGATAGTCTTCACAAGAGGAACAACAGAATCACTTAACCTTCTTGCGACGAGTCTCGGGCAAATGCTTGTAAATGAAGGAGATACTGTTGCCGTAACCGCGATGGAACATCATTCCAACATGGTACCGTGGCAGCAGATGCTGAAACTCAAAAACGGCAGACTACTCGTCATTCCGATGGACGAAAACGGCATCATTGATATTGAGGCTTACGGAAAAATCCTTGAACAAAAGCCGAAAATCGTATCGATAGCGCATATCTCCAACACACTCGGCACCATCAACCCAGTCAAAAAAATGGTCGAGATGGCGCATCAGTTAGATATTCCCGTTGTGATTGACGGAGCGCAGTCGATAGCGCACCACAAAATCGACGTGCAAAGTCTTGATTGCGACTTCTTTGTCTTTTCCGGGCACAAGATGTACGCTCCGATGGGCATCGGCGGTTTTTACGGTAAGATGAAGTGGTTAGAAGCCATGCCGCCTTATCAATTCGGAGGCGAGATGGTTGACAGAGTCAGTTTTGAACAGACGACGTTCAACAAAGTGCCGTTCAAATTCGAAGCCGGAACGCCCAATGTCGGAGCCGCACTCGGGTTAGAGGCCGCCGTTTTATTCATTCAAAGCCTTGACAGAGAAGCCGTTGAAGCACACGAAAGAATGCTTTTGGACAAAGCACGCGAAGGTCTTGAGCAAATCAGCGGAATACGTTTCATCGGCAACGCGCCTGAACGCAGCGGACTTGTATCATTCATTATCAGCGGAATACATCCGTATGATATGGGAACCATCATCGACAAGATGGGAATAGCAGTTCGCACCGGACATCATTGCGCCGAACCGGTGATGACGTTTTTCGGCATTCCCGGAACGGTGCGGGCATCATTTGCGATGTATAACACTTTGGAAGAAGTCGAAAGTTTTGTTAAGGCAGTCGAGAAGGCTGCCGCGATGCTGAGATAAGGGTGAAAACTGGCTTGGCATAATCTATAAACCAACATAATAAAAAAGCGGCCTTATATCAAGACCGCTTGTGTTGTGATTATCAATAGATTATTGATTATTCTTCTTCCTCTTTGACAAGGCGGAACATATAACTGACCTCGCCTTCGTCAATGATGGAAAGAATGTCGTACTTTTTCGTTTGTGAATAATAACCGGCTTTTTCGCATTTAACCTCAATTTGAACATTACCAGCGTTGTTATAAGTCAAACCCTTGATATTCAAAGTCTCCGTAGTTTCGTAAGGAGTAGTCTCGCAATATTTGTAGTTTTGCTGTTTCACGTCGGGAGTCTTTGAAATGACACGCCAATAGACATCGGCTCCTTGTGGACGGGAATTGATGTTCCAGTGTACTGTCAGATGTTCCAATGCGGTGTTCCCTTCGCCATTCACCTGTTTGTTGGCTTCCTGTTTCGGTGAATCTGCACGATGGAGGAAATAGGCTATCCTATCCCAGTCGATGTCTTCCAATGCGGCGACGTATGCACTATTAATCACTTGATTTGCAACACTTGTAATTGCTGACGAACTTCCATACATAGTTGCACGCCCAACAACTTCGACATTGGGATAAACCAATGTGTGGTTGTGGTCATACACTTCCAAATGCATCATGACGGTTCCGCTCCAGCCAATACCACTAAGATAATCGACATGAAATTCACCTATTTTAAGTTGCATCATATAGTCGGTCGCTACATCAGAATCCAGATTAAATCCCATTGTGCGCATGTAGCGGCGGGTACTTTCCGAAACAAACGAAGAAACATTCGGATTCACCTGAACCTGTGGGATGCCCGTCAACATTGCGTCATATATTTGAATTATCTTCGTGTTAGCCCTGTCGTCCTGAACGTTTAGCCTAATGCCGTAATCCATATTGACATACTTATTGGCCTGTGCGTCTCTCACTAATGCCAAATTGATAGTAACCGGCTGGTTTTCAACAGGTTGTTGTTTAAGTGCAGAACACGAACTCATCAAAATAGCACTAAAGATTATTGTTAAAGCAATTTGTCTCATAATTGTGCAAAAAGATTATTTATCTGTATTGATTTTTACGACTTTAGCAGTGACTGTAGTTTTGAAGACGATTTTCCTTCCCTGCTCTTCAACGTTTGTTGACACTGTAGGCTCAATAAGTGCATCTCCGCCGGCAACTCTACATTGGTTTATCAGGCGATAAAAAGCGATATGGCGTGAGTAATAGTCGGGATCCAAATTCAAAGCCATATCTCCGTAATCATTTGACAAATAGCCGAAATACGCAATACCATTAAATTTGTTAGCCACCCACTGATCTTTTCCTGATTTTCTAAACTCAATTGAAAACTCGTTGTTTTGCTCCGAAATGGAAATAGAGCCTCCAAATAAACCTGTTTCGTAAACAACAACGGCTTCAGCGGTCACATTTTTCAGGATAGTGTAATCGTTTCTTTTCAAGTTCAATTCATCAAATCTTACCGTATTAATCGTATTGCAAGCCCTCGGGACAAACTTTTTATTAACACTACACGAAGTCAGGAATGCTGCACTCAAGATAACAGCTAAGTAAACTAATTTTTTCATTTTGAAATAATTTTGTCTGTTTTTCTTACTCACTTATCGGCTTTTCAGATACTCCGTATGCTCCGAAAAAGTAAAAAGCATATACACGAAAAAAGCGTGGAGCAATTTAGCCGTATTTGACATTTTGAGGTCCTGAACTTACCTTAACGAATCAAATTACGCACAAATGCCCACGCAATCGCGTGAGCGTCAATAGGCATGTGCTTGATTCGTTAAACATTTGAAATTGTTCAGGTTCCAAAATGTCAAGTAATGCTTATAACGCTAATTTTCTATTTCATGGTGTGTATGCTGATACACGTGTTTATCTCATAGGCAAAAAAATTTTACGGTTGTTATTTTTCTTTTCACTTGAACCGCAAAGATATAAAAAAAAAAGTTACATCAACTTATAAAACCCATGACGACAAAAAAAACAGACAAAATCATTTTAGTCCTTTGAGATAAGCCTGTCGGATTGCCTCCGGAAATTTCTCAATAGCATAACGAAGCATTGTTCGCGGCATTTCACGATAACGTGTGGAAAGGAAATCCACGAGTTTGGTTTCGTCACGTTTTCCAACTTCGCGAATGAGCCAACCGACGGCCTTTTGGATGAGGTCGTGTTTATGATGCAGCAAAATATCGGCAATAGCCAAACAGTCATCAAACTGATTATGACGGACAAAAAACATGCAACTTACGATGGCTATACGCTGTTCCCAAATGTTTTTTCCGTTAAGAGCCAAATCATATAGCAAAGTTCTATCCTTATCGAAAAGCCACGCTCCGAGAATCTCAAAACAAGACAAATCTACCAAGTCCCAATTATTGATATATTCTGTATTTGAGAGATATAGATTGACGCATTGTTCTTTAAGTTCCTGATTATTTTTTGCATGACGAAAGATCTGAACTAATACGAAGAGTGAAGCCATTCTAACCTCATGATATTTAGAAGTAATTGATTCTGAAACATCTTGCAGAGTACAATCTTTCCAAATACGTTTTACCACCTCACGATTTTTCGGCACTTTAACACCCAAGAAGACGTCACCTTCTCCATATTGTCCGATACCTGTTTTAAAAAAGCGAGACAGGTTTTCTACTTGAGAATCATCTCTTATTGCGAATAGTTCATTATCAATGACTGACATATTTTTTCGTGATAGAATTTTGTTCGATTAGTATATATAAAAAAACGCCGCCGGACGTTAACGTCCGGCGGCGTAGAGGGAGGCGGCACCTACTTTCCCACGGCTCGGCC
>JAKSNC010000046.1 GCA_024400195.1 Bacteroidales bacterium
TATATACGTTCACATCAACTTTTCCGCCTCCGATCATAGTCACGACGTCGTCCTTTATGCCCTCGAAATTCATCAGAATGTAGAGTTTCAAGGCTTCGTATGAGCCGGTCTGTGTCCAGTAGCAATTGTACTCGCGGTTCTGCATAGCTGAAACCACGGAGCGCGGACTGAATATTTCCTTTATAGTCTTCATGTTGTAGCCGTCGTACCAGCGTCGGCATTCTTCGTAGTCCATGCCGTATTGTTCGCAAAGGCCTTTTGTTTCTTCTGCAGTGAAACCGACAAACTCCGTTAAGCATCCGGCATTCGTCATCGAAAATTCGGTAAAAAGATTCAGTTTCGACTGGATTTTGTCGCGCACGATGGGCAAAATTCCGGTCAGATAGGCGAGCGAAATTGCTGGTGAGAGGTCGGCGTTCTTGAACATTCCGTTGAGGAAGTCAAGATATGACTTGAACACTTTCTCCGGAACCTGTTCGCGGACCAAGACATCATATTCGTCGATGATTATCACAAACGTCTCGCCTGTTGCAGCATAAACCCTCATTATGGCCAACGCCAACGAGTCCTTGTCTTTGAACTGAACCGTTGGAAAAGCCGTCTTGAACTCGTCGAGAATAAGTTCGGTGAGGAAGCCTATCAGGTTGTCTTCACTGTCTGTCAGGCGCAGCATCGCATTCAGGTCGAACTTGACGACGTTCAACTTGTTGAGATATTTCTCAAAGCTCGGATGACGGGCGATTTTCAAATCCTTGAACAATTCACGGGAATCGCAGCCTTTTGAATAATAAGCCGAAATCATGTTGCCGGCCATGCTCTTACCGAAACGGCGCGGACGCGAGACGCACAGAAAATTTCCATTAGTGTTTATCAATGCGTTTAGTTCCGCTATCAGCATTGACTTGTCGATATAAATCGGCGAGTTCAAGTCTCGCTGCAGCAATGCGTTGTTTGGATTGAGGTAGATTCCCATAATTCTCAGTTTTTTGATTGCGGCAAAGTTACAAAAAAAACGAATTGTTTTTTGATTAGAAAAACAGCTTTTCAATAAACCTTAAACGGTTCGAAGGGTTTGAAAGGTTAAGAAAGGGTTTGAAAGGTTTGAAAAGTTAAGAAGTCAAGAAAGTCAAAAAGTCAAAAACTCAAAATGTCAAATTGTCAAAAGGTCAAAAGGTCAAAAGCTCACGGCTCACAGCTCACGGCAATTTTTCCCATCTCATCTCCTAACTTTTGAAAAAATCGTATCTTTGCCGTCTCAAATATTTGAATATGGACAAACGCTATTTTACCTTATTTTTTCTTTTACTTTTTGTTGGCTTTGCGGCGGTGTCGCAGGATTTGAAGATAACCAGGATTGAGGCTTCCCGGTTGAGCAAGGCCCTTATCGACCGCGTGACGGATCTTATCAGCGGCGAAGAGTGCGCCGTGCTTCATATCAAGACCGAAGGCTTGACTCCAGAAGAGAGGGATCAGTTGGACTTTCAACTTGACCAGGCGAGTACGATAGCGAGAACGTTGAAAGACGGCGGCGAGATATTGATGTACGTCCCGCCTCGTACCGTGCTGTTGGTGGTGAAGTCGCCTTTCGGCAACTACCGCGCCGATTTCCGCCGCGATTTCGGCTTTCCGTCCGGCACGGTGAAACTGAAAGACTACGACGTTTATATTGAATATAATAGGCCGGCACCTGTTCCGGATCCGGAAGCCGATATGGGCGGACAGTATTTCGTGCTTACCGTGACACCGGCAACGGCAAACGTGTATGTTGACGGCGACCTCCGTGCTACAACCGACGGCGAACTGAACATCATGCTGCCGTACGGCGAACATAAATACCGCATCGAGGCCCCGAGCTTCGTCGGCGACGAAGGGACTTTCACCATAGGAAAAACCAAAGTGACAAAGACGGTGACCCTCGTCTCGGCGCAGGCACATCTGACCCTGTCGTGCGGCGATTCTTCCGCCGAACTCTATCTCAACGACAAGAAGATTGGGACTGGAAGTTGGAACGGCAGCCTCGACGCAGGCATGTATATCGTGGAAGCGCGAAGGGCAGGGCACAGCACCGTGAGACAGAGCCTCACACTTGCCAAACAGGAACGGAGAAGCCTCACCCTCAACGCGCCCAAGCCCATATACGGCAAACTCAACCTCAACAGCACTCCGGGCAACTGCGACGTCTATCTTGACGGGAAGAAGATTGGAACCTCGCCCGACATCTTCTCCAACGTGCTGATAGGCACTCACAGCATAGAGCTGCGCAAGGAAGGCTACGAGAACGCCACCAAGCAGGTTGTCATAGAGGAGAACAAGATAGCGCAAGCCACCGTTGCGCTGACCAAGAAACAGCAGACAGTGGCGGCAGGCGCGAGCGGCGGCAGTGCGGCGGGCAACAAGACCTTCACGGTGAACGGCGTGACGTTTGAGATGGTGGCGGTGAAGGGCGGCACGTTCACGATGGGCGGAACCTCCGAGCAGGGGAGCGACGCATACGACGACGAGAAACCGACCCACAGCGTGACGTTGGGCGACTACTACATAGGCAAGTTCGAGGTGACGCAGGAGCTTTGGGAGGCTATTATGGGGAGCAACCCGAGCTATTTCAAGGGGAGCAAACTGCCTGTGGAGCAGGTTAGCTGGGACGACTGCCAGACGTTCATAAGGAAGCTGAACAGCCTGACGGGGGCGAACTTCCGTCTTCCGACTGAGGCGGAGTGGGAGTACGCTGCGAGAGGCGGAAGCAGGAGCAGGGGATACAAGTACAGCGGTAGCAACAGCATAAACGATGTGGCATGGTACACGGATAACAGCGGCTCAAAGACTCACGTCGTAGGCACGAAATCGCCCAACGAGCTTGGAATCTACGACATGAGCGGCAACGTGTGGGAGTGGTGCCAGGACTGGTACGGGAGTTATAGCAGCGGTTCTCAGACCAATCCTCAGGGGCCGTCGTCGGGCTCCAGCCGCGTTCTTCGCGGCGGTAGCTGGCTCAGCCGCGCGAGGCTCTGCCGTGTTTCGAATCGGTTCAACAATACGCCCGCCGGCGGGCTCAACATCTTCGGCTTCCGCCTCGTCCTCGTTCCTTAGTTTTACCAAAGGACATTTGTCTGAAATGCTAAGCTGAAGAGAAAGAGGAAGGGAGAGAAGACGGCGGAGCCAAGGTGGTTCCCGCAGCGCAGTCGCCCAAGGCGGCAAGGGACGCAGCCGCACAGGGCGACGGAGCATGCGGGAAACGCGGGGAAAAACAAGAGTTTGCTCCACTCGCTACGCTCGGTCGCAAGGGCGGGTTTGCTCCACTTCGCTGTCGCTGCGGTCGCAATGACGTGCGGTTTGTTTGAAAAAACTAAAAAAAGTATTTGTTGGTGTTGCGGCGGAGCCGCAACACCAACAAATACCTTATACACACCCAAGTGGTGCCGTCATTGTGAGCGACCGCAGGGAGTCGAACAATACACTCCCAAGTGGCGCCGTCATTGTGAGCGACCGCAGGGAGTCGAACAATATACTCTCCAAACGCCGATGATATCTCGTCGCAAAACAAGAAAAATCTGCTCGAAAATATAATGCAAATCCCTATCGAATAAATCAAAACAGCTTCTAAAGAATATTTTTGTTTCACGAACCGAAATTTTTCCTATCTTTGCAGCCCGAAAAAGTGGAAAAATTGTTTAATTAACAATATAATTAATTATTAATCAATCAAATGGATACATTAAGTTACAAAACAGTAAGTGTCAACAAGGAACACGCCAACAAGAAGTGGTATGTCGTTGACGCTGAAGGACAGATCTTAGGCCGTCTCGCACAGGAAGTGGCCCAGATCTTGAGAGGCAAGAGGAAGACATGCTATACTCCCCACAGTGATTGTGGCGATAATGTCATCATTATCAATGCCGAAAAAGTCGTCCTCACCGGCAGAAAAATGGAACAGAAAGTCTATGTCCACTACACAGGTTATCCTGGTGGACAACGCGTGAGAACAGTGCGCGAGCAGCTTAACAAGAAGCCCATCGCCGTTCTCGAGCACGCTATCAAGGGAATGCTTCCCAAGACACGCCTCGGCAGTGCCATTTTCAAAAACCTTTACGTATATGCCGGTCCGGAGCACAAACAGCAGGCTCAGAACCCAATAGAGCTTAAAATAAACACTAAATAAAGCATTATGGAAGTTATCAACGCTTTAGGAAGAAGAAAGACTGCCGTTGCACGCGTCTATGTAAAAGTCGGCAACGGAAACATCACAGTGAACAAACGTGATTACAAGGAATACTTCACAACGGGTATCCTTCGTTATATAGTCGAACAGCCCCTCATGCTTACCGACAATATGGGTAAGTTTGACATAAAGGTCAACCTTGACGGTGGCGGCATCAACGGACAGGCTGAAGCACTCCGCCTCGGCATCGCCCGCGCTCTCTGCAAAATAGACGCAGAATATCGTCCGGTACTGAAAGCAAAAGGTCTTATGCGTCGCGACCCGCGTATGGTCGAACGTAAAAAGCCAGGTCAGCCCGGTGCACGTAGGAAATTCCAGTTCAGCAAACGTTAGTCTATTGGCAATCAAAAAAAAGAAATCTTATGACACAAGTTACATTCGAAGAATTATTAGACGCTGGTTGCCACTTCGGACACCTCAGAAGAAAATGGAATCCGAACATGGCACCATATATCTTTATGGAGCGTAACGGCATCCATATCATCGACCTCTACAAGACCCAGGCTAAGATGGACGAGGCTGCAGACGCCCTCCGTCAACTCGCCCGCTCCGGCAAACGCATCCTTTTCGTCGCTACCAAAAAGCAGGCTAAGGACATCGTCTCCGAGATAGTCAAGAGAGTAGATATGCCGTACGTCACAGAACGCTGGCCCGGTGGTATGCTAACCAACTTCCAGACAATCCGCAAGGCTATCAAGAAGATGAGCGACATCGATAAAAACCTCGCAAACCCTGACTTCATCAACAACATCTCAAAACGCGAGCAGCTTCAGATCCGCCGCGAACGCGAGAAACTTGAGAAGAACCTCGGTTCTATAGCTTCCCTTAACAGACTTCCAAACGCAGTCTTCGTCGTTGACGTGCTCAAAGAACACATCGCCGTTTCAGAAGCCCGCAAACTCAACATCCCGACTTTCGCCATCGTCGATACAAACTCCAACCCCAACCTCATCGATTTCCCGATTCCGGCCAACGATGACGCCTCCAAATCAATCCACCTCATCGTCAGCAAAATGGTTGACGCCATCGAGGAAGGTCTCACAGAACGCAGAAATATGAAAGACCAGGAAGTCGTTGAAGAGGAAGCCTCCGAAGAAAACGTCGCCGAAAGAGTCGAAGAAGCCGAAGAAGAACAGACCGAGAAACGTCAGAGAAGACCACGCAAGGTCGTCAACAAGAAAAACTAATTTTAACCAGTAAATTTCACAAGATGAATATCACAGCAGCTCAAGTTAATGAACTCAGACAGATGACCGGAGCAGGTATGATGGACTGTAAAAAGGCACTCGTCGAATGCAACGGCGACAAACAGGCAGCTATCGACTTCCTCCGCAAGAAAGGTCAGAAAATAGCCGAGAAACGTGCAGACCACGATGCCGCAGAAGGCTGCGTCCTCTCCAAAGTGACAGCAGACCATGCTTTTGGAGCCGTCGTGATGCTGAACTGCGAGACCGACTTCGTCGCCGCAACGGAAGACTTCGTCAACCGCACCAAAGCCATCCTCGACTACGCCATCGAAAATAAGATAGCCGATAAGGATTCCCTTATGGCCGGCACGATGGAAGGCAGACCAATGGCCGAATATATCACCGAACTCACCGGCAAGACGGGCGAGAAAGTCCAGATTGGCAAATACTTCGCCATCAACGCCGCCTATGTCACCAACTACAACCACCCCGGCAACCGCCGCGCCTGCATCGTTGGTATGAACAAGACTTTCGGTAATGTTGAGGAAATAGCTCACGAAGTGGCACTCCAAATCACCGCAATGAGCCCTATCGCCATCGACGAGAACGATGTGCCTCAGGAAGTCAAAGACCGCGAACTCGCTATCGCCATCGAGAAGACCAAAGAGGAACAAGTTAGCAAAGCCGTCGAATCAGCCGTCAGAAAAGCCGGACTCAACCCGAACCACTTCGACAGCGAAGACCATATCGAGTCGAATAAGGCCAAAGGTTGGATTAGCGACGAAGATATCGCCAAGTTCCGCGAAGTCAAAGAAAAGACTTCGGCCGAGAAACTCGCAACACTTCCCGAGGCAATGATTCAGAATATTGCAAAGGGCCGTATGGCTAAGTTCTACAAGACGAACACACTTCTCAACCAAGATTCTCTTATCTTTGAAGGACACAGCGTTAAAGAATATATCACAAACGCCGACAAGGCCGCTACGGTCGTCGCCTTCAACAGAGTCGAACTTGGTGCATAAATTAGTGATTCTCAATTTATGATTAAGTCCTTCCCATATTGGGAGGGACTTAATCGTTTTTTGTCAAATGGCTTACGTAAATATTCCCCTTAAATCCACAAGTAATCAACAAGAATGATTAACAGTGGTGAGTAAGTGTTCGAGCCGTGCAGATGTTGTTACAGTTGAATTTGCAGCAAAAATAAAACAATACATGCCGCGTCGCCGTGAAATTAAAACGGGAGCGGTTCGTCTTCGGGGAATTTCTTCTTCAACCGATACCTTACGGTATAAACCGAGGCGGGTTCGACGATGAAGCGGTCGGCAATCTGCTGGACTTTCTCACCTGCCAGAAAGCATATCATGTACTTCTTGTCAACCACAGTCAGCGGCTTCGTCGCCTTTCTTATCAATTCGTCAAGTTGGGTTAAATCAACATTGTCAATGTTGAGTTGGTTGGCGAGAAGTTGCAGAGAAGTGTGTTTCGCGACCTCCGTCGATTCGGCGACAAGTGCGTCGGTGAATGAAGTCTGTTCCTTGAGCTTTTTCTTGGTCATGACAAAAACTATTGTGACGGCAAAAAGAATCACAAGCATCAGCACACCGACAGACAACATGATGTTTGTATGGTGCAAGTTGCTTATTCTCAAGTCTTTCGCTTCGGTTTCGTAACGTGTTTCAATCTCGTGGATTGCGCGGTTTTTCTCAACGTTGAAGCGCTCTCTGTCGTTTTCGTTTTTCAGTTCCTGATATTCCAATGCCTTTTCGAAGTCGCCCGTCGTCCTGTATAGTTCCACGAAGAAGCTGTATGCCTCGCTGAGCTCGGTGATAAGGTTGTTGCCTCTCACATCTCCGATGCTTCCAATCAGTTCAATCACTTCAAGCTCCTTCGCCTCGGCTTCATCGAACTCTCCTTTGTAAAGATGAATCCACGCCAGAAGGTCGTAGGTGGAGACCCTGCCTTCGACGTGATCTTCCTCAATGCCCCAATTGAGTTTGTCAATGTCCAACGATTTGTCAATGTATTTTTGCATTGAGTCAACGAGCGGCGGGTCATAGCACAGGTCGTACAAGGTCGCGACGTTCATGTAGTTGAACATCGGGTTGATCTGCTTATCCGTGATCTCTTCGACGGTCATCTGCTCTTGGAATGCGAGCGACTTCTTGAAGTGCGTCATGAACTCCTCGCGCAGTGAATCGGACGGGTTCTCTTCGTACAGTGCCGACTCGTATGATGCAAGCACTGAAAGATAATCATACTGCACGAATTTGTTCTTCGGGTTCTCGTCTGCGAACACGGCCATGTTGTCGAGAACCTTTTTCATGGCGTCAAGGTCTCTTTGGTTGAAGTAACTGATTGTCATGTAATATAGGCACAGCGACTGCTCGTCAACAGCATCGTCACATTGTGAAAACAAATCAAAAGCATTCTGGAATAACTGCTGGGCGACATCAAGTCTCCCGTTGCACAATGCAATCTCGGCTTCCTCTTTCGTTTTTTTTGCCAATTGATAGTCTCCGGCGAAAACTGCTGGCACAAGCAATAGTGCCAATGCCAGCAGGATGATTTTTTTTGCTCTTTTCATGATGGTGTCCTTTGTGCAAAAGTATAACTATTTCATTTAACTATGCCTGTTTTTTTTCAATATTTTATCAGACAGGCAGGGACAATTTCAGGATTTCACATACGCCGTGTGCATCTTGATGAGCG
This sequence comes from Bacteroidales bacterium, assembly GCA_024400195.1. GTDB lineage: Bacteria > Bacteroidota > Bacteroidia > Bacteroidales > F082 > Limimorpha. The sequence goes on from JAKSNC010000046.1 coordinate 8,116, forward strand.
AGTTATAGAACTCGTTGAAGTCAGATGTGCGCGTCTTGCTGTAGGTGACATCATCTTTTGGCTCCAAATCTTGATATTGGAACAAAGACGGATAATCACCGAATGCGTAAACAATCGTCGCCAAAATACGGTTTTCAGGAGAAATCACTTCCAGCTTGCTGTAAGAAGCCACATTGCGGAAGTTGGCAATCTGGCTATAGAGCAGGCGTTCCTGGTCAAAGATTGGGAACTGATCAGACATCGTGTCCCAGACACCATGCATATAGACAACACTGTCGCGCATTGCCACGCAAACACGCACCACCACATCACGCAGTGTTATCACAGGGTTATCTGTATCATTGCCATTGTCATCTGTGTCAGTGAAATAGCACGAGAAGAAAATCTTGCCGTTACCATTCTGGACATCCTTTTCCGATATATGTGCTTGACGCAATGCCTCTCGAACAAAGTCGCCTTTTTCAATACAGGACACGTTATTAGGACCGGCAAAGAGGGCGCAAAAGACTTTGAAGTCAGCAATCGTAGGACGGTTCCAATGTAGATTTACATTCTCTTCGTATTGCGCTTTGAGGTTGGCATTTGTGCGCGAGATGTTTCTACGCTCTTTAGCACGCGAGGTGAAACGTGCGATAGTAGCAATAATCCAAATAAGTGGCATCAAGAAGAATAAACCTACTCCTAACCAGCCCTTCCAACCTTTATGAATGCCACAGTACATAGCATCCTGTGGCAGAGCAGCCAGTTCTTCTTCTGTCTTTGGAGGTAAGCAATAATGAACTTTATCCTCTTCGTCTTTGTAGAAATAGAACAACTTACGCATTTGGGCATCCAACTCCGTTTCTTTGTCAAAGTCGGCCTGAGCCCTGGCTTTGGCGTCTTTGATTTGCTGTTCGGTCATTTTCTTGGTGTTGAGGTCTGCGATGCGTTCTTGAACCGTTTCCACGCGCGAGCCCTCCGTGTTGATCAGGTTAAAATTCTCAACAACGATGGTCATGATCACCCAAGCCACCAACGCGATTAATCCTTTCCAGATGGTTCTCCATAAAGGTTGCAGGTAACCGGGTTTACTCAAATAGTTTGGTGTCTCGGGAAGGAACATGTGATTGAAGAAATCAGCACGCACTTTTTCATCCTCCAAGGTTGCAAATTTAGAGTACTGATAGTCGTCGCTACGAGGCATGAAACAAAAGTTTTGATAATGTGCCAATGCTTCATCGATGGTGGGTGAGCCATCGAAATCTTCCGTTTCTTCTTGTTGATTGGTGAGTTTACCTAATAAGATTTGTGTCTTCTCGTCGGTGATGAGCACGTGTTGCTCTATCTCAACCATCTCGTCTTCCTCTTGTACCGTTTGACG
>JAKSNC010000047.1 GCA_024400195.1 Bacteroidales bacterium
TCGAAATGACATACAATATAATTATCATTGTAAGAAATCAAAACAGCTTCTAAATTCCGATTCTGCAGAATTTAAGGCATTCTGCAATATTTTTATCTCTTCGGCTCTACCTATTATCATACTCTTCTTATGTTTAATTTTTGCGCAAAAATACAAAAAACCGAGATAAAGTGCGGAAATGTTGTATTTTTTTTGACATTTCCGCACCTTATCCCATTATTCTGACTATGATTGGTTGATACTTTAGAGGCTGTTTATCGATTTTTGACTTTTGACACGCCCTCTTTTTTCTTATCTTTGGATTTTCAAATCCACAAGATGAAAATCGCAAGTTACAACGTCAACGGAATCAGGGCCGCCGTGTCGAAAGGGCTTTTAGAATGGATAAACGACTTCCAGCCTGACGTACTTTGTTTTCAGGAACTTAAAGCCACTGCCGACCAGATTCCGCTTTTAGACTTCGAGATGATGGGATACTGTCATTACTGGTTTCCGGCGAAGAAGAAAGGCTACAGCGGTGTCGGCATCATCAGCAGACAGAAACCCGACAACGTCGTCTTCGGTATGGATAATCCGCTTTACGACGACGAAGGCCGTTTCCTGCGTGCCGACTTCGGCGACATCTCCGTCATAAGCGTCTATCATCCTTCAGGAACAACTGGCGACGAGAGGCAGGATTTCAAGATGAAATGGCTCGACTTCTTCAGAGAATACATCGCAAAACTCAGATTATCAAGGTCTAACCTCATCATCTCCGGAGATTACAATATCTGCCGCGAAGCCATCGACATAAATAATCCCAAGGCTCATCTCACCACTTCTGGATTCCTTCCCGAAGAAAGGGAATGGTTCGCAAAATTCATCGGCGACGGCTTCATCGACAGCTTCCGCGAACTCCACAAAGAACCCGAAAATTACAGTTGGTGGAGCTATCGCGCCGGAGCAAGGGAGAAGAATCTCGGCTGGCGTATCGACTACCACATCCTGACTGACACCTTGCGCGACAGGCTCAAAGCTGCCTATATCCTTCCAGATGTGAAACAGTCGGACCACTGCCCCATCGTCGTTGAAATTTAAAATTTAAAATTTACAAAATCAATAAAAATTTACAAAATGCGTATTGCGGCTCTCGTTTCAGGCGGCGTTGACAGCTCGGTGATAGTCCCACTTCTCAAGGAACAGGGATTCGACCCGCACATCTTTTATATCAAGATTGGAATCGAAGGTATGGACGATATGATGGATTGTCCATCGGAGGAAGACATCGAGATAACGACTTTTATTGCAAAAAAATACGGTTGCGAGTTCGATATTATTGATTTACAGAAGGAATATTACGACCGCGTGGCACAATACACTATGGATTCGGTGCGCAAAGGACTGACGCCCAATCCCGACGTGATGTGCAACAGAATGATAAAGTTCGGGGCTTTTGAAGAGAAGGCCGGCAAGGATTTCGACAGAATAGCGACCGGACACTACGCGCGCTCGTGGCACGATGACGACGGCGTTGCATGGCTCGGAACTGCCGAAGACTATAACAAAGACCAGACTTATTTCCTCAGCCGCCTCTCGTACGCGCAACTCGACAAAGCGATGTTTCCGATAGGCGACATCGTGAAACCCGAAGTGCGCAGACTCGCGGCTCAATACAAACTCCCGAGTGCCGACAGACACGATAGCCAGGGCATCTGCTTCCTCGGCAAGATAAACTACAACGACTACGTGCGGCAATATGTCGGCGAGAAAGAGGGCGACATCGTAGAACTCGAGACGGGACGCCGCCTCGGGAAACATAAGGGATTCTGGTTCCACACAATAGGACAACGGCGCGGCTTAGGACTTAGCGGCGGCCCTTGGTTCGTCGTCAAGAAAGACGTGAACGAAAACATCGTCTATGTGTCGCAGGGTTACGACCCGATAGCGCAATACGTCAGCGAGATAGAACTCGCCGACATCCAAACTATGAACGAGAAGTTGCATTTCACCGATGGACAACGCGTGCGATATAAGATTCGCCACCAACCGGAGTTCACAACAGCGACGCTGAAAATCAATGACGACAAAGTGACAATCATATCTGATGTTCCCGTATCGGGCATCGCCGCCGGACAGTTCGGCGTGGTGTATCACGAAACAGAACCATTCGTAATTGGAAGCGGAGTGATTTGCTGATAAAAAATCAAAACCTGTTAGCGGAAAAGACGTTTTTTTCTGTATGTTTGCACCTAAATTATTAATTTCAAAATCATGGAAAACAATCAGAAAATGAACATCGAGCTCACAGAAGAGGTCGCAGAAGGCAACTATTCAAATCTTGCTATAATCACCCACTCGCCCGCCGAATTCGTCATCGATTTCGCGAAAGTGCTTCCGGGCGTACCTAAAGCCAAAGTTAAATCGCGCGTGGTGATGACTCCGCTTCATGCCAAAAGGCTTTTCCGCGCACTCGCCGACAACATCAAGAAATACGAATCCACTTTCGGACCTATTCAAGATGTGAATGAGGTACCGACATTCAACCTCAACTCAGCCGGAGAGGCCTGAAAATGAGGAAGATATTCGGCATATTATTCGTCCTGCTGCCATCTCTGTGTTTTTCGCAAAACATCACGAATGCCGACTTCAGAGTCGTTGGCAACACCATAGAGATAACGTATTCTCTCGACGAGATTGCCGATATTGAGATTTTCTGTTCCACCGACGGCGGCAAATCATTCGAACAGCCGAATAATATCTCTGGCGACATCGGCGACAACGTCATGCCGGGCAACAGAAAGGCCGTGTGGCAAGTCTATTCAGAAAGGGAATCGCTTTTTGCCAACAGCGTGTTGTTCAAGATAAAGGTCAGGGAGTCGAAACAGGCGTTTGAAATAGATGGCGTTTTTATAGAGATGATAAAGATACACGGCGGTTCGTTCAAGATGGGCGACGTTGATGCTGAATCGTCATCGCCGGAACATGAAGTGTCGGTCAGCGACTTTCATCTTTGCAGGAACGAGGTGTCGGTGGCTCTCTTCAAAAAATTCGTTGATGCGACCAAATTTGTCACCGATGCCGAGAAAAAAGGCGGCAGTTATATCGGGGACGGCTATACATGGGAACTGAAGTCCGGTGTATGTTGGCGTCATGATGAAAACGGCATTCTGATTAGTGAGACTGACTACGACCGTCCTGTGGCGCATGTCAGTTGGAACGATGCGGTGGCTTTTTGTACATGGCTAAAGCAGAAAACCGGAGTCAAATTCCGTCTTCCCACGGAGGCCGAATGGGAATATGCCGCAAAAGGCGGTGATGTGGAAATCAAGACGGCGGAGGAGATAGGCCTTGTCAACATGGATGCTGGCGTTAGCGAATGGTGCAACGACATCTTCGGCACATATATAGGCGGCTCACAAATGAATCCGACAGGTTTAACGGATGGTTATTTTCGTTCTGTGAGAGGAGCATCGGACTTTGATCCGGCGCGCGGGTCGGAGACCCGCCGCGCCGGACATCCTACCCATTACCGCCGCGGAAATATCGGCTTTAGAATAGCTTTGTGATGCGTTTAAGACTGATAATCATATTATTGCTCATCACGGCGGCTTTCACAATGAAGTCGCAGGACATCGCCATCACACCATCAAGACCAGTGAGAATGGTCCGCGCCGAATCGGGATTTGCATTATTTTCAAAAGCCTACGTCGCAAACGCATTAGACGAATGGCAGCAACAGAAAAACAACGAGTCGTACAGCCAATATAAAAAACGCACGACAAAAAAAAACAGAAACATCATCATCCCAATCATCGAAGAAGAGGCAAGAGAAGAATATTTAGAACTCATCTCTAAAACCTTCATCATTAAAATGGACATAGTCGATTACGACTACGGGGCAGAGATGATGATTCTCGACGAGAAACATTTCGGACATATCAGCGTCGCCGTTCCGCCAAGTTCAAACGAATATTTCCAGAAGTCATGGAACCAGACGACACTCAAACCCGAATTTTTTCTGCTAAACGACACACTCGGACTCGCCTCCGTCCAATTCATCCTTCCAAACGGGGAAATATTTAACTACACCAACCCGCAAGCGACTGAAAACGTTTTTCTCGGAATATCCAATATTATGAAGCCGGTGTATATATTTGGAGAAAGCGTCCGTGGCGATGCCGGCAAGAACAAGTCCGACGACATCGACAAAAACATCCCGACGACAGACACCATCAACGATAAGACATGGGTCGTCATCATCGCCAACGAAAACTACCGATATACGACAAAGGTAAAATACGCAAAACGAGATGCCGAGACATTCAAAAACTACTGTATCAAGACTTTCGGCGTGCCAAAGAGAAACATCAGATTCGTTCAAAACGCGCGAAAACGCGACTTTGAATCAGCATTACAGTGGATTGAAAACAAAGCCAAGACTTTCGGTCCTGACATAAAAGTGATTTTTTATTACGTCGGACACGGAACCATGTCGCAACGCAGCAAGAAATCGTTTTTCGTTCCCACTGACGGTCGCATGGATAAGGTAAGAACCTGTTTCAGCGTTGATTATCTGATAAAAAACATCGGCGCACTGCCCGTCGAATCGGCTGTTTTATTCGTTGATGCGAGTTTCAACTGCCACGACAGAAAAGGAAATGTCCTCATAACCGAAAACACCGACAACCGCTCCAACATACAGATCACATACGGCAATGTGGCCGCCGTCTTCGCCTGCCAGGGAAACGAAAACGCATATCAGCACGAAAGCAAAAAACACGGAGCCTTTACATATTTTCTCCTGAGCGAGATACAGCAACATCACGAAGACATCAACTTGGAAAGCCTTTACTACGAAGTTCAAAACAGCGTTAAAACGTATTCTCTTTCGGAATACAAGACCATGCAAACGCCTACAATAATGTATTCGTCTCAAATCGGCGAAGCCTGGAGAAAGATAACTTTCTGATAATCACTCCAAATCGATAAATACGGGTAGATGGTCGCTGTAGCCTCCGAAATATCTCGGCCCTACAAAAGTTCGATGTAGTTTGACACCACCGCGCGTCTTATCTTCTTCAAACAAAAACGCTGCGTGAAAAATCTGCGCCGAACCTTTTTTATATCTAAGTCCGTTTTTACTGTCAATCAATGTGTTGGAAATGATTATATGGTCGAAAACCTGCCATGTGTATTCGTGTTTCAACGTGCCATCAAATCCTTTTTTGTCGTTTTGTCGAAACAGATTGACGAGGCAGAATCCATCGTTTTGACCAAACGACGGCGGTTTTGCGTCGAGGACTGAGGCGACACTCTTGTCTTCCGGCGTGTCGTTGAGATCGCCCATGATGATTATCTTAGGCGGCGAGGCGGCACAACCGGCTATCGAATCGACAACTTTCCTCAACGTGGAAGCCGCGAGACATCTTAAACGTATCGTTTCCGCCTCGCCGCCGTAGCGCGAAGGCCAGTGATTTACAAAGACATGCAGCGTGTCGCCATTGGAAGCGGCCAACACGACGTAAAGAATGTCACGTGTGCGAAACTTGGCGTTTTCAGGGTCACGCACGGCGATGGGGCGGCTGCTCAGAAGCTTCAGTCGCGAGATGTCATAAACAAGTGCGACATCGATGCCGCGACGGTCGGGCGATTCGTAATGAACGATGCGATAACCGAATCGACGAAGCGGAGTCGCATTGAAGAGCGACGCAAGAACGGTTTCGTTTTCGACTTCCGCGACGCCGAGAACGCCCAAGGCACGCCCCTCCGACAGCGCGAGAACGGTCTTATACAGATTGTTGCGCTTGGCGTAGAAACGCTTCTTCGTCCAATGCTGCGCGCCGGATTCGGTATATTCGTTGTAACTGCGCGTTGAATCAACAGACGTGTCGAAGAAGTTTTCGAGATTCCAAAACGCAATTCTGAGCGTATCGTCATTCTGCGACAAAGTAACAAGCGGGACGAGAAGTAAAAACTGAAATAAAAGAAACTGTTTGCTGAAAGGTTTCATGACATAAATTTTTGGTTGCGCAAATGTAACACTTTTTTGTGAAAAAAATTGCCACATACAGGCCGAGCCGATAAAAAAATGTAACTTTGCACCCTATACCATAAAAATCATTTTTCAAGCCATGAAAAAATTGTTTCCCTTATTGATAATGATGGCTTTCATGCCGTTCTGCCGCTCTAACCAAACCATCGCCGGCGAAGGCATCGACGTGACTCATTACGAGATTCATCTCAATGAAATCAACTTCGACAACCACACCATCGAGGCAACCGCGACCATTACACTGAAAGCCGTCTCCGCCATCAACTCTTTCGCATTGGAACTCAAGACGTTAACTGTTTACAATGTTGTCTCTTCCGATATAGAAGTAAGCGGTTTCTCACAATCTGGAGATCTCCTTTCAGTAAATCTTTCTTCAGCGATGAATGTCGGATCAACGTATTCTTTCACAATAAGTTACGGAGGAAACACCTTCAACGAGGACTGGGGCGGCGTTCATTGGAGCTCCGACTACGTCTATAACCTCGGCGTCGGCTTCGACAGCCAGCCGCACAACCTCGGCAAGACATGGTTTCCCTGCGTTGACGACTTCACCGACAAGGCAAACTACGATGTCTTCGTTACGACGACAAACGATAAAAAGGCCATCTGCGGCGGCAACCTCGTCAGTAAAAACGACAACGGCAACGGCACTTCGACATGGCACTGGAACACGCCACAGGAAATCCCGACATACCTCATCTCATTCACCATCGGCGACTACGAACTTTGGAACGACATGTTCCACGGCATGAACGCCGACTTCCCGATAGAGGTCTATGCCAAGCCGAATCAGATTAACAAAGTACCCGGGACATTCGTGAACACCGCCGCAATAGCGTCATTCTTCGAAGACTGCTTCGGACCTTACCCGCTTAACAGAATCGGATATATCAGCACGCCGCTTGGCTGCATGGAACACGTTGACAATATTGCCTTTGCAAGTTCGCTCATCACCGGCGGCACCAATGACGGCGAGAGTTTCATCGCACACGAGATGTCGCACGCATGGTTCGGCGACTACGTAACCTGTTCGACTGCGGGCGACATGTGGCTCAACGAAGGATTTGCGTCATTCTGCGGTGCTTATTACCTCTTCGACCTCTATGGCGAAGATGCCTACAGAAACGAAATGAACAGCATCATCACCAATATTCTCAGCTCGTGCCACATTCAGGAAGGCTGGATTCCACTTAACAATATGCCTCTCGACCTTACTTATGGCACAACGGTTTATAAAAAAGGAGCCATCGTTGTTCATTCTATGATGAACTACCTCGGAAAAGAGAAGTTTTTTGAAGGTATAAGACATTATCTCGATAAATATGCCTTTTCTTCTGCAACTTCAGAAGACCTTCTCAATGCACTGAATGAATCGACCGGCATTGATATGCAAGGCTTTTTCGACACTTACGTCTTCACAGCCGGAAGCCCGCACTTCAACATCGATTACTTCACCACGACACCGGAAAACGGCAGCTACAAAGTCGATGTGTATATGAAATATAAACACAGAGGCGCGGAACACGTCGGGCAACATAATATTTATAAGATTTCATTCTTCGACGAAAACCTCAACATCGTCACCGACACCGTCTGCTGGAACGGCCTCAACGGTCATTCGACGAAAATCCTCGACTTCGAGCCGATAGCCGTAATAGGCGATTATTACAACGACTTCGCCGATGCCAAACTTGAGAAAAACAAGACGTTTTCATCTTCCGGAAACTGCGAACTGAACTATTTCAAGCTGTTTGCCGATAACATCAACAATCCTGTCTTCTGCCATCTTGAAAATCATCTTGTCGGCCCTGACGATACTCCCGAAACAGAAGGAATAACTCTGTCGTCGTCGCATTACTGGAGTCTTTTCAGACAGGACGACCCAGATGCGGATTTCTCAAGTCAGATAACGTTTTCAACGGTGACGGACGGCGACATCATACACACGGAAAACGACTCGGCGGTGCTTCTATACCGCAGAGACGCCGCAGACATCTGGCATGTGATTCCATATACTCAGGAAGGAACGTGGAAACACGGCAGGTTCACCGTTGAGAATCCGGCTTCCGGCGACTACACCGTTGCCGCTATCGACAAGAGCGTTTGGGGCGTGGACGAAAACGCTGATGCGAACGACGACTTTGTCAGTGTTTATAACGGCGAGATACACATCAGCGGCCGTGGCGAGGTTCAAATCATCGACGTGATGGGCAGGATGGTTTATTCGGATGTCCTAAGCGGAGACGCGACGATTTCGACAAGTAACATCAAGGCCGGAATTTATGTCGTAAGGCTTATCGGAGACGGAACGTCAAGGTCGGAAAAAATAATTATAAAATAAGGTGTCAATGCCTGAAATAGGTTGACCGTTAGTAATGTAAAAAAGTAATAACAAAAACTAACGGAGAAATCTTATCCTGCAATTTGACCTATAGATCATGGTGAAGCAGTCGTTTGCCTGGTTAGAGAACTTCAGACGCCCGACCATCGACTATGAATATCTGGCGGACACGGCCGAGGCCATGGTTCAGTTGGCTTTCGCACAGATTATGCTTAACAAATTTTTTCCAATGATTTCAGAAGCTGTTTTGATTTCTTACAATGATAATTATATTGTATGTCATTTCGATGCG
>JAKSNC010000048.1 GCA_024400195.1 Bacteroidales bacterium
TGCTCGAAAATATAATGCAAATCCCTATCGAACAAATCAAAACAGCTTCTTAATCTCGCAACACTATCGTGATTTCATATTCTTAAAATCCCGAGCAACATTTTGTTGCTCGGGATTTTTTCAAAAAAAATATGCACGTCTCCCGCCGACATAGGTCAATTCTGGGAAGGGCAGACTGGCCGAACCGAATGCCCATAGTACCGAGCGGTGCCGTTCATGCCCACGTAGCCGGAACTGAAGCGCAAGTAGAACGCGTAGTTCGGGCTGTCGGTGTCGAGCGAACTCGACCAGTAGTCGATGTGGGAGCCGGCGCTGTTGAGGATGCTACCGCCGTAGAAGCCGGCGGCCGGCAGGAATATGCTGCTGCCGTTGGGTCCTGTGACGCGGTAACCCTTCTTTCCGCCATGGGTCGCCCATGTCCATGTGCAGTTGTACTCCAACTCCTCCATCTCTTCACATGTGGGCATGCGCCACGCGCCGCCCCAGTTCACGTGGACAGCGTCGTCCTCGGTGTCGAGAACCGTCTTGTTGTCAACAGTACCGTAACTTGATTTCGTGCAGTATTTGGTGAGGTTGTCATAATCGCCGTTGCACCACTTGTAGGTGCTCCAGTCGTACGTGCTCTTGGTCTCCGTCTCGCCCCATGCGAAGTAGTCGCCGTAGTCCTCGGGGCAGTCCGCGCCAACGTTGCACGTCGCCCACAGAAGCCCGCTCGGAAGGCCGAGGTCAACGTATTCGTGGTCGCCAGTGCCACCGCCACCAGTGCCACCGCCATCCGATTTGTCGTCGTCTTTCTTGCACTGCGTCATCGTCATCAACGCAGCCGCCATGATTAATAATGCTTTTTTCATCTTTATTTGAATTTAAGTGTTAATAAATTGGTTTATCTTTATTTGAAATTTTTGAATTTCCCAATGCCGCAAACGCCGAAAGCCGCCGGTCATAAGACTGGAGGTGAATTATGTTGTACTGTGTAAAGAGTTGATTTACAATATATAATGGGGGGGGGTACAAGGTATTGTCGCCGCAGAAGCGGTGTTGTTAAGCCTGTCTTGTCCGAAGTGGAATTTCATCCCGTTGTCACTTTTTTAAGTGTGCGAAGATATGAAAAATAATGATAGGGTGGAAAGAATGTTTAATGTCGAAGGTCTAAAGTCTAAAGTCTAAGGTCTAAAAACATTCCGAATTACGCATTCCGAATTCCGAATTACGCATTCGACCCTTGACCCTTTTGACTTCTTGACTTTTTGACCTCAGAACGTCTGAATTTCTTAACCTTTCAAACTTTTCGAACCCTTCAAACCTTTCTTAACCCTTAACAATCATTCTCATTGATTACTTGCGAATTTGAGGATTGATTTAGGTAAGTTCTATTAATTCTGATTTTACATTTTTTCTTAACTTTGCAAGTTAAATATTGTACGAGCGATATGATTATTTTCTTTGAAACTTCTAAAAAGACCGTTATTGCCGTTGAAAGTTCTGTTGAACAGTCTGAATCATCTGTCTCCAAGCTTTCATGGTTGTTTGGTAATGCGAAAAAAAGCGTTGATGATTCCATAAGCGGTGTTTTTGTCGGGCCGCGTCGCGAGATGATAACCCCGTGGAGTACCAACGCCGTTGAAATAGCCCAAAACATGGGCATCAAGGGTCTCACGCGCATTGAAGAGTTCGTCTGTTTCGACGACAAGGCGACATTCGACCCGCTTCTTCAAAACAAATACGACAACCTCACCCAAGATGTGTTCAAGACGAACCGCAAGCCGGAACCTCTTCGCCATATCGAAGACATTGCAAAATACAGCGAACAGGAAGGTCTTGCGCTCAGCCGCGAGGAAATAGAATATCTTCAGGGCATCAGCAAAAAGATAAACCGTCCGCTCACCGACAGCGAGGTTTACGGCTTCGCGCAGGTAAATTCGGAGCACTGCCGCCACAAAATCTTCAACGGCACATTCGTCATCGACGGAAAGGAAATGCCCGACACACTGTTCGCACTCATCAAGAAGACATCAAAAGAAAATAAAAACCAACTCGTTTCGGCATACAAAGACAACGTGGCTTTCATCCTCGGCCCAAAAGTCGAGCAGTTTGCACCGGCCTCTCCCGAAAAGTCGGATTTCTACAAGATAAAAGACATCGATTCGGTCATATCGTTAAAAGCCGAGACACACAATTTTCCGACAACGGTCGAACCTTTCAACGGGGCGGCAACAGGTTCAGGCGGCGAGATAAGAGACCGTCTCGCAGGTGGAAAAGGAAGCCTTCCGCTTGCAGGGACAGCCGTCTATATGACTTCATACTCACGCACCGACAGCGGTCGCGCGTGGGAAGAAGGCAGCAAAGAAAGAAACTGGCTTTATCAGAGCCCTTCCGACATACTCATCAAGGCATCAAACGGAGCTTCCGACTTCGGCAACAAATTCGGACAGCCTCTCATAAACGGAAGTCTTCTCACCTTTGAACACAAGGAAGGTGTCTCTTTCGGCTACGACAAAGTCATAATGCTTGCGGGCGGCATCGGTTTCGCGCGTAAAGACGACAGCGTCAAGGAAGAACCTGAAGAAGGCGACCTCATCGTCGTCCTCGGCGGTGACAACTACCGCATAGGCATGGGCGGCGGGGCTGTTTCAAGCGTCGATACCGGACAATACAGCAATGCCATAGAACTCAATGCCGTGCAGCGTGCCAATCCGGAGATGCAGAAACGTGTCTCCAACGTGATTCGCGCCATGGTCGAGAGTGACAACAACCCGATACGCTCCATCCACGACCACGGCGCAGGCGGCCACCTCAACTGCCTCTCCGAACTGATAGACCAGAGCGGTGGCGTTGTGAATGTCGATGCGCTTCCTATCGGCGACAACACCTTATCAGACAAAGAGATAATCGGCAACGAATCACAGGAAAGAATGGGTCTTCTCGTGAGAGAGAAAGACGCTAAGATATTGGAAGAGACAGCCAAACGCGAGCGAGCACCTTATTTCGTCGTTGGAAAAGCCACAAACGACCAGCGTCTCCGCTTTGTACGCAAGGAAGGTGAGGCCCCGATAGACCTCTCGCTCTCCGACTTCTTCGGAAGCACGCCCAAAACCATCCTCACCGACACCGACAAACCTTATCGTTTCAAGGCGGTCAGATATAACAAAAAAGACATCGGGCAATATATCGCCGACATCCTTCAACTTGAGGCTGTGGCTTGCAAAGACTGGCTCACCAACAAGGTTGACCGCTCTGTTACCGGTCGTGTCGCCATGCAGCAGTGCGCCGGCCCCATTCAGCTTCCATTGAATAACCTCGGCATCAGTGCGCTTGATTATCAAGGTGTTAAAGGTATTGGAACAGCTCTCGGACACGCACCTGTGGCTGGACTCATTGACCCGGCTTGCGGTTCAAGGTTGTCTGTCGCCGAATCACTGACGAATTTGGTTTGGGCTCCTATAACACATAATCTAAAAGGAGTGTCGCTGAGTGCCAACTGGATGTGGCCTGCCAAGAACGAAGGCGAAAACGCTCGTCTCTACAAGGCCGTCAAAGCATTGAGCGACTTCGTCATCGCCCTCGGAATCAACGTCCCGACAGGAAAAGACTCACTTTCGATGACGCAGAAATATCCCGACGGACAAAAAGTCATCGCTCCCGGCACCGTCATCGTGTCGGCAGTCGGCGAGGTTGACGATATTCGCAAAGCCGTATCGCCTGTACTGAAGAACGATATGGAGACGGAGATTCTCTACATTGATTTTTCGAAAGACGACTTCAATATCGGAGGAAGTAGTTTTGCACAGTTGCGCAATGCCGTCGGCGACAAGGCAGCGGACGTGAGAGATGCGGAATATTTCAAGAAATGCTTCAACGCCTTGCAGAAACTGATTGAGAAAGACCTCGTCTTGGCCGGTCACGACGTAAGTGCCGGCGGTCTTGTCACAACGCTGCTTGAGATGTGTTTCGCCAATGTCGATGGCGGCATGGACATAGACCTCAGCAACATCGGAGCCGCCGACTTCGCAAGAGCTTTGTTCAGCGAGCAACCTTCTGTCGTGATACAGGTTCAGGGCAAGGCGGCAAAAGAAAGCCTCAATAAGGCGGGTGTTCATTATGTAGTCATTGGGAAGCCTGTTGCAAACCGCAGACTTGAAATAAAATTCAACGACGAATGCCAGAAACTCGACATCGACACGTTGCGCGACATCTGGTTTAAGACATCATATCTTTTGGACTGCCGTCAGAGTGGTGAGCAAAAGGCACGTGAGCGTTTCAGAAACTACAAACGTCAGGATCTGCACTTCGACTTCAACGCCGGATTCAGTGGAAAGGCTGCTGACCTCGGCATCGACATGCACAGAAGAACGCCTTCGGGAATAAAGGCTGCCATCATCAGGGAAAAAGGTAACAACAGTGAACGCGAGATGGCATACGCCCTTTATCTCGCCGGTTTTGATGTGAAAGACATTCACACCACCGATCTCATCAGCGGCAAGGAAGACCTCAGCGATGTCAATATGATTGTCTTCGTCGGCGGTTTCTCCAACTCCGATGTATGCGGTTCTGCCAAAGGCTGGGCAGGTGCATTGCAGTTCAACGAAAAAGCACGCACCGCCATCCGTAAGTTCTACGCACGCAAAGACACTATGAGCCTCGGTGTATGCAACGGATGCCAGCTCATGACGGAGATGAACCTCATCTATCCCAAACACGACGACCATCCGAAGATGTTGCACAACGATTCGCACAAATTCGAGTCGTCGTTCATCAGCGTTGATGTGACATTCAGCAACAGTATCATGCTCTCCACGCTCGTCGGGACACGCCTCGGCATCTGGGCGGCTCACGGAGAAGGCAAATTCAATTTCCCGTGCTATAAAGACAAATACAATATCGCCATGCGTTACGGCTATGACGAATATCCAGCCAATCCAAACGGCAGCGACTGGTCAACGGCGGCAATATGCTCCAACGACGGACGTCATCTCGCCATGATGCCGCATCTTGAAAGAGCTTTTCTGCCTTGGCAGTGGGCTTATTATCCCGAAAAACGCAAAAACGATGAGGTGACACCGTGGATTGAAGCCTTCATCAACGCGAGAAAGTGGATTGAGCAAAATAAAAAATAAAAGACAATCATTATGGGTAAAGACTTCCAGACTAATCCTGTTCCCGTTCTGACGGATGTTCCATCAAAGACATTTGATTTAATACCTCGTTTCGTCAAGAAGTTCGGTGCCGAACACGTTATGTTTGCGGGAAAAGTCAACGGCGAATGGGACACATACAACGGTGTGCGCTTTGCCGAAGTGACAAACGCCGTGAGCGTCGGATTGATGAGACTCGGCGTGAGGAAAGGCGACCGCGTGGCTATTGTCGCAAACAACAGTCCTAAATGGAACATCATCGACTTCGCAGCCCAACAGATAGGAGCCGTCGTCGTACCCGTTTATCCAACCGTCAGCCACAACGACTTCAGCTATATATTCCTGCATTCTGAAGCGAAAATCATCTTCGTCGAAGGAAAAACTCTTTACAATAAAATAGAAGACATCGTCTCGACGATAACATCGATAGAACACATTTTTTCACTCAATCCAGTTGATAATCTGAAACTTTTCGATGACCTTGTTGAAGATGGAAGAAAACATCTCGAGGAGATGACGAAGGCTCTCGAGGACGTCGAAAAATCCATAAAGTCTGAAGATGTCGCAACGATGCTTTATACTTCCGGCACTATGGGAACGCCCAAAGGCGTAATGCTCACTCACGACAACCTTATGAAAGATGTCGCAGTATATTGCGTTCATTATCCCATTGACGAGACGCACAGGAGCATCAGTTACCTGCCATTGTCGCACATCTACGAAAGATCGGTGCAGTATAGTCACGTGTATATCGGCTGTATGAATTATTATGTTGAGAACGTGGGCACTATCATGCGTGACATCGCGGAAGTCAAGCCGCATCATTTCTCAACAGTGCCGCGTGTCATCGAGAAAATCTACATGACGATAATGCGGAAAGGCGAGAAACTGACAGGTGTTAAGAAGAAACTCTTCGACTGGGCTTTTTCCCTCGCCGACCAATATGATGAGACCAACAGAAACAACAGCCCGATGCTGAAGATGCAGCTTGCATTGGCCGACCAATTCGTCTTCAAAGAGATAAAAAAAATCCTCGGCGGTAATTTACAACTCATCATCAGCGGAGGAGCGGCAGTGCAACCTCGTCTCGTAAAAATCTTCTCCGCAATGGGCATTCCTATTGTTGAAGGCTACGGTCTTACAGAGACATCGCCGGTCATCTGCACCAACAGCCTCGTTGCTGGAAAACTGAAAGCCGGAACAGTAGGCATTCCCGTCGGACATGAAATAAAGACTGATGCCAAGACTGGTGAGATACTTGTGAAAGGTCCGGCCGTGATGAAAGGTTATTACAAAGACATAGTCAAAACACGCGAGGCCATTGACGAAGACGGATTCTTCCATACCGGCGACAAAGGCGAGTTTGACGAAGACGGAATGCTTCGCATAACGGGACGCATAAAGGAGATTTTCAAAGACTCGATGGGAAAATACATCTCTCCGGCATTGATAGAGAACAAATTTTCGGAATCGCCGCTGTTGAACGGAATAATGGTCGTCGGGGAGAATCAGAAATTCGCCGCCGCGCTCATCGTGCCTAATTTTGAACGCCTGCGTTCGTGGTGCCGCGAAAACAATATAGAATATGTGTCGGACGGCGAAGTAATAAAGAAGAAGGAAGTCATCGACCTTTATCGCGCCGAAGTCGATAGATACAACAAGTTTTTCGGTGATTATGAACGCATTAAGAAATTCCAACTTTTAGACAGGGAATGGACTATCGACAAGGGAGAGATAACTCCGAGTCTGAAGCTGCGCCGCAAGACCATCAGCGAACACTATCAAAACGAAATAGAATCTCTGTTTGCGGAATAAGCCACATAAAATTTATTCTTAAAAAAATTAAAAAAAAAGATTGTCATATTAAAAAAAAGACGTACCTTTGCACTCGCAAACGGGTGATAAGAAACCCGCAACGCCTCCTTAGCTCAGTTGGTCAGAGCATCTGACTGTTAATCAGGGGGTCTCAGGTTCAAGTCCTGAAGGGGGCGCGAAAAAGACGACAGAAATGCCGTCTTTTTTGTTTTATCCTAACAAAACAGCAACCCGAGAGTTTTATCCTGCCTTAGGGGCTAATGGACAAAAATTAGGCTGAAATTTTCCGAAAGCCTAATAATAACTATGGGTTTGGCGCGTTTAAAGGTTATGAATAAAAAATGTTGCACAGTACGGAAATTACGACGGCACGAGTCCCTAGTGACGGCCGTCCATCGATACTGACCACTTCGCAGGCAAACTGTGCAAGCAGGAAAAGGATAGTTCCGCTTCCCACAATTCGGAAATATGTATGCAGATATGGGGCGACTGTATTGTCATAGCAAACCAGAGAGACGTATGAGTCAGTGAATAAGAAAGCGTAGGCACTTAACAGCAATCCTGTAACAAAAAGCGACAGGAGCGAAGTGGATATGAACTTTCCGGTCTGTTCCCGATTTCGTTCTCCAATAAAATATGCCGCCTGGCCTGTAGCGGAGAATGCCAATAGCAGAAGGATGACCGACAGCGCCATGGCGTATGGAGAACAGATTGACAGCCGACAGGGCTTCCGGAGAAACGAATCTGCCCACAATGATGCCATCAACGGAGGTATTGATGGCCGTTGCGCACATCGACAGAGCCGATGCAATAAGAAAGCTGTTCATCGCCTTCGTGGTCAGTGCCATATTCCGCCGCTGCTACATCAATTGTCAGATAAGAATTTTAATGTATGGTTTACAGTAAAATCGCACCAACGGTTCTCGCCGTCAAGACAGAATCCCAAATGACTTTCCGGCACTTCAACA
>JAKSNC010000049.1 GCA_024400195.1 Bacteroidales bacterium
CTAATTTTTTAAAAAGTCAAGAAAAAAATGTCAAACACCATAAAATTCACGATCAATATCGATGGAATAAAAAAAATAATCAATTCCAGAATGTCCAGTCGTCAAGAGGTGGAGGATATGACAGAAAAAACGGACTGCCACTTTTAGACCGTTTGCGTTTGTTTTCCTTCATGCGTCTGTCGGCTTCGAGTATGCGTTCCTGTTCTTCCTTTGAAATCCTGCCTGTCGCGAGACGGTAAAACGTCACGACAACCACGCCGATGAATAAGACGGCGATAAGGGCTAAAACGGCAAGTGCTATGTAAAGCAGGATTTTCATGCGGCAAAGTTAAAACTTTTTCGATAAAGTTAAAAACATCTTTTTCGTCACGATTTTATAACTTTCCAAGTGGTATTATATTACAAATCTTCAGAATTGTCGAACAGTCGAAAACGTTGTTTTTCAAGAGAGAAAAAAATATGAAAACATTTTGTTTCCCAACGAGAATAATTTGTACCTTTGTACCCTTAAAAACCTTAGTTTTAATTATTCATTTAAATCAAATAAAATGGCAAAAGTTAAATCATTGGCAGAACTGAAAGCTATGAGAGAGAAGCTTCAGTCAAATCTTGACCTTCGCGAGAAGAGCAACGACCCGGATTCGATGGTTCAGGTTAAAGTCGCTATGGCAACATGCGGTATTGCCGCCGGTGCCAAACAGGTGATGGAACACATGATGGAAAAAGCCGACGAGATGAAACTCAAAATCGTCTTCACCCAAACCGGCTGCATGGGCTACTGCCACGCAGAACCCACAATAGAAGTCAAGGTTCCGGGAAAAGACCCGGTCGTCTTTGGTCATGTTGACAACAAGAAGGCCGACGAGATTTTGAGCAAATATGTGCTCAACAACGAACTCGTCGAGGGTATCATCCCAGTTAACTATGAAACAATAAGCTAATTAAATTGGAGGAAATATGACAAAAATCAAGACGCACGTGCTTTGCTGCGGCGGTACAGGCTGCAAGGCATCTGCAAGCGATCAAATCATTGATGAGTTTCAGAATATTCTGAAGGAAAAAGGTCTTCAGGATGAAGTCCAGGTAATCAGAACCGGCTGCTTCGGCTTCTGCGAAAAGGGACCTATCGTCAAAATGCTTCCTGACAACACGTTCTACACTCAGGTCAAGCCGACGGATGTCCGCAAAATCGTTGAAGAGCACATCATCAAAGGCCGTAAGGTTACCGATCTGCTTTATCTCGACCCGGAAAACAAACAGCACGTCTCCGACTCGAAGCACATGGGCTTCTACAAGAAACAGCTGCGTATAGCTTTGCGTAACTGCGGCTTCATCAATCCTGAAAACATTGACGAGTGCATCTCACGCGGCGGTTATGAAGGTCTCGGCAAAGTATTAAGCGAGATGACTCCTCAACAAGTCATCGACGAAATTACAAAGTCGGGACTTCGCGGTCGTGGCGGCGCGGGATTCCCTACGGGTGTGAAATGGGGCCTCTGCGCTAAAAACAAAGCCGACCAGAAATACGTGGTCTGCAACGCCGACGAAGGTGACCCGGGTGCGTTTATGGACCGTTCCATCATGGAAGGCGACCCGCACTCCATCATCGAGGCAATGGCTATCTGCGGTTATTCAATAGGCGCAACAAAGGGTCTTGTCTATATCCGTGCAGAATATCCTCTCGCAATACACCGTCTCCAAGTTGCCATCAGCCAGGCCCGCGAATACGGACTTCTCGGTAAAGACATCCTCGGAAGTGGTTTCGACTTCGATATAGAACTCCGTTACGGCGCCGGTGCGTTCGTGTGCGGAGAGGAAACAGCCCTTATCCACTCGATGGAAGGAAAACGCGGCGAACCTACTTTCAAACCGCCATTCCCGGCCGTTTCAGGTTACTTGGAGAAACCTACCAACGTGAACAACGTCGAGACATTCGCCAATGTGCCGATTATCATCACAAAAGGTGCAGACTGGTTCAACAAAATCGGTTCGGAGAAGTCGAAGGGCACAAAGGTCTTCGCTCTTGCAGGACAAATCAACAACGTCGGACTTATCGAAGTCCCGATGGGTACCACGCTTCGTGAAATCATCTACGAAATCGGCGGCGGTATTAAGGGTGGACGCCAGTTCAAGGCTGTCCAGACCGGTGGTCCTTCAGGCGGCTGCCTCACGACGAAACACCTCGACACAGCTATTGACTACGACAGCTTGATGGCTGCCGGTTCAATGATGGGTTCTGGCGGTATGGTCGTTATGGACGAGACATCATGTATGGTCGCTATTGCCAAGTTCTACCTCGAATTTACTTGCGAGGAAAGCTGCGGCAAATGCTCACCATGCCGTATCGGTAACAAACGTATGCTCGAAATCCTCGACAAGATCACCAAAGGCAACGGAACCATGGAAGACCTCCAGGAACTCCGCAACCTCGCCGGTGTTATTAAGGATACGGCTCTTTGCGGTCTCGGACAGACCTCACCGAACCCTGTCCTCTCAACATTGGACAACTTCTGGGATGAATATGTCGAGCACGTCGTTGACAAGAAATGCCGTGCAGGTGTCTGCAAACAGCTCATGCACTACGAAATCAATCCAGAGAAGTGTATCGGATGCGGCGCTTGCGCCCGCGTTTGCCCGCAGGAAGCCATTTCAGGCGAGAAGAAGATGGCACATCACATCGACAATATGAAGTGCATCAAGTGCGGTGCTTGCCACGAAAAATGCAAATTCGGTGCTATCGAAATCAAATAAATTAGAAAGGAATATTTAACATGGTAAAACTCATAATAGACAATAGACCGGTTGAAGTAGCAGAAGGCACCACGATTTTGAAGGCGGCCCGTCAAGCCGGTATCCACATTCCCACTTTATGCTATTTCGAGCTGGCAGGAATGAACTTTGAGAACAAACCAGGTGGTTGCCGCGTTTGCGTCGTCGAAGTCGAAGGCAGAAGAAACCTCGCTCCGGCCTGCGCCACAGACTGCATGGAAGGTATGGTGGTTCACACAAACAGCGCACGCGTGCTTAATGCTCGTCGTACCGTTGTCGAACTGATCCTCAGCGATCATCCAAACGACTGCCTCCAGTGCGAGAAGAATGGCGACTGTGAACTTCAAGCTCTTGCCAAACGCCTGGGTATCAAGGAAATCCCATTCAAGGGTACTCAGTCAACCTACAAGAAAGACTGCACACTCAGCGTGGAACGCGATATGGACAAATGCGTCATGTGCCGTCGTTGCGAAACAATGTGCAACAAGATTCAGAGTGTCGGTGCTCTCTCAGCTATCAACCGTGGCTTTAACGCCGTTGTGTCACCCGCTTTCGAAGAGCACCTCGGTGACTCGTCATGCGTGAACTGCGGTCAGTGCGTACAGGTTTGCCCTGTTGGTGCTTTGACTTTGGTTGACAACATCAGCGACGTCGCCAAGGCTCTCGCCGATCCTACCAAGACCGTTGTCGTTCAGACCGCTCCTGCAGTACGCGTGGCCCTCGGCGAAGAATTCGGCATGGAACCCGGAACAATCGTTACAGGCAAACTCGCCGCTGCTCTGCGTCGCCTCGGTTTCAACTATGTGTTCGATACCGACTGGAGTGCAGACCTCACCATCATGGAAGAGGGTACAGAACTCCTCGGCCGCGTGAAGAAGGTCCTCAATGGTGAAAAAGCCACTCTGCCTTTGTTCACTTCATGCTGCCCCGGTTGGGTTTCGTTCTTCGAGAAGAACTTCCCCGATATGCTTGACTATCCGTCAACGGCAAAATCACCTCAACAGATGTTCGGTGCTGTCGCAAAGAACTTCTTCGCAAAGAAAATCGGTATCGACCGCAAAGACATGGTCGTCGTTTCCATCATGCCTTGCTTGGCCAAGAAGAGCGAATGCGCACGTGAAGAATTTGCAGTGAACGGTAACCGCGACGTTGACTTCTCGTTGACCACTCGCGAACTCGCCCACATGATTAAGCAGTTCAACCTCGACCTTAACGAGATGCCGGAAGAAGATTTCGACAGTCCTCTCGGCTCGTCAACAGGTGCCGCCGTTATCTTCGGTGCTACAGGTGGTGTTATGGAAGCTGCTCTTCGTACCGCTTACGAAATTCAGACTGGTAAGACTCTGCCTCGCCTTGACTTCACGGAAGTCCGTGGCTTGGACGGCGTTAAGACTGCTACCGTTGACTTCAACGGCCTCGGCGTGAACGTGGCTGTATGCTATGGCCTTGCAAACGCACGCGCTATGATGGAAGAAGTCCGCAACGGCAATCCGCGCGGATTCCACTTCGTCGAAGTTATGGCATGCCCCGGCGGCTGCATCGGCGGTGCTGGACAACCTTACCATCATGGCAACAGCGACATCATCCGCAAACGTATGGAAGCTACATACCGCGAAGATGCCGGCAAACCTATCCGCAAATCACATGAGAACCCCGACATCGTGGCTATCTACAAAGAATACTACGGAGAACCTTGCGGACATCTGTCACATGAACAGCTGCATACACACTACTACGACAGATCAACTAAAGTTGAAGTTAAATAACTAAAATAATAAGATTACTATGGCTAACATTAAAATTTCAGAAAAAAATCTCAAGACCGTTAAGGAAATCTGCAAATCCTTCGGCAATAAAGGCGGCGAAGTAATCAACGTTCTTCACAAAGTGCAGGGCGAGTTTGGTTATTTACCCAAAGAAATTCAGGAAGCTGTCGCTATGGAACTCAATATTCCGGTGTCGAGAGTCTATGGTATCGTTTCGTTCTATTCTTTCTTCACCATGCAGCCTAAAGGCAAATACCCGATTTCGGTGTGCCTCGGTACGGCTTGCTATGTCCGTGGAGCAGAGAAGGTTCTTGACGAACTTAAGCGTCAGCTTAAAGTTCAGGTCGGCGATACGACATCTGACGGCAAGTTCTCTCTCAACGTTCTGCGTTGCGTCGGTGCCTGCGGTCTCGCACCTGTCGTTATGATTGGCGACAAAGTCTATGGCCGTATGACTCCTGACAAGGTGAAAGACATCCTCGGAGAATACAACGATTGATTCTTTCGCGAGTTGTGAAAAAAGTTCCGCGCCACGAAAGTGGCGCGGAACTTTTTTTTATGAAATTCAAAATTTTTTTCTACCTTTGCGGAAAATTTTACATCTATGAATTTAGAAAAAATAGTCGCTATTTCAGGCAAACCAGGCCTTTTTAAAATCTGCTCGCGCGGTGCGGGCAACCTGATTGTGGAATCAATCGCCGACGGAAAACGCTTCCCGACTTTTGCTCATGACAAAATCAGCTCTCTTGAAGAGATCTGTATCTATACAACAGGCGAAGACCGCCCTCTGAAAGACGTCTTCGTTTCTATCCATGAGAAACTGGGTGACGACATAGGCTTCGACCCGAAAAAAGCGACTCCGCTTGAACTTCGCGAGAAGTTTCTTCAAATCCTTCCCGATTATGACGAAGACGCTGTCTATCCTTCAGATATGAAAAAGGTGTTCCAATGGTACACTCTTCTTAACTCCAATGGTGTCCTCGACTATTCTTCAGATGACAAGAAAGAGGAAGATAATGAAGAAAAACCGGCTGAGGAAAAACCTGTTGAGAAGAAGCCGGCCGCAAAGAAGACTACAGCCGTGAAGAAGCCGGCCGTTAAAGAGACAGCAAACACTAAGGCGGCAGGTGCAGCTAAGAGAACTAAAGCCTCTTCAAAAGTGTAAGACAGCAGTTGGGCGATTTATTTCTGCCGTCGTGCAATAGTGACTCATTACGGTGCGTCTCAGATGTCGCCGTTGTCATCGCGAATGTTTTTTATTATGAAGAAGATAACGGATTTCACGGTTTCGGAACGATACAATTTCGGTAGAGTATCTATGCTTGTCCTGCATTCGCAAGATGAGTTGCCTGACATCTTACCGGGACAGTTTGTGCAGGTGAGGGCCGATGGCGCAAAAAATACTTATCTGCGTCGCCCGATTTCTGTTCACGATGTTGATTATGAGCATAATAATATAACGCTGCTTGTTCAAAGAGTGGGCGAAGGTACCAAAGCCATCTGCGATTCAGAAATCGGCTCAGTGCTTAATGTGGTCTATCCTTTGGGAAATGGATTCTCAGTCTCTTCAGATTGGAAATCCGTTCTCCTTGTCGGTGGCGGAATAGGCGCAGCACCTCTTCTGTATCTTGCTAAAGTGATGAAAATTAAAGGATTGTCACCGTTGGTGCTTCTTGGAGGGAAGACGAAAAATGATATAATCCGCATCGACGAATATCGCAAATATGCCGATGTTATGATTACGACAGACGATGGCTCGTTAGGCGAAAAAGGTTTTGTATCACAGCATTCCGTTTGGAATTTGCGCGAATTTGACCATATCGCCGTATGCGGCCCGCTGCCGATGATGAAGTCCGTCGCCGCTATAGCGCGACAGAAAAATACCGATTGTGAGGTCTCGCTTGAAAATATGATGGCATGTGGATTAGGTGCCTGCCTGTGTTGTGTGGAAAATACGAAGGAAGGTAATCTGTGCGTGTGCAAGGAAGGCCCGGTCTTCAATATAAACAGACTGCTATGGTAAACACTACAATAAATCTCAAAGGTCTGTCACTGAAAAATCCCGTGATGACGGCATCCGGCACATTCGGTTATGGAGAAGAATATGCCGATTTTATCAACTTTTCCGACCTCGGAGGCATAATCGTCAAAGGGACGACACTGAATCCGCGTCAAGGAAACCCTTACCCGAGAATGGCTGAGACTCCTTCGGGCATGCTTAATGCCGTCGGACTTCAGAATAAGGGCGTGCGTTATTTCATAGATGAGATATATCCCCGTATAAAGGATTTCGATACAAACGTCATTGTCAATGTTTCCGGTTCGACGATGGATGATTATGTGCAGGCCGCCGAGATGATAGGGGAGCTTGAGCATATTCCGGCTGTCGAGCTTAATGTGTCGTGCCCGAATGTGAAACAGGGCGGTATGGCTTTCGGCGTGACGTGTTCTGGTATAGAGCAGATAGTCTCCGCTGTGCGAAATGTTTATAAGAAACACCTTATTGTGAAACTTTCGCCTAATGTCACCAATATTGCCGAACTCGCTTTGGCGGCTGAGGCTTCCGGTGCTGATTCTGTCTCGCTCATTAACACAATGCTTGGAATGGCCATCGATGCCGAGAAACGTCGCCCGAAACTTTCCACAGTCACCGGCGGATTATCTGGAGCATGTGTGAAACCTGTCGCCCTGCGTATGGTTTGGCAGGTTTATAAGGCAGTGAAAATTCCTGTCATAGGCTTGGGCGGAATATCCAACGCTACAGATGCCGTAGAGTTTATGCTGGCCGGCGCGTCTGCCGTAGAGATTGGCACTGCCAACTTCATCGACCCTGCGGTTTCCGTCAAGGTGGCAAAAGGTATAACAGAATATTGCGAACGTCACGGTTTCTCTTCCGTCAGCGACCTCACCGGAGCATTGGAGGTGTGATGCGTTTCGTAAAATATTTAGTATAAAAAAAAGGAATCTTTACGATTCCTTTTTTTTAGATTATAATGTTGTCTCCTTTTTTGTTTAGGAAGTTAAATTGCAGTATGTTGAAACTGTTGATTGCCTGTATCTTCACTTTTCCGTGGCAGTGCCGATTCCATCTCCGGATGATGGAGAAAAAGCCTTTTCCTGACTTTGACAATGAGGCACCTTATTCGCCGTCGCCTATTTTTAGGGCATCAAGTAGCGGCCTGAGAGCTTCCTGCT
>JAKSNC010000005.1 GCA_024400195.1 Bacteroidales bacterium
TGAGCGAGGTTTACGGTCTGTGGGCCAGCAACAAGAAACACACGAAACATGAGAGAGCCAAGCTTTGATTTGAGTTTGGAGTTATAAGGAGACTTTTCAAACAGCCCGAGGTTTTTATGTAAATGTCGTAAGTCTTCTGTTGTTCCGATTTATGTCTTTCAAAAAAATTTGATTTTTTCAAAAAAAAACATTTTTTTTTATGAAAATGACTATATTTGCGAATCCTAAAAAAAGACAGAAACTTAATTCAAATTATTCACAACATTAAAATTCAAAGTAATGAAAAAAGTATCAATGATTTTGTTGGGCACAGCCCTTTTGATGGGTCTCGCATCATGCGGCTCAAAACAGAATGTAGTTAACAAAAACGGTGGCGAAGTCGAAATAGAATTGCCATGCACAGGTCCGGAATACAGAACCGATGCCACGCACTTCCGTGCAACAGCCACAGACGTTTCGACAAACCGTCAGGTCGCAAGAGACAAGGCTCTTACAGCAGCCCGCGCCGAATTGGCTACCGAAATCAATACCACTATGGCGCGTGTGACGGATCGTTATAATAGCTCTTATAACGTTGGTGAAGATGATGAAACACGCGGTAAATTCCAGGATTTGGCACGCCAACTCGTAAAACAGACATTGAGTGGTTCCGTCGTTACCTGCGAAAAACTCACACAAGACGCACAGGGAAGATACCATTCTTACGTCTGCGTCGAACTCAAAGGCGAAGACTTTGCTAATAAACTGCAAAACGGCATCAGCAAAGACGATAAGCTCCGCACCGACTACGAATACGAGAAGTTCAAGAAAGTCTTCGACGAGGAGATGGCAAAAATGGAATAAGGTATTTGCTTGAGGTCTAAACAAGTATGCGCATAGTAACACTTGCTTTCTTGTTGTTGATTTGTCTTTCCGGATTGGGTCAAGATGCACTCAGTCCGGAAAGGCTTTTTTTAGAACAATCTGCCTCAGACGGCCTTTTTGTCGGAGTCTCAGATCCCGACGTCGATTCTGTCACGGGATATTGGCAGGCAGTGACACGTGCAGTGACGCTTTATGCCTACAGCCGAAATACTACGGCAAGCATAGTCTCTGATGCCTATGTTAACGAAAACAACCTGTTTGGAGATATTCGTTACGAACACGTTATGAGAGGTATAGCGGTCTTTGAGACGGAATGTACAAATGTCAGCTATACCGTTGAAAGTGTCTCCGAAACACGGCAGGGCGAAAAAATTGTGGCTCTTAGAGTCTCCGAAGACCTTTTCGGCCTTATCTTTACTTCGACATATAAAAATTATTTCAACGCCGTTTCCTATGAGAATTATGATGCCATCGACGGTAAAAGTGAATTTATTGTGCAACTTGATTCCTGTACGACGAATTACGAACTCAGTCGCTACGATGGTATGTGCGTCCACCGTTCTTTCTTCCGCGATTCCATCGTCAGTGCCGAACAGAACGGGAAAATCTATGATGAAATATCATGTGACGATTGCCCGGAAACGGATCTTTTTAATTCATACAGCCTCGAAAACGGTCTCTGGCAGGCTTTCGTGATGTCTTTTGAAATATTGTCGTCGAAGATTCAAGAACTGGGATGCAGCGTAAAAAGCATCAAAGATAAAGATAATGTTGATGTGCACGGTGATGGTACTTCTGAAGGGGAAGGCTTGATACGAAGCGTTACAAGACATCATATCTCAGCCGTACCTGAATATATGTGTATCCAAGATAATAAACTTGTGGTGAATTGGAAAGTAAACAAACTCGAATAATTAACCGTTTGTTGAAAATTCATTACGTTAAGGCGATATTGGTGATTATGATAAAAAAAACAATACTTGTGCTCGTTATGGCGATGACCGTCACTTCGGTTTTCGCTCAAGTTGACGACGAATTTATTAAGGAGAGGGAGCGGATGATGCGTGAATCGGAACGCGAATTTGAAAAATTCAGCGAAAGCATAAAAACGGACTTTGAAAACTTCCGTCGTTCCGTTAATGCCGAATATGCGCGTTTTATGTCAGAGACATGGAAGGAGTTTCAGACGATGACAGCCGAAGAACCACCGGCGGAACCTGAACCGCCGGAGCCCGTCGTCGCAGACCCGAAAGAGAAGCCGACTACGGACCCGATTAGGTTTGAGGGCAAGCCGATAGTCCCAGTCCCAATCGAAAGACCGAAACCGATTGAACCGATAAAGCCGGCTTCAAATCCCGTTGAGCCCTTGTACAATGTTGCCATCTATGGTACGCAGTTTCCCTTCCATATTGATGAAACAAAACGTCTTACATTGTCATCGGCAGATGAGAAAAGTGTCGCCGAACTTTGGAACCAACTCTCCAATGAGTACTATGACAACCTCGTGGCCGAATGCTTAAGCCACCGCGATGATTCTAACTTGTGCGATTGGGCATATCTCCGCCTCACAGAAGCACTGTCGGAAAAATGCTGCGGCGGAAAAAACAACGCCGCCGTTGTCCTCCAAATGTTCATACTAACACAGTCAGGTTATCAGACCCGTATAGCCAACGCCTCCGGACATCTTGTACTGCTTATGGGTTCCGAAGATGTGATATATAAATATAAGTTCTTCACTTTGGAGAACGTTAGATTTTATATCATTGACCGTTCTTTGGAAAACGAGACGATGTACATCTTTAACCACGCTTTTCCGAATGAAAGACCGATGTCGCTCGTACTCGGACAACCCGAATTAAATGTTGTGCCGACGACACCTCGTACACTTCAGTCAAAACGATACCCAAATGTGCAGGTCACGGTGTGCAGCAATAAAAACCTCTTGGACTTTTACAATGATTATCCGTTGAGCAGCCGTTGGGACAGCTATACCGTTGCTTCAGCATCATCGACATTGAAAGAAAGCCTTTATCCGACGATGAAAAAAGTCATCGAGGGTAAAAGTCAAGCCGAGGCCGCCAATATCTTCATCAACTTCGTGCAGACGGCCTACGAATACGCAACCGACGACAAACAGTTCGGTTACGAAAGACCATTGTTCCCTGATGAAACAGCGTTTTATCCCTATTGCGACTGCGAAGACCGCTCAATCTTCTTCGCAATGCTTGTGCGTGAACTGATGGGGCTCGATGTCGTACTGCTGCATTACCCAGGGCATCTTGCTACAGCCGTTAACTTCACCGAAGACGTCTCCGGCGACTACCTCATCGTTAACGGCAAAAAATATATCGTCTGCGACCCGACATACATCAATGCCAATATAGGTTGCTGTATGCCTGATTATAAGACCGTTAGCCCCGAAGTCGTCACGATTGCGAGATGATTTTTACGACATTATACGTGTCGGCAAAGTCCGAAAATTATTGGTAAATGTCGTTTTTCCATATCTTTGCGTAAAAATCATTGTGATGAGGAAGAAAATAATTCTCGTTTCGGTAGTTGTCGCGATAATCGCCTTGCTATTCATTCCGAATACAGTCGCAGGGCCGATGCCGCTTTGGCTTTCGATAATGCCGCCACTGATTGCAATCGTCATGGCTCTGCTTCTTAAAGAAGTCCTTTCGTCGCTGTTTCTCGGCATTCTGTCCGGCACTTTCATTATGGCTCTTTATGCAGGAAACAGTCCGACTGAATCATTGTTAGGCGGTGTGCTGAGAGTCGCCGATACCTATATGGCCGGCTCGCTGTTCGATGCCGACCACGTCAAAATCATCATCTTTACCGTTTTTATCGGCGGGGTGGTGAGGGTTATCACCGTGAACGGGGGAATGAAGTCCGTCGTGAACTGGCTCGCAAAAAGGGCAAAGACATCGCGCTCGGCACAATTGATGACTTTCCTGATGGACCTCTGCATCTTTTTCGATGACTATTCAAACACACTCGTCGTCGGTAATACGATGCGTCCGGTGACCGACAAAATGCGTGTCTCGCGCGAGAAACTTTCCTATATCGTCGATTCAACATCGGCCCCCGTCGTGTCTATAGCCTTCGTGACAACATGGATCGGTGCGGAACTGAGTTACATACAGCAGGGTATCGATACAATAGGCCTCGATACTTCGGCCTACTCGGTCTTTTTCAACTCTTTGGCGTATAGTTTTTATCCGATACTTACACTCGCCTTTGTCCTGATGATTGTCTTTTTCAGGCGTGATTACGGCCCGATGTTTAAAGCCGAAGTCGCCGCACGTAAATCTATGGAAATCAATATAGAAAACGATAAGGCGGACGACGATTCTCACGGTCATATTTTAGATGCCTTCCTGCCTTTGCTCATACTTGTTTTAGGTACAATCGCAGGTTTGATGTATATCGGCTTTGATGCCGCCGTCTGGTCCGACCACAATATGTCGTTTTTCTCAAAAATATCGGCAACGATAGGCAATTCCAACTCGTATCTTGCCTTGATATGGTCGTCGCTCATCTCGCTTCTTACGGCCATCTTCATAACTATGTTGCGCGGAAAGATAAAATTCGTGAAACTGATGGAGGAAGTCGTCGAAGGATTCAAATCGATGTTCAATGCCATCGTTATTCTTACAATGGCATGGTCTATTGCGTTGATAACCAAAGATATGCACACGGCAGAGTTTGTGTCGCAGATTCTTCTCGATATGTCGCTGTCGCCAGTTGTCGTTCCAATATTCACTTTCGTTATCGCTTGTCTGATAGGCTTCTCCACCGGTACTTCGTGGGGCACGATGGCGATATTGTATCCTCTGATTCTTCCGGCTTCGTGGATGCTGTGCCAAAAAGAAGGCCTTTCAACAGCCGATAGCATGCCGCTGTTTTATAATGTCGTGGCTTCTGTGATGGCCGGTGCCGTTATGGGCGACCATTGTTCGCCGATTTCGGATACGACAATCATGAGTTCGCTTGCCAGCGGCTGCGACCATCTGAGGCACGTCGCGACACAGTTTCCGTACGCGCTGACCGTCGGCATCGTCGCACTTCTGTCAGGCATCATTCCGACGGCCTTTGGGGTTCCTTCATGGCTCGCCTTCCTCGCATCGTTCGTCATTTTGGCACTGATAGTGCGTTTCATCGGAAAGAAAGTTCCTGATTATAACGGAGTTAAAAAGAATATCGAAATATGACTATCAACAACGGAATCATTAAAATCGACGTCGCGGAGCACGGTGCTGAGCTTCAAAGCCTGATGATGAATAATTATGAATATCTTTGGAATGCTAATCCTAACTTTTGGGCGCGACATGCACCAATTCTTTTTCCCATCGTCGGAAGAGTTTGGAATAATGTTGTGAGTGTTGATAATGAGCAATATAGCCTTTCTCAGCATGGCTTTGCCCGCGATATGGACTTCACCGTCATCGGCAAAGGCGATACGAGTCTTTTTCTTCAGCTTGTCTCTAATGAGACGACTTTGCAGAAATTTCCGTATCATTTCGAACTCAATGTTTCTTATCATCTCAACAAAAACAAGGTCTATGTCACGTACGAAGTTGTCAATACAGGTGTCGATACGATGTTTTTCCAAATAGGGGCGCATCCGGGATTTTTTCTGCCAAGGCACGGCAAATCTGCTGATAACAAATTCGTCCTTTTTTCTGATGATGAAGGATTAAAACCTGTTGATAATGTGATGATTTCTTCTATCGGTGAAAAAGGCTGTCTTTCTTTGGAAAAGAAAAATCTTCGTCTTGATGCCGGCGTTGTCGCAATAACTCCCGAACTTTTTAATCACGATGCGTTGATTTTTGAAGACTCGCAGGTTCGTCGCGTCACTATAAAAGATGCTGATAATAAGGATTATATCTCGGTCGTTTTTGATGCTCCCGTTTTGGGTTTGTGGTCTCCGAACGGCAAAAACGCGCCTTTTGTGTGCATAGAGCCGTGGTATGGACGCTGCGACAGAGAAAACTTCACGGGCGATATATCTGATAAAGAATGGATTAACAGACTTGACGCCGGTAAAAACTTTGTGATGGAGTTCTGTATCGTGATGCACTGAAGCATCAAAATCGCCTGATTTTATAAATTTGACGATTCGACTGATTCGACGGTTTGACTGATTGACGATTAGATTTTTTGACCTTAAGCTTTAAATGGTTCAAAGGGTTAGGAAAGGTTTGAAGGGTTCAAAAAGTTCGAAAGGTTAAAAAAGGTTCAAAAGGTCAAATTGTCAAAATGTCAAAATGTCAAATTGTCAAAAAGTCAAAAAGTCAAGAAAGTCAAAGGGTCAAACCTTTTTTCCACCTTATCGTTATTTTTCCTATCTTCGCAACTCGAAAAACGTAAAAACGGGATAAAATTCCACTTTGGACAAGAAGTTGCGCCCGACACGGATTAAGGGTTTTGAAAGATGAAAAAGACAATCAGATTATTCACCACATTGATGGTGTGCATGGCGATGGTGCTGTGCGTGTCGTGCGGCGGTGGGACAGGCAACAAGACCTTCACGGTTAACGGCGTCTCCTTCGAGATGATTGCCGTAGATGGCGGCACGTTCACGATGGGCGGAACCTCTGAGCAGGGGAGCGATGCCGAAAGTGATGAGACAACTCACAGCGTGACCTTGGGCGACTACTACATAGGTAAGTTCGAGGTGACGCAGGAGCTTTGGGAGGCGGTGATGGGGAGCAACCCGAGTTATTTCAAGGGGAGCAACCTTCCTGTGGAGCAGGTGAGCTGGGACGACTGCCAGACGTTCATAAGGAAGCTGAACAGCCTGACGGGGGCGAACTTCCGTCTGCCTACTGAGGCTGAATGGGAGTACGCGGCGAGAGGCGGAAACAGGAGCAAAGGGTACAAGTACAGCGGGAGCAACAACATAAGCGATGTGGCGTGGTTTTGGGAAAACAGCGGTGACAGGGTGTTGTCTGGTGTATGGGATTATGATGAGATTAAAAACAACAATTGCAGAACCCATTCTGTTGGTACGAAGTCGCCGAACGAGCTGGGGATCTACGACATGAGCGGCAACGTATGGGAGTGGTGTCAGGACTGGTACGGGAGTTATAGCAGCGGTTCTCAGACCAACCCTCAGGGGCCGTCGTCGGCCTCTAACCGCGTGATTCGTGGCGGTAGCTGGTACAACGACGCGGGGAGCTGCCGTGTGTCGTACCGTGACTACTTCACGCCCGACGACCGGGACAACGATTTGGGCCTGCGTCTGGCCCTATAATTCTTGAAATTGCGACAAGAGACAGTGATAGAAACAGCAGTGTGGTGCGAAGTGCGAGAGGCACGCCAAGAAAAAGGCGTGCCGAAAACAGTTCGCACCACATTGGAGAGAAAAAAGGAGAGTTTGCTCCACTCCGCTGTTAAAGTTGGAGCCGTGTGTTAGTAGGGGCTAACTCCACTTTTTTTATATTACCAACTGCCGCGCCTCATTGTGAGCGACCGCAGGGAGTCGAACAATCTTCACCGCAACAAGTTTAATTCGTAATGTGTAATTCGGAATGCGTAATGTTTTTTGACTTTAGACCGTTCAAAGGGTTTGAAAGGTTAAGAGAGGTCAAATTGTCAAAAAGTCAAAAACTCAAAATGTCAAAAAGTCAAAAAGTCAAAAAGTCAAACGGTCAAAAGCTCACCGCTCACCGCCTATATCTTTTCAGCAATGCCGTAAGTCTTCTTGTTCGGCGTGTTGCTCTGTATCAGCTCGGCGATGAATCCCGTGAAAAACGACTGCACGCCGAGAATCATTGCGAGTATGGCGATATAGAAGAGTGGACGCGAGGTCATGCCGAAGACGGAATGTATGTATTTCTGATAGGTGAGCCACGCGGTGATAATGAAGCCGATGAGGAACATCAGGGAGCCGAGGCCTCCGAAGAGGTGCATCGGGCGTTTGCCGAATTTCGATATGAACGAGATTGTCATCAAGTCGAGATAGCCTCTAATGAAACGGCTCATCCCGAATTTCGATTCACCGTATTTCCTCTTCTGGTGATGAACGATTTTTTCCCCGATGTGCGTGAATCCGGCTGCGTTTGCCATAACCGGAATGTAGCGGTGCATTTCGCCGTAAACTTCGATGCTTTTGACGACCTCGTTGCGATAGGCCTTCAGTCCGCAGTTGAAGTCGTGCAGTTTTATTCCCGTCATCTTCCTCGTTGACCAGTTGTAGAATTTTGATGGGATGTTTTTCGCCAATTTCGAGTCGTAGCGTTTCTTTTTCCAGCCGGAGACGAGGTCGAATCCGTCTTCCTTTATCATTCTGAAGAGTTCCGGAATCTCGTCGGGGCTGTCCTGAAGGTCGGCGTCCATGGTTATCACGACATCGCCTTCGACTATTTTGAAGGCTTCATTGAGGGCGGCCGATTTTCCGTAGTTGCGGCGGAACCGTATTCCCCTGATGTTCGCGTTTTCCTTCGCGAGGTTCTGTATGATGTGCCACGAGCCGTCAGTGGAGCCGTCATCGACGAAGACTATCTGATAGGAGAATCCGTTTTCGTTCATCACGCGGCGGATCCAGGCCTCAAGTTCGGAAAGTGATTCTTCTTCGTTAAGCAGCGGTATTACGACGGAAATGTCCATATCAATGATTTTTTGCGTTTATCGCGATTCGCCGCCGTTCTTTCCGAATAGGGCCGTTATCGCGGAATATATTATTGTCAGAATAATGTTTTCAATTGTCATCGTCATCGCAATGAACCATGGCGAGAACATTTTTTTCATGTCTTCATTAAAAAAGGAAGAACGGTCTTCAAGTCCGAAATACCTGTATTCGGCATAGATAAAGAGTCCGAAAAGTATCGAAGCGAAGACGCCGGTAAGGATGCATAGCCGAAAGGCCTTGAAATAGCCGAAGCCGTCCCAGACGAAGCAGTGCTTGAAGATTATC
Organism: Bacteroidales bacterium; assembly: GCA_024400195.1. GTDB lineage: Bacteria > Bacteroidota > Bacteroidia > Bacteroidales > F082 > Limimorpha. Next base: position 8,792 of record JAKSNC010000005.1, read on the forward strand.
AGAGTCATCGCGATGCAGATGAGCGGAATGATGTAGATTGTCGAAAACAGAAACGATGACTTGACGTAGAGGAAGTAATACAAAAGGATATACGTCCCTGATTGAATAAGGGCGGTCGTAATCCCTCCGATGAGGACTGTCAGCGCGAACTGGCGTGTCGTATATGTAGGCTCGAAATCCATCACGAAAAAAAAGGGTAAGCTACTTACATCGCACCGCTCAACCATCTGCCTTTGCTGCCTTCCGACCCTGGAGGATTCGACAGGAGCTGGTCGTGTAAGACTTACCCGCTGCAAAGTTACTGCTTTTTTTGTTCGATACCCTGCTTTTTTGAAATAAAAATTTTTACTCATAGCCAAAATTAAGCCAAAATGCTGTTTTTTGCTTGAAATTCACGATTTTATCGTATCTTTGCAGCCCAAAACGACGGCTATGCTCATAAAACTTTATCACGAAAACCCGAGTCAGCGTCATCTCAAAACCATAATGGATTGTCTTGAACATGACGGTGTTATAGTCTTCCCGACAGATACGATTTACGCCATCGGAGGAAGCGTCAAAAGCACAAAAGCTCTTGAAAAGATAGCGCAAATAAAGGGGATAAAAAAAGAAAAGGCTCAATTTTCATTTATATTCAATGATTTGAGTATGCTTTCAGAGTTTACTAAACCGATCTCTAATGATGTCTTCAAACTGATGAAGAGAAATTTTCCGGGACCGTTTACTTTCATTTTGGAGGCGAACAACAATATCCCCAAGATTTTCCAGAGTAAAAAAAAGACAATAGGCATAAGGATTCCCGATAATCCCGTTGCGCGTCTGTTAGTCAAGGAGTTAGGTTGCCCGCTGATGTCAACGTCGATAACTTGCGAGGATGAAGTTGTGGGGTTCCCGACGGATCCGGAAGAGATTCACGACATTTACAAAGACCGTGTGGATATTGTTGTTGACGGCGGTTTCGGCGGTAACGAGGAAAGTACCATTGTCGATTGCACTGATGACGACATAATCATAACTCGTCAGGCAAAAGGCAGCCTGATACGGGGCTGAAATGTCAACGTAAACTATAACGTAAACGTAAGTGTCGTAAGTGGTTAACGTATGATAATGAATACGTTTCCTTTTTTTTGAAAAAAAATTAGAATGGCGGTTATTTGTTTGGAAAAAAGCCGTATCTTTGCACTCGCAAATGAGCGGTTGACTCGCTAGCTCAGCAGGTAGAGCATCACACTTTTAATGTGGGGGTCCTGGGTTCGAGCCCCAGGCGGGTCACAAACAAAAAAAGCATCGCAACTGCGATGCTTTTTTTGTTTGTTATTTGTCTATCGATGCGACAAATTCTTCGTTGTCTTTCGTCTTTGAAACGCGGTCTTTGAGAAATTCCATGACTTCGATGGGTGTCATGTCGGCGAAGTGGTTTCGGAGCACCCACATGCGGCGCAGCGTGCTTTCAGGTACAAGAAGGTCGTCGCGGCGCGTTCCTGATGCCACAATGTCGATGGCTGGGAATATGCGTTTGTTCGACAGACGGCGGTCAAGCTGGAGCTCCATGTTGCCGGTGCCCTTGAATTCTTCGAAGATGACTTCGTCCATCTTGGAACCCGTGTCGATGAGGGCCGTTGCGAGTATCGTCAGCGAGCCTCCGTTTTCGATGTTGCGTGCGGCTCCGAAGAAACGTTTCGGCTTCTGCAGCGCGTTAGCTTCGACACCGCCGGTGAGTACCTTACCCGATGCCGGTGACACGGTGTTGTAGGCGCGTGCAAGCCTCGTTATAGAGTCTAAGAGTATAACCACGTCGTGACCACATTCGACGAGGCGTTTTGCCTTCTCAAGTACGATGTTCGCAATCTTGACGTGTTTCTCCGCCGGCTCATCGAATGTTGATGCGATGACTTCGGCGTTGACGCTTCTGGCCATGTCCGTCACCTCTTCAGGACGCTCGTCGATGAGTAATATGATGAGGTAAACTTCGGGATGGTTCGCGGCGATGGCGTTGGCCACTTCCTTCAGAAGAACAGTCTTACCCGTCTTAGGCTGTGCCACGATGAGACCACGCTGGCCTTTCCCGATAGGGGCGAACAAATCCATGATTCTTGTCGAAATAGTGCCGCCTTCGTGCTCCGTTATCTTGAATTTCTCATTCGGGAAGAGGGGAGTGAGGTAGTCGAAAGGAATCCTGTCACGCACTTTGTCAGGGTCGAGGCCGTTTATTTTATAGACTTTCGTCAGTGGGAAGAACTTTTCGCCGTGCTTAGGCGGGCGTATGGCTCCGAGCACGGTGTCGCCGGTCTTGAGGCCGAAGAGTTTTACCTGTGACTGTGAGACGTAAACGTCGTCAGGGGAATTTAGATAATTGTAGTCAGACGAACGCAGGAAACCGAAGCCGTCCGGCATCATTTCTAAAACACCTTCCACCTTGACGATGCTGTCGAATTCCTTTAATATTTCGTCTTGATTATGCCTGTTGAGATTTTCCTCTATCTCGGCGATAGTCTTCTGATTGTCTTGATAATCATATTGTTCGGCGGGCGATTTTGCTCCCTGCTCATTATTTGCGTTGTCGTTTCTGATGTCCCTGCGGTTGTTCTTGCGCCTATCCTGCCACTGCTTTTTGCGCTGTTCGTATTGGACTCGCGCCTCTTCAACTGCTTTTACGGCTGTGTCTTCTCCGTTTTCGGTTTCGTAATGAACCTTCCCTTTTACTTCCGGCTCTACTTCTTTTTCTTTTATCTCCTTTTCTTCTTCGAAGGTCTCTTCAAAAATTTCTTCAAAGGCTTCTTCTTTTGCCGGTGCCTGTTCTACGACTTTTTCCTCCGGCTCGCTGAAGTCGGTGTGCTGCACTTTGTCCTGCTCCTCTTCGGTATTGATGAACGTCTTGACGGCTTTGGCTATCCTCGGACGTTTTGCGCGCTTCGGACGGCCTTCGTCATCAGAAGCTGCCTCCGAATGGCTTTCTTCTGTACGTTTTTCATCTGGACGGCTCTCTTCTGCAACAGTCGTTTCTATCTTCTTTTTGCGCCCCCTTTTTTTAGGAACTATATCATCTATATCATTTAAAGGAGATGAAATACCTTGATGCTTAATGATGTTGCGGATGAGTGCGTCTTTGTCAGAGCCTGCGTTGGCAATGTTCATCCCGACCGCGATTTCATTCAGTTCGGCCAACGACTTTTCATTGAGTTCTGAAATATTGTACATCAACGACAAAAAATTAAAAAAGATTAAAAATTAAAAAAGATTTTTTTCAGGAAACTTACTTAAAACGCATATCGGAGACACCCGATTCTGCTTTTGGTTTTGCGGCTGCAAAGATAAGCATTTTTTGCAGTCTGAAAGAAAAGTTGATATTTTTTTTTGTAACTTCGCACGTTTTAAATACTTTCACGATGTCGATAAAAAAAGTTTTTGTATTGCTGCTTTCAGCCGCTTTTGCTTTTCCTATGTTTGGACAAGATTCTTATAAAGTCGGACTTATAGGTTTTTACAACCTTGAGAATCTTTTCGATACGATAAACGACCCGAATAAAAATGACGAGGAATTTCTCCCTGACGGGAAAAACAGATGGAATACCGAGAAATATACTGTCAAGTTGCGACACATGTCTGAAGCCATCGCGACAATAGGCACTTACGATAAAGATGATAAGTTTTACGTTCCCGACGGAGTCGCCGTCCTCGGCCTCTCGGAAATGGAAAACAGACAGGTTCTTGAAGACCTTGTGGCACAACCGGCCATCAAAGACAGAAACTACCAGATAGTGCATTACGATTCTCCTGACAGGCGCGGCGTTGATGTAGGACTGATTTATAATCCAAAGTATTTTAAGCCGACGAACACCAAATCGTATCCGCTCCACGTTCCCGGACAACCTGAGTTTATAAGTCGTGACCAGCTCGTCGTTTCCGGCCTCTTCGATGGTGAAAAAATCCACATCATCGTGATGCACTGGCCTTCAAGATACGGCGGCGAGAAACGCTCTCTGCCAGGTCGTATGGCTGCCGCTGACCTCTGCAGGCACATCGCCGACTCCATCATCGCCGACGAACCGGACGCGAAGATAATAATGATGGGCGACTATAACGATTATCCCACAAATAAGAGCATTACCAAAGGACTTCGCGCTGTCGGAAAGGTTTCAGACATGAAGGACGGCGATTTCTTCAACCCAATGTACGAACTTCACCAGAAAGGCATAGGGACTAATTATTACGGTGATGTTAAAGGTGTTCTCGATCAGACGATAATCACCAAGGCTCTGCTGCGCACGGATTTCAGTACGTACCAAATGTATAAACCCGTCGTGCATTCAAAAGAGTTCCTCAAGCAGCACGGCGGGCGTTATAACGGTTATCCTTATCGTTCCTTTGCGGGAGGCGTGTGGCAGGGCGGATATTCCGACCACTTTCCGGTTTATCTCATTCTTCTGAAAAAGATGTAGAAAACCTCTAACTTCTAACTTCTAACTTCTAACTTCTGTCTTCTCTCTTTAATGATGTCGAGAGCAATAAAAATCGCGTGTCTGAACGATTCGGGGTTGGCTGTGCCTTTGCCGGCGATGTCGTAGGCTGTGCCGTGCGCGGGCGATGTCGTTATCACCGGAAGTCCTGCCGTGAAGTTGACGCCTCCGTCAATGGCGAGCGTCTTGAACGGTATGAGTCCCTGGTCATGATACATGCTCAACACACCGTCGAACTTCGTCCATGACGCAGCTCCGAAGAAACCGTCTGCGGCGTATGGCCCGAAAGCCATGATTCCACTTTCCGTCGCCTCCTTGATGGCAGGAATGATGATGTCGCGCTCCTCCTGACCGAGAACTCCGTCCTCACCGGAATGCGGGTTGAGGGCGAGAACCGCAATCTTCGGCGCGTCAATGCCGAAATCTTCCTTCAGCGTTTTGTTCATTATCTGAAGTTTGCTGAGAATGAGTTCCTTGCTGACGGCTCCCGAAATGTCTTTAACAGGAATGTGGTTCGTGACGGTGCCGACTCTCAGTTTTTCCCAGACCATCAGCATAAGTGCCTTGTGATCTTTGAAGAAAGAACTCACAAACTCGTTGTTTCCGCTGTATTTGAAACTGTCGGACTTGATACTTCTTTTATTTATAGGTGCGGTGACCATTGCGTCAATATCGCCTTTGAGGAGGTCGTTCATGGCGAGTTTGAGGGCCGCCGCAGCCGCCTCGTCCGCCGTATGTGTGGAAATGCCGACTTCAATCTTCAGTTCCTCGTCAGTGTGGTTTATTATGTTGATGCGTCCCGCCTGAACTCCTGAAATGTCGCGTATCACTGCGTATGACATCTCTTCGAGGCCGAAACGTTTCTTGTAGTACGAGAAGACTTTCGATTGCCCGTATATCACAGGCGTGAAGTTCTCGAAAATGCGGCTGTCGCTTAGTACTTTGATTATCACTTCATAACCGATGCCGTTGATGTCGCCTTGCGTTATGCCTATTATTGGAAGTCTTTTTGTGTTCATGTCTTGTTATTGAAAAAATAAAAATCTTTATTGATGTCCCGAAACTTATTTTGTCTTCGCCATCTTTCTGAAATAGTCGGCGAGCAGTCTGACGTGAATTCCTGTTCCGCCGATGCCTCTGTAACTGTCTTTGTGTTCCAAGAAGGCTGTGGCGGCAATGTCGAAATGCACCCACGGATAGTCGGTGAAGTGCTCGAGGAACTTGCCGGCCATAATCATTCCGGCGAATGGTGCGCCCGTGTTCTTGATGTCGGCGATGTCAGATTTGATGAGTTCGCCGTAGTCTTCCCACATCGGGAATTTGACGAGGCGCTCGAAGACGTCGAAACCTGATTGTTCGAGGTCGGAGTAAATCTTATCGGCGTCTTTTTCCATCACCACGGATGCAAGTGGTCCGATGGCCCGCGACGCGGCTCCGGTGAGCGTCGCGAAGTCGAAGACGCACATCGGGTTATAATGTTTGGCGTATGATAACGCATCGGCGAGGATGAGGCGTCCTTCGGCATCGGTGTTGAGTATTTCGACCGTCGTGCCGTCGTACATCGTTATGACGTCGCCAGTCACGTGGGCGTTGCCGTCGATTCTGTTGTCGGTGGCGGGTACAAGGGCGATGACATGCACCGGCAGCTTGGCTTTGGCAGTCGCATAAACGGATGCCGCCACCGAAGCCGCTCCCGACATGTCGTCCTTCATATCATCCATGATAGAACCTGTTTTGAGGTTGTATCCGCCGGTGTCGAAGACGATTCCCTTGCCGACGAGGACGACTGGATTTGCGTTGACGGCGTTGTCCGGCTTCCATTCGAGTATGGTGAACGTCGGTTCATCCTGACTTCCGGCGTTGACAGCCAAAAGACCGCCCATCTTCAGCGTCTCAATCTTCTTTTTGTTGAAGACTTCCGCCTTGCCTCCGACACTTCTGACTTTTTCGCTAATCTGTCGCGCAAGTTCTTCGGCGTTAAGCTTGTTAACGGGCTCGTTTACAAGGTCGCGCGCCCAGCAGGTAGCATCTAATGTCGCATTCAGAAAGTTGAAGTCTTCGGTGTTAAATGACTGGTCTTCAATGATAATTGACTCAAGCGTGTTGTCTTTTTTCTCCGTTTGATACTTATTGAATTTGTAGTTTGAAAGGACGAGCCCTTCCGCAAGTGCGATGATTTCGTCCTTGTGCGGTTCTACTGTTTTTATTGCGATTTCTGTCTGTTTGTTGTCGTTGAGATGTCCGCAGATGTCGAATCCCGCCTTTCTGCAGTCTTCCAAACGGATGTGTCTTTCTTTTTCGTTGTTAAGGAAAACGATATATAGAAATTCCGAAAACCTGTTTATCTGGATGATTTTCTTTTTATTATTGAATTGGTTTTCAATATATTCTCTTTCTAATTCCGAAAAAATGTTCTTTTCAAGCTGATGAATGTCATCAAGGATGAAGACGATGTTGCGGCACTGTCTGCCTGCCGCCGGCATTATGGTAGCTGTCATAATGAAAAAATATTTTTACAAAGGTGATCTATTTTGTGGAATAGATAAAATCGAACTCAGTTCTTTGACGATTTTCTCCGTTGCCCCGAGATTCCTGCGAAGGAAGTCGTTGCAGATGCTCGAAGTCTGTCTCAGGAAAGCCTCGTCGTTGATGAAACGCATAAACAACTCGTTCATCTCGTCCTGATTGGCGAGACTGTATGCGCCGCCTTCTTTCACAAGGTCAACGGCCTCCTTGAACATGCCGTATATCGGGCCGAAAGTGACAGGACAGCCATAGACAACAGCCTCCTGTGTGTTGTGTATCGTGTCGTCGTAACCGCCGCCGATATGTACAAAACGGGCGTATCGGTAAATCTTCGACAATATTCCTATCGTATTGAGTACCAGAATTTTACAATGATTTTTCGGATTTATTTCCGTGTAAAGCTGGTAGTCGCTTTCGAGTAACGCCGTAATCTGCCTGATATGGCTGTCGTTGAGATGATGAGGCGCGATGATGAGGCAGTAGTCGTCGGGCATTGTCTTTGAAAATTCGTGCAGCATTTTCTCATCGGTTTTCCACGTGCTTCCGGCGACGATGCACTTTCTCCCGTCGATAAATTCCTCTATTTCGGGGAATGAGGCAGGCTGCTGCGCGATGTTATAAACCCTGTCGAAGCGTGTGTCTCCGGTAATCGTTATCTTGTCGGTTCCGAGAAGCTTCAAGGCCTGTGCCGTTTCGTCATCCTGCGCAAAATAATAGTCGATATATGTCAAATGTTTGCGAAACCATCTGCCGTAAGGCTTGAAGAAATATTGGTTTTGGCGGAGCAGCATCGACACATAATACATCGGTATTTTGTTGTCGTGCAATACTTTTATGTAGTTGAACCAGAAGTCATATTTTACGAAGAAGGCGGCTTTTAATGGAAACGCCCTGACGAGTCTTTTTGCATTGCAGATTGTGTCGGACGGCATGTAGGCCACGCGGTCGGCGCACGTCTTGTCCTTCTTTATCTCATATCCTGAAGGCGAGAAGAACGTCAGTAGAATCTTGTATTTCGGGAAATTCTTTTTGATTGCTTCTAAGACGGGCAGCCCTTGTTCGTATTCACCTAACGACGACACATGCATCCAAATCCATTCATGTTTTTTTTCTTCTTCGGAGAGGTTTAGTATTCCTTTCCATTGTCCGCGTCGTCCGTCGCGCCACTGGACGGCTTTCTTGTTGCCGAAAAAGGCTGCGATGGAAACTGCCGCAGAGTAAAGTCTTATTCCAAAAGAGTAAAGTAATCTCATTTCTAATCGTAATAATATTCGGCCGGCATTCTCTTGTAAGTAGGTATGTAGATGGCGACGCGTATTCCGTAGAAACGGTCTGTGAAGTTGCTCGGCCCTTTGCCCATAAGGTTGAAATCGTAGTCGCGCATGGCGTGTGTGTTGGCCTGAATTACCTCAAACGACAACGAGAAGTTGAATATTCTCGTGTTGCTGAGGAAGAGGTAGCCTATCTCGCCCGAATAAGCGAAACCGCCGCGCATTCTGTCGTAACCGTATTTGTAGTCGCCGGCGAGGTTAGCCGGTGTCGAGATGTATGACGAAAATTCAATCTTTATCCTGTTTTGCAGATAGCCTACGCCCGCGCTGATGAAGAATCCGCAGTTGGGGTTCGGTGCCAAGATGTTGAAAATCTTCGTCACTTTCGCCTGAAAATGGCAGCCGCGCTCGAAAAGTGAATAACTTCCGTAGATTCCGTCGCCCGTTATGAGTTCGCCGTTCTCGGTGAGGATGCACCCCATGAGATCCTTGCGTGCGATATCGACGTTCTCGCTGAAGATGTAGTTGCCGTTGATACCGAACATCCAGTTCGATTTGGTCTTGTAATAGATGCCGCCGCCGACGGTCGAGTTGTTCCCGTAAAGGTCGCGCGTGTCGGCTCCTGGCCCCTGAAAGGCATAAGTGCCTTGAAACATTACAGTCGAAATCTTCGCTTTCATTATGTCCTGCTGCGCTTTGAGCGTGACGACGCAAAACATGGCCGAGACAAGGACGAGTGCTTTTTTACCGAGATTCATCATAAAGGTGTGAAATAATCTGCAAAAATAATAAACCTTTTCAAACAATCAGTCGTTCGTTTGAAAATAAAGGGTAACTTTGCACGAATTTTTTTCGATTTGTCACAAAATACGACCGTAATTTTGTTCTTTTTATGGTGACTTCTAAAAATTGCTTTGCAATGATTTTGAAGATTTTGTCAGACAGATTGCTGATTTGAACGAAGGAGCAATGCGGGCATTGTAACTGAGTGAAAACCAGCAAGATGGCGACAAAAATTCAAAAGCACGCAAAAGATTTCAGAATAGCCTCAAAAAAATGTTTAAAAATCGTGGAATTTATAGAAGTCACCATATGAATTTTCCTGAAGAAAAAATCGAACAGTCGATACTTCCAAACGGCATACGTCTGTTGTTCAGACATCGTGCCGGAGAAGTGTCGCATCTCGCCTTGATGGTCAACGCGGGCATGCGTGACGAGAAAGACGATGAGAACGGATTAGCTCACTTCGTCGAACACATGATCTTTAAAGGAACTAAACGCCGCCGCGCCTATCATATCCTTTCCTGCCTCGAAAATGTAGGGGGCGACCTTAACGCCTATACGACTAAGGAAGAGACGTGCATTCACGCTTCATTTCTGAAGGAACACATGAATAAGGCCATGGATCTTTTTTCCGACGTCGCCTTCAGAAGCGTCTTTCCGCAACGAGAGATGGACAAAGAAAAGGAAGTCATTCTCGATGAGATAAACTCTTATCGCGACACGCCTTCGGAAGAGATTTTCGACGAATTTGAAAATGTTCTTTACGAAGGCCATCAGTTAGGACGGAACATCCTTGGCACGAAGGAACTTGTAGAGAATTACAGCCGCGCCGACATCGTCAGATTTATAAAAAACAATTATTCCACCGAACGACTTGTTATAGGTGCCGTCGCTGATATGAGCTTTTCCGATTTTGAGAAGACGGCGGCTCGCTATTTTGGTGAATGGCAGTGTCATAATGTTGATTATCATCGTATTCCGTTTGAAAGTCGCGCACCGAAGAAAATTATCTGCGAGCGAAACAGTCATCTTTCTCATATCATGATCGGCGGCCTCGCTTACGACATCCGTCATCAGAATAAAATTCCGCTGATCCTGCTTAACAACATCCTCGGCGGACCGGGAATGAACTCGCGCCTCAACCTGAACATCCGCGAGAAATACGGCTTCGCCTATACCATCGAGTCGCAATACAACGCTTACTCAGATACCGGCAATTTCTCAATTTACCTTGGCGTCGATCCTGACTCGGCTGAACGTTCTATCGAACTTGTTTTCAAGGAGTTGGATAAGATGCGGAATACGGCTTTGGGTACTTTGCAGCTGTCGAACGCAAAGAAACAGCTTCTCGGACAGGTGGCTCTCGGCAACGAGTCGGGAATGAACGAACTGTTGTCGATAGTCCGTGCCCATTTCTACGGCGAAGGCTGCGAGACGATGTCTCAGATTAGGGAAAAAATCGAACGGATAACATCGTCGAAACTGCTTGATGTTGCTAACGAGATTTTCGACAAAGATGGCATGAATATGTTGATATTCAAAGGTGCTTGATGTTTTTACGCGATGTAGGTCTCAAGAATTTTGGCCTTGTGCGCGGTGCATATTTCCACTCGGTTCACGGCGTTCGGGATGAGCACGCATTCGCCGTTGCCTATTACTAGTTCGCCTCCGTCCCAGCGTAGTACAAACGAATTTTCAACGCACATCAGGATCACGAATGAGTCGAGTTCGGAATAGTCTTTCTTCAAAACGGCCTGTTCGAGCCTGATGATGTTCGTTGTGAAGAACGGCGTATCGACGACGGGCACTGTGCTGTTGATGGTGGCTTTGTCGTAATGCGTATGATAGCAGTCTTCCTTCTTGAAGTCGAGTGTCGCGAGAGCCTGTGGGATATGAAGTTCGCGGTACATGCCGTATTGGTCGATGCGGTCCCAGTCATAGACGCGGAACGTTGTGTCGCTTGTCTGCTGAATCTCCGCCACCATGCAGCCCGGGCCGAGTGCGTGAATGCGTCGCGCAGGAATGAAGTAAACGTCGCCTTCTTTAACATGCTCGTAATTAAGTACTTGCGACACTTTTTTGTCGTTGACGAGCTTTTCGAATTCTTCTTTGGAAACGTTTTGGTTGAAGCCGGAGACGAGAGTCGCGTCATCGGAGGCGTGCATGACGTACCACATCTCGGTTTTGCCGTTCTCAAGCCCTATTTTTTGTGCCAGATTGTCGTCAGGATGAACCTGCACGGAAAGCCACGTTACCGGGTCGATGATTTTGACGAGGATGGGGAAGCGTTCTCCGTATTTGTCGAAGACTTTTTCGCCAACGAAGTCGCCCATGAAAGTCTCGACGAGGTCGTTGAGTTCGTCACCTTCGAAACTGCCGTTTGCAACGACGCTGTTGTGACCATCGACGCCCGAAATGAGCCACGCCTCGCCGCAGTTCGTCATCTGGCCGTAGTCGAGCCCGAGAATAGTTTTGATGTTTTGTCCGCCCCAGATTTTTTCAAAATACTGGTTCTGAAATTTCATCGGATATAAAAGTGTCATTTTTTTTAGTTTGTTTAATGTTTAATGTTTAATGTTTAATGTCGAAAGTCAAAAGTCAAAAGTCGAAAGTCAAAAGTCAAAAGTCAAACGGTCAAATTGTCAAATTGTCAAAAGAAAAATATTACTTCTAAGTAACCATTCATAATTAAGCTGCAAAAGTATATTCTCATTTCGATAGGCTCATTTCGACAGGCTCAATGAGCTGTAAATCAGGTTGCTGAGCTTCGCTCCCTGAGCTCGTCGAAGGGCGAAGCACCGAACTAATATGTAAACTAATGTTGTTCATCTACTTATCTTCTATCTTCTAACTTCTAACTTCTAACTTCTAACTTCTTCACGGTCTCTGGTATATTCTGAGGTCGAACATCGGGACGGCGGCGATGATATGGTCGAATATGTCGCTCTGAATCCTTTCATAGTCAGGCCAGTTTTTATTTGAGCAGAAGGCGTAAACCTGCAGCGGAAGTCCGAATTCCGTCGGTTGCAGCTGTCTCACCATGATGACGAGGTCTTTGCTGAGGTTTTCGTTGGCTTTGAGATATTCCGTGATGTAGGCACGCAGGATGCCGAGATTCGTCTGATTACGTCCGTTGACAGGGGTTTCGCTCGTATCAAAACCATGTTTTTTGTTGTATTCGGCAATCTCCAGTTCCTTCGCTTCGATATAGTCTCTCACGAGGCTGATTTCTTTGAAGCGGGTTATCATTTCAGGAGTGCAGAATTTGATGGATTCGGTGTCGATGATGATGTAGCGGCTGATACGTCTTCCCTCCGATTCCGCCATTCCTCGCCAGTTGGTAAATGATTCGGAAACAAGCGAATACGTCGGTATCATCGTTATGGTCTTGTCGAAATTCTGTACTTTGACCGTCGTCAGGCTGATGTCAATGACGTCGCCGTCGGCGTTGTGCTGCGGCACGGTTATCCAGTCGCCGAGACGCACCATGTCGTTGACGGAAAGCTGTATTCCTCCGACGAAACCGAGTATGGAGTCTTTGAATACGAGCATCAGCACAGCCGAAAGAGTTCCCAAACCGATTATTATGCTGGAGAGGTCTTTGCCGGTAAGTGTCGTGATTATGAACAAGACCGCGATAGCGTATGTGATGTATTCGGCAACCTGCAAAAGGCCCTTCATCGATTTTGTCCGCGAAATGTCTTTCGTGTTGTATATGTCGTAAAGAGTCTTCATCAGGGACGTCACGATTCTCGCGTAGATTATTATCTCGTAAATTTTTGTCAGAATGATGATGATTTTGAATGCCGTAGGATAATCGGGGAGGGCATCGGGTGCGAAATTCCTTATCGCGTATGCAGGAATGAGGAGGAAGAACTTGTTAAAGACCCTGTTTTCGACAAATATGTCGTCGGCCTGAGTCTTGGTTTTTTTTGCCAATATGCCGAATACTTTGTTGGAAAGATAACTGCACAGCCAGCATATCGCGTAACTCACGGCAATGATGGTTGTTAGGGCGATGATTTCCGACAAGAGTTTTGCGGTTTGGTCAGAAAAGAGCATTCCTGTGAAAATACTTTTCAGGATGATTAAATATTTTGTTATCATATCATGAGTTTTACGTAATAATCCGAGGGCAAAATTACGAAAAACTTTTGGGGGAAGATTGCGAAAAAAAACATATCTTTGCATCTTAATCTGAGAATACGTTTCCAATATGAAGAGAATACTACTATTAGTTGCAGTTTCTATCTTGTGTGTCAATGCTTTTTCGCAGGAGGAAGTTACAGTCAACGACACTTTGAAAGAGCAGGAAAACACCATCATGCCAGCCGTCGTCTTGTTCGATACCGACTTTGACGAAGTAAACAACACCACTGATGTTTCGGGATTTCTGCAGTCGTCGCGCGATGTGTTCAGCAGTATCGCTGCCTATAACCTCAGCAACCGCCGATTCCGCATCCGCAGTTTCGATTCAAAGTACACCGATGTCATGATAAACGGCATCTTGATGAATGACCCGGAGACCGGGCGTCCGTATTATTCCAACTGGGGCGGACTCAACGATGTCATGCGTCTGACTACCATCACCATGAACACAGGCATGGCCGAAGTGGGATTTGGCGGTATGGGCGGCCTCACGGCAATTTCGACACGCGCAAGTCTGTACCGCAAACAGGTGTCGGTCGGCTACGCCAATTCAAACAGGTCTTACAACAACCGTCTGATGGTCACGGCCTCCACCGGCATGATGGACGACGGATGGGCGTTCACCGTTTCGGCATCACGCAGATGGTCGCTCAAAGGCTATCAGGATGGTACTTGGTACGACGCTTACAGTTATTTCCTCACAGGAGAAAAAAAGATAAACGACAGACATTCTCTCGGATTCACCATCCTCGGAGCTCCTTCAAGCAGAGCCGGCGGCTCGCCTGTAGTTCAGGAATGTTACGACCTGCTTGATGATAACTACTACAACCCCAACTGGGGCTGGCAGACAGATACCGATGGAAGCCGCTTCAAACGCGCCGCGAGAGTCAGCAACTACCACCAGCCGATGTTCCAACTGCAGCATTATTTCAAGATAAACGACAAAATGCAGCTTAACACGACCGCATACTATTGGATGGGTCGCAGCGGAAGCACATCACTCGAATGGAACGAAGGTCCCGACCCTCGCCCCGACTACTACCGCAACCTGCCGAGCTACTACCTGTATAAATTGGAAAGCGGTGCTGATGGTTACACTTGGGACGGCTATGAGGCTTATCTCAACGAATGGGTCAATAACTCCGACCTTCATCAAATCAACTGGGACGAACTCTACGCCGCCAACTCACGCCACCTCATGACAGTTCACGATGCCAACGGTATAACAGGAAACACCGTTACCGGACTCGCCTCAAAATACATCGTTGAAGAAAGACGCCAAGATAAGAATATGGGCGGCATCGCGACAAGTTTTAAATATGATGTGAACCCAAGACTGCATATCAACGCCGGATTGATGGGTAACGTGTCGAAAACGAATTACTACAAGCTTATCGCCGACCTCCTCGGCGGCGACTATTACTTGGACATCGATAAATACGCCGACGGCGAGACTTTCATCGTCTCCGACGCACAACAGACGAACCTCCGCAATAAAAACCATATCGCACGCAAAGGCGATGTGTTCGGATACGACTACGTCGCTAATGTCAATAAGATTAACCTTTGGGCTCAGGCCAACTACATAGTAAGCAGATTCGACGCATACTTGGCGGCACAAGGCGACTTCGTCAATATGTACCGCAAAGGCAATTATGAAAACGGACATTTCCAAGGAAACCTTTCCTACGGCGATTCAGAAAAACTCAACTTCCTCACTTTCGGCGTGAAGAGCGGTACACACTACGCCATCGACGGACGCAACTACCTCTTCGCGAATATCGCCTACAGACATCAGGCTCCCGATTTTAGAAGTGCCTTCGTCTCTCCGAAAGTCAGAAATACGGTTGTTGATAACCTTACGACGGAAAAACTCTTCACCGTTGACGGCGGCTACGAACTCCGCGCTCCCAATGTCAAGGCGCGCGTTAGTTATTACTTAGTCAACAGCAGTGATATGAACTGGAACCGCAGCTTCTATTACGAAGAAAAAGGCGTCTTCGTCAACTACCTCATGAACGACATCAAAAAACTCGCACACGGCGTGGAAGTCGGCGCAGACCTCAAGATGACACCGACTCTTACCGCACAGTTCGCCGGCTCGATAGGGGAAGAGTTCTATACAAACAACCCGCGCGTCAACGTGTATGAAGACAACAACGCCGAGCCTATTTATCAGAATGAGAAGGTTTATCTTAAAAACTATTACGTTGGTGAGATGCCGCAGACCGTCGGTTCTCTCGGACTGAAATACAATGCGCCGAAAAACTGGTGGATAAGCCTTAACGGAAACTACTTCGGACGTTACTATATGGCAGTCAACCCGTGCAACCACACGGCAAGCGCAATGGCAGGCCTTTACGAGGGCGACGCACGCATCGATCAGCTCCTCGAACAGAAGAAACTCGACGATGCCTTCACACTCGACTTCTACGGCGGAATATCGTGGCATATAAAAGAATATTACTTCCTCCTCAATGTCAGCATCAACAACCTCCTCAATAAGAAGGACATCACGCTCTACGGCTATGAACAGCTGAGAAGCGACTACGCCGAGCCGGAACGCTTCCCCGAGAAATATTCCTACCTCTACGGAATCAACTATTTCATAAGTCTCACCATAAGGCGATAAACTAAAACCGTAATTAAAGTCTAACATTAAAATCGAAAAATATGAAGAAGTTCAGATATATAGTGATGGCGGTTACGGCGGCGGTCGTACTCGCGTTTGTGTCGTGCAAGAAAGACAACGAAAAGCCATCTATCAACGTTATGGATGAGGGAGAGAAATGGTCGGTGTCCGCGATTCTCGACTCTCTTGGAAAAGTGGAAACATTCCTATTCGACGAGTATGAGCCGGCTTCTGTTGATGCCTACGTCATCGGCGACGAGAGGACAGGCAACATCTACCGCACTATTTACATAAGAGATGAAAAAGGAGGCTGCATAGCCGTCTATCGCAATTCGGGAACGGAGGATTTTCAGGCACATGCAGGGGATTATATAACGCTCGATCTAAGCGGGGCAGTGGCCGGATATTACAACGGACTTCCGCAGATTCAGCTTCCCGCCGCAGGTGTCGAACCAGATCCAAATGTCAGAATCATAATCAGACAACGTAATGTAGATATAATACCGACGCCTGCTACCCTGAAGGAAGTGAACGAAGGCAAACACCTTTGCGACCTCGTCAAACTGAGCGATGTGCAGTTCTCTGATCCGAACCATACTTACGCCGAATATGAAAGCTCGTCCGACCGTGGAATAGAAGACTGCTCAGGTTATTCGGCAGTGGTCAGGACATCGAATTACGCGACGTTTGCAAGCGACAGCCTCCCAAAAGGCAAAGGCGACCTCGTATGTGTCGTGTCTCTGTATAAAAAGAGCGAATCGAATAAGACATGGCAGATGCTTATCCGCAACACGTCGGATGTCAATATGAACGGCCCGCGTTGTGAAGATGAAGGAGAAACCGTAAAGGAACTTCCTTATAATCAATCGTTCTCGACAACTTTTGGTACGTATAAGCCATACGACTGCTTAGGCGCACAGACTTGGGAAATCGATTATTCGACGGCCAAGATGACAGGTTACGTCGATAACACAAATTACGCTAACGAGGACTGGCTCATCTCTTCTCAGGTGGCACTCACGGGCGTGGAAAATGCAAAAGTCTGCATCAACTATATAGCCCGCTATTTCCAGAATATCAATAACGACATCTCGCTGATGGTGTCTCGCGACTACGTCTCCGGTACTGACCCGAAAGAGTATGATTGGACAAAATTGGATGTTGAATTTGTCAACGGAAGTGATTGGAACACTTTCATTACTTCGGAAGTCAGCCTGAATGATTTTGTCGGAGATACCGTCGTTGTGGCCGTTAGATATTTGTCAACTGAGGTTAAGGCTGGAACTATTGAAGTGAAGTATATCGAGATATGCGAGGGCGAACCTGCCGAGCCGGGGACATCTGACGAGCTTCAGGAACTCCCTTATGAACAGGATTTCTCATACAGTTTCGGAACGTATGACACTTACGACGT
The DNA here is from genome assembly GCA_024400195.1 of Bacteroidales bacterium. GTDB lineage: Bacteria > Bacteroidota > Bacteroidia > Bacteroidales > F082 > Limimorpha. The sequence continues at coordinate 26,024 of JAKSNC010000005.1, forward strand.
TTTTGGCGATGAATATTGGACTATCGATTATCACACCGCGAAGATGACAGGCTATGTCGGTAATACGAATCACGCTAACGATGACTGGCTGTTGTCGTCGTCGGTAAATCTGAAGGATGCCGCTTCCGTCACGGCGGAGATAACCTATATAGGAAGATATTTCGCCAACATAAAGAACGATATGCACATCTTTGTGTCAGACGACTACGAAAGAGGAAAAAATCCCAACGATTACACTTGGACCGAGATAAGCGGACAGTGGTCGGAGAGTTCCGATTGGAATACGTTTAAGACGCTGACTGTTGATTTGTCCGCATTCGCCGGCAAGGAAGTCGTCTTCGCCGTTGAATACACTTCGACGGACATAAAGGCCGGAACCATTGAGATAAAATCTATCGTGATAAAGGAAAACGAGACAGGAAAATAAATCATTATGACTTTCAAAATTAAAGATATGAAGAATAGAATCTCAAAATATGTTTTACTCCTCGCCATCGCATGCGGATTGCTCGCATCGTGCGTGGACAGGAAAGCCCGCAACAATGATTTCGACGCGCCAAATATCCCGCCTCTGCCGGTCGGGACGCTCTATTCCGTACGTAATCTGCTCGATATTTTCAGCGAGAACGGAAATCGTCCGGTGAAGATAACCGACACGGCATCAGTCTGCGCTATCGTTACCGCTGACGAGACATCGGGTAATCTTTACAAGGCGGCTTTCATCAGTGACGGCACTGCCTCTATCGAACTTTATATGGAATCGACAAGCGGCCTTCGCATAGGCGACTCCATCCGCGTTTATCTCAACGGCGCGACAGTGTCGGAATACAGCGGGACGCCGCAGATTCAGGACCTCGACCCGAATAATATCACGATTCTGAAAAACGGCTGCGAAGTTAATGTTACGGAGCTGTCAATCAGTGATATGAACGAGTTTGATAATCATATCTGCGAACTCGTCAAATTTGACGAAGTCGAGTTTGTTGAAGCTGATTTGAATAAGCCGTATGCCGATTCCGCAGGATATGGTTCGAGGATAATCAACGACTGCGAAGGCACAAGTCAGGTGACGGTTAGGACGAGCAACTACGCGTCTTTTGCGAAGCAGACTATACCGAGCGGCAACGGCAGTATAACAGGTATCCTGACGAAATACAAAAGCGGCAGCAATGTGACATGGCAACTCGTTCTGCGCTCACCATCGGAAGTCGTTTTCGACAACGCACGCTGCTTCGGAACGGGCGACGGCACAGAAGAAAATCCGTATGACGTTAGAGCTCTGCAGTCCCATCAGGGTGAAAAAGGGAAATGGGCTTACGGCTATATCGTTGGAAGCTCAAAAAGCCGTAATATTCAATCTGCCGAAGATATAGTATGGACAGCCCCGTTTGCTGAAGAAGTTAATTTGTTAAACGTCATTATCGCCGACGATCCTGATGAGAAAAACATAGAACGTTGCGCGATAGTTTATCTGCCGTCAAACAACAATATCCGTGAAGCCGTCAACCTTCACGATCATCCGGAAAACCTCGGCAAAAAACTCAATGTTTTGGGCAACTTGTTGATAAGGTACAATATGGAAGGAACACAGGCTGATTATGACGGACAATTTCATCTTGGTGAATAAATAAATCAATTGAAAATGAAAGAGAATCTTGTAATAATACCGACATACAACGAAAAGGAAAACATAGAGAAGATAATTCGTTATGTCTTCAACCTGTCGATGCCGTTCGATATTCTAATCATCGAAGACGGCAGCCCCGACGGTACAGCTGATATAGTTAAACGTCTGATGCAGGAATTTCCAGATAAACTTCATATCATTGAGAGAAAAGGCAAGTTAGGACTTGGAACGGCTTATATCACAGGCTTTAAATGGGCCTTGGAACGCGAATATCAGTACATCACCGAGATGGATGCCGACTTCTCACATAATCCCGACGACCTCATCCGCCTGCATGACGCTTGCGCCAATGGTGCTGATGTAGCTGTCGGTTCACGCTATAAAACCGGCGTCAACGTGGTCAACTGGCCTATGGGGCGCGTCCTGATGTCGTATTACGGCTCAGCATACGTCCGCCTCATCACCAGAATGAAAGTGAGAGACACCACTGCGGGTTTCGTGTGTTACACAAGAAAAGTCCTCGAGACAATGGACCTCGACCGCGTTAAGTTCAAGGGATACGCCTTCCAGATAGAGATGAAGTACTCGGCATGGAAACTTGGCTTTAAGATAGAGGAAGTGTCAATCGTCTTCACCGACCGCGTCGAAGGTACCTCCAAAATGTCGGGCGGCATATTCCGCGAAGCCATCTTCGGCGTTATGAACCTACGCTGGAGAGGTATGATGGGAAAGATAAAACCGAGGCAGGCCGATAAGTGATGTATATCGTCAGAAATGCAAATATCGTCAACGAAGGGGAAGTCTTCAAAGGTACCGTCGTTGTGAACGGCGAGCGTATTGAAAAGATCGTCCGTGGAAATGATGATGACGTTTTCTCAGATTATACAGGTTGTCAGTGTATTGATGCTACGGATTGTTATCTCGTCCCCGGCGTTATTGATGAACATGTTCATTTCCGCGAGCCTGGTTTGACAGGTAAGGCCGACATACAAAGTGAAAGCCGTGCGGCAGCGGCAGGAGGCGTTACGTCTTTTATGGAGATGCCTAACACCGAGCCTAATACGCTGACAATAAACTTGTTAGAAGATAAGTTCAAGATTGCGGAAGAAAAATCACTGATAAATTTTTCTTTTTATCTTGGTGCCTCAAACGACAATATTGACGAGATTGCGAAAGTCGTTCCAGCTGATGTCTGCGGCATAAAGCTGTTTATGGGCTCAAGTACGGGTAATATGCTCGTTGACAATGATTTTTCACTCGCACGTATCTTTGCGGAATCGCCTTGTCTGATAGCTGCACATTGCGAAGACGAGTCAATAATCAGAAAAAACACGACGTTTTTTAAGGAAAAATACGGTAGCGGTGCGCCGGCTTTTATTCATCCGCTTGTCAGAGACGAAGAAGCTTGTTACAGGTCGTCGGCACACGCCGTGGAACTTGCCGACAAATATGGCACGCGGCTTCATGTGACACATATCTCTACGGAAAGGGAACTTGGTCTTTTTGATAACAGTAAATCGTTGAAAGACAAGAAGATAACAGCCGAGACGTGTGTTCATTATCTTCATTTTAGTGATGCAGATTATCAAAAACTCGGTTTTAGGATAAAATGTAATCCGGCCATTAAGACCGAGAGAGACCGTGAAGCACTAAGCGGAGGCGTGAAGTCGGGGCTCATCGATACCATCGCCACCGATCATGCACCGCATAGGGTGGAGGAGAAGTTCGTCAGCGACTATTTCAAATGCCCGTCGGGATTCCCTTCCGTGCAGCATTCCCTTCTGCTGATGCTGGAGATGTGCCGCAATAAAATATTTGATATAGAAACAGTTGTGACGAAAATGGCCCATAATCCGGCGATGTTGTACCAAATCAAAGACAGAGGCTTCATTAGGGAAGGATATTATGCCGATTTCGCCATCGTGAATCCCAAAAAAGAAATAGTCGTTTCAAAAGACAACATTTTGTACAAATGCGGATGGTCGCCATACGAGGGAACGATTCTGCATAATACAGTGACTCATACGTTTGTAAACGGAAATCTTGTTTTTGCTGATGGTGTCTTTAATGAAAATGTCAAGGGTAAAAGATTGAAATTCAATAGGATATGAAATATTTGCGTTTTTATGTGATGATTGCCGCGGTTATGGCGGTTTTGTGTGTCGCATCGTGTGGCAGAGACCAAAAACACATCAACGAATCGGTTGTTGTGGAACGTTATTCCGACAGTACGGCCTGTACGATATGGAAATACGACTCACTCGGCGTGGCTTTTTGGGAGATGCGTCTCCACGAAGGCGGCAAAGGCGTTATGGCGGAAGGTCCTTTGAAAAACGGAATGCGTGACGGACATTGGAAAGGCTATTTTCCTACAGGAGAACTTATGAGCGAAGGACGTTTTGTCAATGGAAAACGCGAGGGAGAAGGCAAAATCTATTTTAAAAGCGGAGTCGTGAGCCAAATCAATCATTATCACGAAGGAAAACCGTGCGGAATATGGACGTATTTCGCTGATGATGAGTCACATACCGTCGTTAATGTCCGCGATTATGACGCATTAAATGCCGAAAGAGCTAAGGTCAAAGAAGCGCAACAGTGATGTTTTCTGTTTTTTCTGATGAAAACTATATGAGGCGGGCTCTTGATGAGGCCGAGATTGCTGCATCGGAAGATGAAGTTCCAATCGGAGCTGTCGTCGTCTGCAATAACAAAATAATAGCGAAGGCTCATAATCAGACTGAGAGACTTCACGATGTGACGGCTCATGCCGAGATGCTCGCTATAACGGAAGCGTCCAATTATCTCGGAGCAAAATATCTTGATGACTGCACCATTTATGTCACTTTGGAACCGTGTGTGATGTGTGCCGGCGCGCTGGCTCATTCGCATATAAAGAAAGTCGTCTGGGCTTGTGATGACGAGAAAAACGGATTCTCAAAACACGGAAACCTGCTTCACCCGAAGACGGAAATCGCAAAAGGCATCCTCGCCGACGAAGGCAAAATGATAATCAAGAAGTTTTTTGAAAAGAAACGGTGACGAACCATTAGTTGCGAAATTCGTAATTCGTAATTCGTAATGTTTAATTCGTAATTCGTAATTCGGAATTCGTAATGTTTTTAGACTTTAGACCGTTCAAAGGGTTAAGAGAGGTTAAGAAAGTAAAGAGAAGTTAAGAAGTTCAGACGTTCTGAAGTCAAGAGGTCAAAATGTCAAAAGGTCAAGAGATCAAAAAGTCAAAAAAACGTGAAAATCAAAAATATTCTAACTTCTAAAATTTTTTTTTTCACTTTTTTGTCGCACGTAAAAAAAAAGTTCGTACCTTTGCATCGTCAAACGACAAGCGGAAATAGCTCAGTTGGTAGAGCACGACCTTGCCAAGGTCGGGGTCGCGAGTTCGAGTCTCGTTTTCCGCTCTTCGAAATCCCGATTAAGTTCGGGATTTTTCGTATCGGAACGAAAGTCCCGAAACAGGATGCCTGAGTGGCGGAATCGGTAGACGCGCCGGACTTAAAATCCTGTGCCCATTATGGGCGTGTCGGTTCGACCCCGACCTCAGGTACTACTCCCTGTTTTTAGAATCAATGATTATCGTCACCGGCCCGTCGTTGACAAGCGACACCTGCATGTCGGCCCCGAAAACACCATGTTCAACACGGCATCCAGATGTGTCGGCAAGACATCTCAGAAACATCTCATAAAGAGGCTCGGCCTTCTCCGGACGCGCCGCCCTGATGAAACTCGGACGGTTTCCTTTCTTCGTCATAGCGTGAAGCGTGAACTGACTTATCACAAGAAACGCGCCTCCGACTTGAACTATATCTAAGTTCATCGCACCATCGTCATCTGAAAAAATACGCATCTTGCTTAATTTTCCGCACAGCCATTCAATATCGTCACTACAGTCTCCCTCTTCTATGCCTACCAAAACGACCATGCCGGTGCCGATGTTTCCAACCGACGTCCTCTCAATGCTGACCGATGCAGACGTTACCCTTTGTGCTACAACTCTCATAAGTAAATGTTTTTTAAGAATTCCTTCAAAAAACGACAAAAGTGCTAATTTTTACCTTAATTTTTGTTTACAAAGACCACAAAGATAACTCAATTTTGTCAGATGCACATAAAAAAACATTATCTTTGCAAACTTCTTATCAAGGATATGGTAAATCTCTTTTATCGGACATACGGAGAAAAGAAAAATCCGGTTATTTTAGTGCTTCACGGCGTGCTCGGCGTGTCGGACAACTGGGATAGTTTCGGAAAACGCTTCGCCGAACGAGGGTACTTCGTCATAGTTCCCGATATGAGAAATCACGGACAATCGCCTCATACTGAAACCTTTAATTATAAGGTTATGGCAGAAGATGTTAAACATATTATTGATACTGAAGATATTAGAAAATGTGTGCTGATCGGTCATAGCCTCGGGGGTAAAGTGGCGATGAATCTCGCTTTCCTTTATCCTGAAATCGTTGACAAACTTATCGTCCTCGATATAAGCCCGAGAGGTTTTGACGACCCGACCGAACATGTAGGATTTATTGCCTCGATGTCGAGAGTGGATCTGAAGAAAGTGCAGAGTCGTGCCGATGTAGAAGCAGAACTCGCCAAGGATAACTATGACAGACGCGTTGTGCTCTTCCTCCTCAAGAACCTCTCGTACAGCCACGAACACGGATACCGTTGGAAACCTAATCTGAAGTCTATCAACAATAATCTTCACGAAATCGGGCGCGGATTCGACCCTAAATACACATTTGACGGTGATATGCTTTTCATCAGGGGAGGCTTGTCTGACTATATCATGCCGGATGACTTCGAATGTATGCGCCACCATTTTCCAAATTACAAGATGATTACGCTGCCTGAGTCAGGACACTGGATTCACGTCGATGACCCGGAAGGCTTCGAGAATGCAGTTGAAAAATTTCTGTCGGCGAATCATAAGGATGATAAATAACTGAAAATAAAAAAATAACAATGATACCATCAAAAGAAAACGTATTGGAAATCCTTAAAAACGTGGTCTGTTTTCCGAAAGGCGACAATATAGTCAATCTTAATATGGTTGATGATATTCAAACTGAAGAAGGACTGATAAGGTTTAACCTAATTGTTGACGACCCGAAGGATGAGAAAAATCGTTTCATGATAGAGGCGGCACGAAAATTTCTTGGTGAGGAATATGGCGATGTGACCGTGGAAATCATGCCGATTCCAGCTCAAGACAACGTACTCGCGGAGGTGAAGCACATTATCTTGGTCGCTTCGGGAAAAGGCGGCGTCGGAAAATCGACGGTGGCGGTCAATCTCGCTGTCGGACTTGCCTCTCAGGGAATGAGCGTAGGCCTTCTTGATGCCGATATTTACGGTCCTTCGGTACCTGTTATGTTCGGAATAGAAGGCGTGCAGCCCGAAGCATACGAGAGAGACGGCAAGACGTTTATGGTACCTGTGACAAAATACGGCGTCAAGATAATGTCGATAGGAAATATGGTCGGAGAAAATACACCGCTTATCTGGCGCGGACCAATGGCTTCGTCGGCACTGAACCAGCTTATGACGGAGACGGATTGGGGCGAAATAGACTTTATGGTTGTGGATATGCCTCCGGGAACGGGAGATATTCAGCTCTGCCTCGCACAAAACTACCATGTTGACGGAGCCGTCATTGTGACGACACCTCAGAAAGTCGCCGCTGCCGATGTGCGCAGAGCCGCAATGATGTTTAAACACAAAGGCGTTGATGTGCCGGTACTCGGACTTGTGGAAAATATGGCATATTTCACTCCTTCGGACATGCCGGATAAAAAATATTTTATTTTCGGACACGGAAACGGACAGAAATTCGCGGAAGAACTGGGCGTGAAACTGCTCGGTCAAATCCCGATTGATGAAAACGTCGCATCAGCAGGTGATGAAGGCAAACCATTCCGATTTGGAAACTTCTCACCGGTGACCGTGGCTTTTGAAAAACTCGCCAAGACGATTATCGAAAATGTAGGATAAAAATAATAATAAAATTATGGATAAGTCGTTGATAGAGAAAAAAGTTATAAACGTCCTTGATCAAGTAAGACCATATCTCGAAGCCGACGGTGGTGGAGTGGATTTCGTAGAACTCACCGACGATATGATTGTCAGGGTCAGATTGACTGGAGCCTGCGGAAACTGTCCTCATAGCACCCAGACCTTGAAAAACGGCATCGAAAAGACAATGAAAAACATCATCCCCGAAATAAAAAGTGTCGAAAAAATAAATTAATAACGTTCAAATAATCATTAATCAATTAATTAAAAGTACATGAAACACACCTTTACCCTTATTTCGCTTTTTGCGCTTCTCTTCGGAGCTGTCAGTATGAATGCGCAGGAAACTTACACGAGAGTGGAATCGGAAGGAGACCTTGTCTCGGGTTCCAAAGTCATTCTCATCGGTTTTAATGAAGATGGTACTCCATACGCTATGGGATATCAGAAGAGCAACAACCGTCACGCTATCCCTGTTGACGAAAACGGTGGTGCTGCAACGACGATGGTTGCTTCTTCGGCTGACGATCAAAGTTCTGTCTTTGAATTTGAAATCGGCGGTTCCAATGGAGCATGGACATTTTACGATGCATTGAACGACGGTTATCTTTATGCCGCTTCAAGTTCGTCGAACCAACTTAAGACGCAGAAAAACCTTAATGAGAATGGAAAATGGGACATCACTTTCGCCGGTGACGGTGCCGCAACACCAGTCGCACAAGGTGCTAACGAACGCAACATCATGCGTTACAACGAAAACAGCGGCTCGCCATTGTTTAGCGCATATCTTCCCACAGGAAGCGTTCAGGCCCCGGTTTATATCTATGCAATCGGTGGAGAACCCGTCATCGATCCGGAACCGAGCAACTATCCAGATGACTTCTATGCAACGGTCAATGTCAACAACATAACGCTTAACTGGATAGACCTCGGTGGCGAACAACTTCCCAAATATTATCTGCTCGTCGGCAGCAAGGGAACTCCTTTCGTTCCGACAGACGGCACACAGTATGAAAATAATACGAACGCCGCAGCCGGCGACCTCGTCTATAACGTCCTCTATGGTAACGAGACATTCACGTTCAACAACCTCGAGGCCAATACAACCTACAACTTCGCCATATTCCCGTACACCAACAGAGGTGAAGATTCAAATTATAAGACCGACGGCACCTATCCTACGACAAGTGCAACAACGGAAGATGTTACAACAATTATTGCAGAAGACTTTGTCTCTGATCTCGGCGTGTTCACAGCCTATAATATTGAAGGCGAACAAGTTTGGGGAACCGGTTCATATAATGGCACCACGTATGCTAAGATGAGCGGCTATGCCTCGCAAGCCAACCATGAAAACGAAGACTGGCTTGTCAGCCCGAATGTTGCCGGTAACTACGAGTCTATCGTCCTTAATTTCGACAACGCGAAAAACTTTGAAGGTGACGACATCGCGGTGGTTGTTTCAACAGACTACAGCGGCAGCGGCGACCCGACTAACAGTACTTGGTATGATATTACTGATGCCTGCAATCTTTCAGTCGGCGAATACGAGTTCGTCAATTCGGGCAATGTCGATCTTGCCGAATTTGTCAACGCGGGATTCAGCAAACTGTATTTCGCATTCGTCTATACTTCGACAGATAATGCTTCAGCGACATGGGAAATCGCCAAGGTCCGCGTCTATGGCGGAGCACACGGTTTCGGTGTCGAAGAAAACGAGACAAACAGCATCATCGTCTATCCTAACCCGGCCAACAGCGTCATCAGTATTGCCGCGGAAACTGACGGACAAGCTGAAATTATCGATATGAACGGCCGCGTCATCATGAATGTCAACGTCATAGCCGGCGAGACACAAGTCAATGTGTCAGACCTCAGCAACGGAATCTATTTCGTGAGAATCGGCTTGACAGTCTCAAGATTCGTTAAGAATTGATGAATCGAAGTTTTTTTAGATATTTTATCAAACGAAAGGGGAAGTTTCATCTGCATTCCCCTTTCGTTTATTCTTTCTATATGGAGGTGCTGAACGGACTCCCGCATGACTATGAAAAAGAACTGAAAATCAGAATAGACAAATTCGCCAGTACTCATCCCGTCTTGTTTTCCGACAACGACAATATATCGATAATCAACGGAATACACAAAGATAAAAATGCCGATAAGATGTGGAAGGATGTCGTGAAAAATCCCGACTACAGACTTACGATGGATTGTTACAGGTTCGGCATCGTCTTCACGATGAGCAGGATTGTGAAGCAGCATTTCGTATTGAAATGGTGAGGTGGATAAAAATTCTAATGTCTGATTACCCGATCTTTAAAAAATCCTTAACTTTGTACCCTTAAAAGAAAAATTAAAAATACATTATAATGGAAAATATTCTTTCACAAAGAGTTCTTAACATGGCTGAATCGGCCACGTTGAAGATGACCCAGAAAAGCCGCGAACTCAAGGCTCAGGGCGTTGACGTTATTTCACTCAGCATCGGAGAACCTGATTTCAATACTCCGGAAAGCGCTAAACAGGCAGGTATAGACGCTATTAAAAACAATGATACGCATTATCCTCCGGTACCCGGAACACCGGCACTCCGTAAGGCCATTGCTGAAAAACTTAGAAGAGACAACGGCCTTGATTATCAGGATACAGACATCATCGTCTCCAATGGCGCAAAACAGGCTATAACTAATACATTCCTCGCCATCATCGACAAAGGTGACGAAGTTATAATCCCATCTCCGTATTGGGTTTCTTATCCGGAAATGGTGAAACTCGCCGACGGAACACCGGTTTTCATCAACACCACGATGGAACAGAACTTCAAAATCACAGCCGCCCAGCTTGAAGCCGCCATAACTCCGAAAACAAAAGCCTTCATATTCAGCACGCCTTGTAATCCTTCGGGTTCTGTCTATACAAGAGAAGAACTCGCTTCTTTAGTTGAAGTCTTCAAGAAACATCCGCAGATAATAATCATCTCAGACGAGATTTATGAGTTCATACAATACGAACACAAACACGAGAGCATGGGTCAGTTCACCGAATTGAAGGAGCGTCTCGTCATTGTGAACGGAGTGGCAAAGGGCTATGCCATGACCGGCTGGCGCATCGGTTATATCGCCGCACCGAAGGCCATCGTTTCAGCATGCAATAAGATTCAGGGACAATATACTTCCGGAATCTGCACCATCGCCCAGGCCGCGTCTCTTGAAGCAATGCAATTGTGCCCGGAGAACTCAGATGAGATAAAGACCATGCTCAAGGCCTTCCGTAACCGCCGCGACCTGCTCTTCGGCCTTCTGAAAGAGATTCCGGGAGTGAAGATAAATATGCCGGCGGGAGCTTTCTATATGTTCCCCGAAGTTAAGTCGTACTACGGCAAGACAGACGGCAAGACCGTTATTAAGAACAGCGAAGACCTCAGTATGTACCTCTTGTTCGACGCCCATGTCGCGACAGTGAGCGGCGGAGCTTTCGGCTGTGATGACTGCATCCGTCTTTCGTATGCCACATCGGAGGACAAACTCCGCGAAGCAATGAGGAGAATAAAGGAATCACTCGCAAAATTGAAGTAAGTCTAAATCAAAAACTAAGGCTCGTGGACAATTTGTTTGAAGCTTTCAACAATCTCAGGATACTCATCGTCGGAGACGTGATGCTTGACATCTATCTTCAGGGGCAGGTGGACCGTATTTCGCCAGAGGCACCGGTTCCGATAGTGGCCGTTAAAGAGCGTTTCCTGCGTCTCGGAGGCGCCGCCAACGTTGCTCAGAATATCAGGGCTCTCGGAGCAGAGCCTGTTCTGTGTGCCGTCGTCGGATATGATGAGAACGCCAACGAGATGCTTGCCCTGATGAAGGAACACGACATGCCGACCGAAGGTGTCGTGAGAAGCCGTCATAGAATCACAACGGCAAAGGAACGCGTGATCGGCAATAACGCGCAAATGCTTCGAATAGATACTGAAGATACTTTCGACCTGACCGATGAGGAAGATGCCCTTCTTTGTGAATGTGTGAAAAATATTATTGACAATCAAAAGGTTGATGGTATAATTTTGCAGGATTACAATAAAGGCGTGCTTACCGAATCTGTCATTACTAAGGTTATCGCGTGGGCTAACGAGAAAAATATTCCTGTCTCCGTCGATCCTAAGAAGAAGAATTTCACGACATTCCGCAACTGCACTTTCTTCAAACCCAATCTGAAGGAACTGAAGGAAGGCATAAACGGCAAGTTCGCGACTGACAGTGTTGACGGAATCATTCAAGGTGTTGAGACACTTCAGGGTATGCTTAAGTGCCGTTACGTCATGACGACATTGTCGGAGAGGGGCGTCCTTATTAGAGATGGTAAGACAGGAACGCACATTCATCTCCCCGCCCATCTGCGTAAGATAGCCGACGTGTCGGGAGCAGGGGATACAGTTCTCAGTGTCGCCGCATTGTGTCTCGCACTCGGTTGCGATGCCGCTACGATAGCCGGTCTGTCGAACCTCGCGGGCGGGCTCGTATGTGAGGAACTCGGAGCTGTGCCGGTCAACAAGGAACGACTGTTTGACGAAGCCGAAAGACTAAAAATCGCAGTAAAATAACCATTACGAAAAGTTTGATACAATAGTTTTTTGAAAAATACGTTTGGCATAGCATGATGAAAGGCAGATATAGGCATATTATCGTGATGACGGCGTTGGCTGTCTTGTTTTTTGCACAGCCTGTGATGGCACAACGTCGTAAGCCTATGAATATGCCCACGTACGATGAAGCACTTTATCATTTCGGCTTCCTTGTGGCTTATAACCAGATGCAGTATGCGATGACGTGCGTTAAGGATTATCAGATGATAGGTCATGAACCATACGAATGGCCTTCGAATCCAAATCCTGATGCCGTCGTCTATCTTCTTGATGTCACATCTCCGAGCGTACCAGGTTTTACAGTCGGAATCGTCGGGAACCTGCGCCTCGGCAAGTATTTCGACTTTCGTTTTGTTCCGTCGCTGAGTTTCGGCGAAAGAAAACTTGACTATACACTTAAGACTTCGCGCGTCATTGGCCCTGATGAAGTCGTGGTGAAGCATTTCAACTTTATGAAGAGTACGCACTCCACTTTCGTCGAATTTCCGTTCCATGTGAAATACAGGGCTCTGAGACTGAACAATTTCAGCGCGTATCTCCTCGGAGGTGCCAACTTCAAGATTGATATGGCCTCGCAGAAGAAAAACGAAGTTGAGATTATAATAGACGGATATCCAACGACAGTGGTCGATAATATCAGGGTTAAAAAGACTGATTTCGCATTGGAGATAGGTACCGGCGTCGATTTCTATACCGACTACTTCAAATTCGGCATTGAGGTGAAGATGAGCTACGGCCTTATGAATATCCTCAACGAAGAACAGATGATTTACAGCTCGAGCATAGAAAAACTTAGGAATAAGACGTTCCAGGTGTCATTTACTTTTGAATAAACGTTAAAATCAACTTAAACATTAAAAATATGAGAAAAACTTTACTACTGTTGGCATTCGCCATTTTTGCGGTGCAAATCTGCGCGGCTCAGGAAGAAGAGCCGAAATTGTGGAATCATGAGGGCGCGTTAGGCCTCAATATGGCTCAGAGCCACTTTGACAACTGGTCGGCAGGTGGTACTGACAACGTGACTTTCGTCGGACTTGCCAAGTACAACATCAATTTCAAAAAAGGCAATTCGAAGTGGGATAACTCCATCGACCTCGGACTTGGTTACAACTATTTCGACCTTGATAAAAAACCCGTTAAAACGGACGACAAAATAGACCTGAGTTCTCTTTATGGCTATAACCTGTCAAATGACAAGATTTTCGCTACGGCAGAATTCACATTCAAAACACAGTTCGTTGACGGATTCGATTATGCCACAGATAGCACCAACAGAATATCAGGCTTCTTCATTCCCGCTTACTTCACACTCGGTATCGGTGCTCAATGGGTGCCTAACAAGTACTTCTCACTCAACGTTGCCCCCGTTGACTGCCGCCTCACGATTGTCAACGATGAGACGTTGGCCGATGCCGGAAGATATGGTGTCGAGAAAGCCGAATATGACGAAGAAGGGAACCTTACTTCACACGGTAAGAAGGCAAGATGGGAACTTGGAGCCCAGGTGACTGCCAAATTCGAGTACGAAATTTTTAAGAACGTTACATTCAACTCAAAGCTTGTCGCTTATTACGATTATCTCCGCACCAATGAATACAATGCTTTCGGCGAAGATTTCCAGTGCAGGATAGACTGGGATTGGGACAACGCCCTCGTGATGAAGGTCAACGACTGGCTCAACTGCAACGTTACCGCACGCCTCCTTTACGATGAAGACATCCTCCCAATCAAGGCTGTGTTTCACGAAGAAAACGGAGGCTTTTGGACGGACAAGGGTTTCTTCCAGTTTAAGGAAGTACTTAGTGTCGGTTTCTCATGCAAACTTCCGTAAGACGTGAAAAAGATAGGGCTTCTTTCCGACACACACGGCTGGCTCAATCCCGATATATTCGAGTTTTTTAAAGATTGTGACGAGATTTGGCACGCCGGTGATATTGGAAATATAGAAACAGCGGAGGAGCTTGAACGTTTCAAGCCCCTCCGCGCCGTCTTCGGTAATATTGATGATGCAAACGTGAGAATGGATTATCCCATGATTCAGACGTTTCAAGTCGAAGACGCTAAAGTGGTGATGACGCACATCGGAGGCTATCCCAATCATTATGAAACATTCGCAAGGGAAGTGATTGAAAAAGAAAAACCCGATATGTTCGTCAGCGGGCATTCACACATCTTGAAGATTGTCTATGACGACAGATACAGCCTTATGCATGTCAATCCAGGAGCAGCAGGAAGAAACGGATTCCACCGCAAAATAACAATGGTGAGGTTCGAAATCGATGGAAGACAATTCCGAAAAATGGAAGTCTATGAAAAAGACAGATGACGTTATCTTATTCTGTCCATGCTTCTTATTAACGCAATGTCCTTTCTGATTCCGCGTATCGCGAGGATGTTGAATACAATCTCCGAAAGAACAGCATACATGCCGAACCCGTAATGCGTTGTCTGGTCGTTACATGCAAGCGTCTTCTGCATATCGGGAACATAGTACATGAAGACGATAGCGATAAATACGGCTATGACAAAAAGATTAAAACGAGCCATCTTCAGCTGGAGCCCCATTTTCTTGTAGAGAAATATTGTCACGATAGGCAAAAAAGCCATGACGACGTTCATGATAAGAAGTGGAATGGTATAGGTGTTGGAAAAAAATACCGTGTCATTCTGCTGCCCGATACCCAAAATAGTGAGTTCCAATTGATTGGTGTACTCAAAAGTGGCAAGAGTGACAAAAAAAAGTACGACAGAAACGGCTGTCATGAGAAAAAGATAAACTGATTGAATTCTTTGAATCATAAAAAAATATTTTTCGACAAAAATAATGAAAAATATCTTTTGCTAAAAAAATCTATCATTATTTTCCCAAGCCCTGATAGTTTGATGTAAGAATTGAATTATCAAATTTATAAACTCATCTTAAAACAGACGACTATTTTTCGTATATTTGCGTTTCTAAAAATGCGAAATGTACAGTTTTATTTCTGGTAAGATAGTTGAAAAAAATCCGGCGTATATTGTCCTTGAAAATCAAGGTATTGGATATTTTATCAATATAACTCTCAATACTTTTGAGGCGATAGGCGATGCAGCTGAAGTCAAATTGTACATTCATTTCGCTGTGCGTGAAGATGCACATACTTTATACGGTTTTTACGAAGAAAGGGAGCGTGAGCTTTTTCTGTTGCTGCAGACGGTTCCGGGGGTCGGATATAGTACTGCGAGGCTGATTCTTTCTTCTCTTACGGTACGTGAAACCGTTAACGCCATCGCCGACAATAATCTGAAGGTGATTCAGGGGGTGAAGGGCATTGGCGCAAAAACGGCCCAGCGTATCGTCGTTGACCTTCGCGATAAGGTCGGTAAGATTTCAGGAATGGAAGATAATTCATCACAACATCACAATAATTTGAAAGACGAAGCGTTATATGCCTTAACGGTTCTCGGCTTCGGGAAGACGGCTGTCGAAAAAGTTATTGACAAACTTATTCAGCAGAGCCCTGATTCCACAGTGGAGCAGCTCGTTAAGAACGCATTACGCATGCTATAAAGCGATTTTTATGACACTGATAAAAAAATACATCATATGCCTCCCGGTGCTGCTTCTCGTTTTAGCAGTTTTGACCCCGGCACATATATCGGCCAGATCGTTCGACTTTTCTGAAGAACTTAGCGTCTCTGACACAGTGGTGCGTTTCCAGATACCGCGCGATAACGGAAACCCCGTTGAAAATGACGCGAATCAGTCGGGACTTTACCTCAACGATCCGGATAACGTCGTTAGTGAGATTGTATATGACCCCGTTACGGGATTTTATACATTCTACCGCAAAGTCGGTGACATTCTTCTCGCAGAACCTTATACTATGACTCAGGACCAGTATTTCAAATATATGCAGCAGAAAGGCATAAAGGAATATTGGAAGGAACGCAGAAATTCGGCGGCTGCCAGCGGCGACGGAACACAGTTGATTCCCAAAATCTACATCGGAGGGAAAGTCTTCGATAAGATATTCGGCGGCAATACGATAGATATTAAGCTGCAGGGAACGGCGGATGTTACTTTCGGAATAAAACACTCGCGTCGTGAAGACCCTTCGCTTAGCATCAAACAGCAACGCCAAACGAATTTCGACTTTGATACGAAAATCCAAATGAGCGCGTCCGCCAAAATAGGCACGAAAATGAGCTTCAAGCTGAATTATAACACCGAAACTCAGTTCTCATTCGATAATAAACTTTCTCTGAAGTATGAAGGCGATGAAGACGAGATAATTCAACTCATTGAAGCTGGAAACGTCAGCATGCCCATAAGCAACTCGCTGATAAAAGGTACACAATCCCTGTTCGGTATCAAGACACAGCTTAAGTTCGGAAATACTACGGTGACAGCCATCGCCTCATATCAGGAAAGCGAGACCAAGAACATAGCCGTGAATGGCGGAAACCTTCAAAATGAATTTGATATAGAATGCCTCGATTATGAGGAAAACAGACACTATTTCCTCAATCAGTACTTCCGCTCAAGATACGAAGACGCGTTGTCTGAACTCCCAATGGTGACATCGGACATAAATATCACCAAAATAGAGGTGTGGATAACGAATACGACGAACAACTACGAGGCAAGTCGTAACATCGTGGCCTTTACCGACCTTGGTGAGGGTAGAGAAGAGTGGATTTACAATGATAGCAAGGTTAGACCGAAAGGCTACGGCGCACGTTATCCGTCAAATGGCGTCAATACATTGATGGACAATATCGACACAGTACAGATTCGCTCCCTCAATACCGTTACGTCGTATCTGACAAGTCAGGGGTTTAATTCGGGAAAGGACTTTGAAAAAGTTCAAAAGGCAAGAAAACTTTCCTCATCGGAATATACTTTCAATAGTAAACTTGGATTCATTTCACTTAATATCTCGGTGGGTTCCAACCAGACGCTTGCAGTCGCATATCAATACACCATTATAGGGCAGGATGGTGTGTTCCAAGTCGGTGAGTTCTCTGACCAGGGGCTTCAGGATCCTAACGTGCTTGTAACGAAGATGCTCAAGAGCACCACTGTTGACACGAAGATGCCGATGTGGGACTTGATGATGAAGAACGTCTATAACATCAGGGCATTTCAGGTCAGCCAGAATGACTTCGTGATGAATATTCTGTATCTCGGCAACAAAAACGGTGTGGCGACAGGCTATTTCCCAGACGCACCGGAGGAGATAAAGGGTAAGTCACTCATAAACCTTATGCGCGTTGACCGCTTGAACAATCAGCAGAATCCCGTTGACGGCGGAGATGGAGTGTTCGATTTCATCAACGGAGCATCTACGAACGGCGGTACTATCAATGCCGCCACGGGACGTATCTATTTCCCGGTTCTCGAACCTTTCGGCAGTTATATCAGGGAGAAGATATTCCCGAATAATCCGGCTCTTGCCGAAAAATACGCCTTCGACTCTCTTTACAGACAGACGAAGACGATAGCTGAGCAATATACTTCAAAGAATAAGTTCAGGATGGAAGGCCGATACACGTCGTCATCGGGCAGCGAGATAAACCTCAATGCTATGAATGTCGCGCCCGGTTCCGTCAAAGTGACTGCCGGCGGTGTTCCACTTACCGAAAACGTTGATTATACCGTCGATTACACACTCGGAAGGGTGACTATCTTGAACGAGGCACTTCTCAATTCGGGCGCAGGAATCAACATCTCACTCGAAAACAACACTTCGATTTCGACGATGAAGAAGACGTATCTCGGGGCACGAGTAGAACATCAGTTCGACCCGAAATTTATCGTCGGTGGAACGATTCTCCATCTTTCGGAAAGGGCCTATACGACAAAGGTTAACTACAACGATGAACCGATCTCGAATACAATCTTCGGAGCGGATGTTAATTATCAGACTGAGTCTCAATGGCTTACGGATTTTGTCGGAGTTCTTCCGGGAGTGAGCACAAAACAAAAGTCGAAGATAGCCTTCTATGGAGAATTTGCGAGATTCGTACAGAATATCAATAAATCTTATGGTTCGGCAGGCACTTCTTACATAGACGACTTCGAGGGAGCGAAATCGACGATAGACCTTCGTCAGTGGTCGTTCTGGCATCTTGCCTCCACGCCTCAGCATCAGCCCGATTTGTTCCCTGAAGCATCGAGCTCTAATCGCGAATACGGCAAGAACAGGGCGAAACTCGCATGGTACGTCATCGACCAGTCGGTGTTTTATGACCGTTACAGCACGCTTACGCCGGCGAATGTCAACAACGACGAGCTGTCAGACCACCGCGTGCGTCAGATTTTGGAGACCGAGATATTCCCCAACAAGGACATTCAGGCCGGAATATCCACCAATGTCGCGGCATTGAACCTCGCATATTATCCGTCGGAAAGAGGACCTTATAATTATGATGTCAACAATCTTAACGATGACGGCTCTTTCTCTAATCCTGAAGACAGATGGGGCGGCGTTATGAGGGCTATCGATGCGACCGACTTCAACGCTACCAACGTAGAATATATTGAATTCTGGATGATGGATCCCTACTTTGAAGGTCAGGATCAGACAAACACAGGACGCCTGTATTTCAATTTGGGAGATGTGTCGGAAGATATTCTTCGCGATGGAAGAAAATCATACGAGCACGGACTTCCGACTTCGTCAACAGTGACTAATGTCGATACTACGATTTGGGGACGAGTTCCGCGACTTCAGGCTATGGTCAACGCGTTTGATACGGATCCGGATGCGAGAAAATTCCAGGATGTCGGTTATGACGGTCTCAGTGATGAAGACGAACGGGTCTTCTTTGCCGACTATATCAACGCTTTAAGAGACAAACTCAATCCTGAGGCTTTTGAGAAAATCTATAACGACCCGTCATCGGATGACTATCATCATTTCCGCGGAAGTGATTATGACAGAGACGCATCATACGGCAGCATCCTCAAGAGATACCGTAAATATAACGGCAACGAAGGTAACTCACCGTCTGAAACACAACAGCCTGAAAGTTATACGACTAACAACAGCAGTCTTCCTGATATGGAAGACATCAACAACGACAATACGTTGAGCGAATCCGAGGCGTATTATCAGTATTATATCGACCTTGATCCGGAAAAAATGCAGCAGACCGGTCAGAACTGCATAACCAATATTTTCAATACATCTATTGTGACTGTAAATGGTGAGACGAAACGAATCAAATGGTATCAGTTCCGTATTCCGATTTACAATCCAGATAAAGTCGTGGGAAATATCGAAGGATTCTCTTCGATACGTTTTATGCGTATGTTTATGACGGGTTTCAAGAGCGACATCGTTATCCGTTTCGCGACTTTAGACCTTGTGAGAGGCGAGTGGAGGGCGTATCAGCAGGCACTTCAGGCTCCTGGAGAATATGTGCCGGGAGACCAGACTGGCCACACAACGTTTGAGATGTCGGCCGTCAACCTTGAAGAGAACAGCAGCCGTACTCCTGTGCCATACACCATTCCGCCGGGAATCAAACAGGAAGTCTTTACGACGGCGACATCCACGATACGTCAAAACGAGCAGTCAATGCAGTTATCAGTCGAGAATCTCGTTGACGGAGACGCACGCGCGGTCTATAAGACAACGAGTTTCGACTTCCGATTCTACGAAACGCTGAGGATGTTCATACATGGCGAGAAACGCTTCGAACACGAAGAGGTGTCGGACGGAGACGTGACGGTGTTCCTGCGGTTCGGCTCCGATTTGACAGACAACTATTACGAATATGAAGTTCCCCTCGTGATGACGCCGTGGTACACTTCGTCTTCCGATGAATATGCTATATGGCCGGAAAAGAACACCATCGCCATCAACTTCGATAAGTTAGTCTCCGTTAAAAACAATAGGAATAAGGCTATTAACAATGGCGACAAACAAGTCAAAACGAACCGAATATACGAGGAGAACGATGGACAGAACAAGATGAAGGTTCTCGGAAATCCTACGATAAGTGAAGTCCGCTCGATGATGATAGGCGTGCGGAATCCCAAGAAAGACGGTGAGGCTGCACAGGACAAGAGCGTCATCGTATGGGTCGATGAACTTCGTCTGACAGAACTGAAGAACGATGGCGGATGGGCTGCCACGGGTCGCGTCGAGGCCACACTCGCTGACTTCGGACGCGTCATCGCCAGCGGAAATTACTCGTCATCAGGATTCGGTTCCTTAGATACTAAAGTGACTGACTCAAAATTAGAATCAAACAAGAATTACAGCGTATCAACAGACCTCGACCTCGGTAAGGTACTGAATCAAGAGAAAGTCGGCCTTGTCGTCCCTGTCCATTTCGATTACGCCAAGACGACGGTTACGCCGGAATATAATCCGCTTGATCCCGATGTTAAATTATCTACAGCCTTAGACCAGTTGTCAAGTAGTGGAAAAGACTCACTCAATAAGGCCGCCAAAGATGTTACAAAACAGATGAGTTTCAACGTCACGAATCTTCATAAGAATCGTGTCGGCAAGAAGACGCCTCACGTATGGGATGTGGAAAACCTTACCGCATCGTATGCCTATACCTTACAGGATGTCCGCGACAGCGATATGGAATACAAAGTCAATGTGACACACCGTGGCGGTGTCGGTTATAACTATACGTTCAACGCAAAACCGTATCAGCCGTTCGCCGAGAAGAAATGGGCGTCATCATCATATCTGACGATAATAAAGGACATCAACTTCTACTATCTCCCGAAGAGTTTCTCGTTCAATACAGAGATGTACCGCCAGAAACAGGAGATGAAGATGAGGAACAAGTCGAGCGGCGACATCATTATGAACGAATCAGTTGCCAAAAACTGGGATTGGACGAGGACATACGACTTCCGTTACGATCTCACTAAGGCTTTGAGTTTGTCGTATTCAGCCAATTCGGCTGCATATATCTACGAACCTGCGGGCAATCCAGACAGAGGAACTGAAGAATATAAGGCTAACCGCGATACTATACGTGACGAACTCCTTAAATTCGGCTCTATCTCCAATTACAACCAGTCAACGAAGATTAGTTACAATCTGCCGATAAATAAACTTCCATACCTCGATTGGTTGACATCAACGGCTTCATATACAGGTACTTACCGTTGGATAGCATCGGCGCGTTCAGTTCAGGTTAAATTGGGAAATACGGCCGAAAACGAAAGAAGCATCCAAATCAACGCAAATGCCGACTTGACAAAACTTTACAATAAAGTCCCGTATTTTAAGAAAATCCTGAATCCCAAACGTTCAAACAATGAAAATTCGCGTACAAAGGGCAAGGGCGGAGGAAGGACTTCGAGTAAGGTCGATACCATCACCTCAAAAGAGAAGATAAGCACGTGGAAATGGTTGGGTGACAACATGGTTAGGATACTTTTGAGTGTTAAAAAAGTGTCGTTCTCATATCAGAAAAACAACGGAGTCTCGTTACCAGGTTTTATGGAAAAACCAGATTATCTCGGAATGAACGCTTCTGGTATGGCACCCGGTTTCGGCTTTGTGTTCGGACAAAACAACGATATTCTCAATACAGCCATCAGAAAGGGATGGATCACAACGGACACGACATTCAACAGTCCGTATGTTGAGCGAATGACGGAGACATATAACTATAAGGTGAGTCTTGAACCGTTCACGCTTCTGAAGATAGACATCAACGGAAACCGCAGCTATTCCGAGAACTTTTCAGAATACTTCCGTTCCGACGATTTTGGAGTGTTCCATTTCTACACGCCAACAAACAACGGCAGTTACAGCATCAGCTTTATGATGAACGGAACGACCTTCTCCGACGGTGGAAGTTTGTTTAACAACCTTCTCAACAACAGACGGGATATCGCATTCCGTCTCGCCAACGAAAACCCCAACTGGCACGGCGAGACCTATTACGATTCTATTGGCAGAAATTATTATCCTGTCGGCTATGGCGCGACATCACGCGAAGTGCTTGCCTATTCGTTCCTGTCAGCCTACTCAGGTAAAGGTGCAGGAAGCGTCCAGCTCGAATTATTCAGGAAGATAGCGTTAC
Source organism: Bacteroidales bacterium (assembly GCA_024400195.1). Lineage (GTDB taxonomy): Bacteria > Bacteroidota > Bacteroidia > Bacteroidales > F082 > Limimorpha. The sequence continues at coordinate 48,379 of JAKSNC010000005.1, forward strand.
CTAACTGGACGGTTAATTATACAGGACTGACCAAGATACCGGCTATTAAGAAGATCTTCAAGACGGTGAGCGTGACGCATACTTATAAGAGTACTTATTCAATATCGAGTTTCGCCACGAATGTCAACTATACGGCGGCCGGCATTATTCAGGAAGGAACAAATAACTTCATCTCCAAATATGACATCAATCAAATGCTCGTGTCGGAACAATATGTACCACTCATCGGTATATCATTGGGTTTCAATAATAGTCTGACACCGTCGTTTGAATATAAAAAATCGCGCTCGGTGACGATAAGCTTCACAAACAACCAACTTACCGATACCGAAAGCAACGAGTTTGTGATAGGTTGCGGCTATACGATAAAGGACATCGGAATGATATTCTCAAGCGTTGGCGGAACCGACATTCAACGTAGCAGCAACGACCTTACGCTCAAACTTGACATCGGTTTCAGAAAAGACAAGACGACGTTGAGAAGCATAGACGAGGCGTATTCGCAGATTTCGTCAGGGCAAGACAAGGTGAATGTTTATCTCACAGGCGATTACAACTTCAGTCAAAGACTATCGACACAGGTGTTCTTCAAATATGATGTCACGAATCCGTATGTCGCAAGTTCATACAAGACGTCAAACTTCTTTGCAGGATTGACATTGAGATTCAGTCTGTCGCAATAGTATGATTGACGTTTGTCGAAATCCTAAAATTCAATTTTGAAAAAAATAAAAACGTACAATAAAAAGTCGTAATTTTGGAACGGAAAAATCTTAATAAAAAGTAATATGAACATCCCAACAAATCTTAAGTACACGCAGGACGACGAATGGATTCGTCTTGAAGGAGAAAACGCATTCATCGGCATTACAGATTATGCCCAGCACGAACTTGGCGACATCACTTTTGTTGATGTTGATCCGGACCTTGTAGGCGAGACACTCGACGCAGAAGAAGTCTTCGGTGCTGTTGAAGCAGTTAAAACAACAGCTGATGTCAAGATGCCGGTTGCAGCAGAAATACTTGAAGTCAACGAGGCTCTCAACGACAACGCCGCTCTCGTCAACACAGACCCATACGGCGAAGGCTGGATTATCAAGGTTAAAGTCAGTGACGCATCACAACTCGGCGGTCTTCTTGACGCTGCCGCATACGAGGCGAAAATTAAATAACGGCTCGTCTTGGACAAACTGACAAGAAATTTTTTGCCGGGAACTTTTTGTGGAGTGGTGATACTCATTCTCACAGGGCTTTCCGGCTCTTATTTTCCCAAGGTGCAGACGTTTTGGGAATGGCTCGGTCCCGATAAGATAGTGCACATTATAATGTTCACAGGATTTGTTTTCGTATGTCTTTGGGGCTACAGAGGACAATATGCCGAGAGTGATAAGCCGTATCGCCGCAGGGCGGAAATGATAGTTTTGATAATAGGAATCGCCTATTCCGGACTCACCGAACTGCTTCAGGGAACGGTCTTTAAAGGACGCTGTTGCAGCCTATACGACTTCATCGCGGATGCGTTAGGATGCCTCGTCGGAATTTTTGTCTTCAGATTGTACGCGAAGTCGATGCGTCATGATAGGAAAAAAGCTTGAAAATCAGTTTCACTATCGGAATAAGATTCTTATCAAAAAATATGAAAAAAACATTTTTTTGTTGGCGAATTTTTATTAACTTCGCACCATTAAAAATGTTCTGAACAAAAAATAAGAAAAATGGAAATAAAGAAATCACCTAAGGCAGACCTCGAAGGAAAAAAGTCAACGTTTACTCTTATCGGATTGTGCGTCTCTTTACTTATAGTTTGGGTCGTTTTCGAATACAAGAGTTATGAAAAGGCGGAACAGGTATTTGAAGTTCGCGCCGTTGCTGAAGACAATGAAGATATGGTTGAGATTACCAAGCAGGAGCAACCCAAGCAGCAGCCTCCGGCGCCGAAACCTCAAGTTACCCAGATTCAAGTCGTTGAAGATGATGTCGAGGTTGAAGATGAACTCGAAATTGATGCTGATGTCAATCAGGACGAAGTAATAGAGGAATATGTATATGAGGCTCCGGAAATTGAGGAAGAGGTTATCGAAGAGGCCGAAGTGTTTACTGTGGTGGAAGAGATGCCTTCATTCCCCGGAGGTCCCGCAAAGATGACCGAATACATAGCCAAGAATATCAAATATCCTATGATGGCTCGCGAGAGTGGTGTGGAAGGTCGTGTGTTCGTCAACTTCGTTGTTGAGCCTAACGGCGCTATCAGCAAAGTGAAGGTTCTGCGTGGTATCGGCGGCGGTTGTGACGAAGAGGCTATGCGAGTCGTCCAAAGCATGCCGGCATGGAAGCCGGGCAAGCAGCGCGGAACGGCAGTGCGCGTCAACTACACGGTGCCAATCGTCTTTAAACTTCAGTAAGATAAATCCTGTTAAACATAAAGGGCGCCTTTCGTAAGACGCCTTTTTTAATCTTATACAATGATGGCGGAGAAAGAAAAAATAAAGATAAACATGCATTTTGGCAACAAGGTGCTTCCGGCCTACCTGACCGAAAGAGGCAACGTCGTCAGAATGATATTGTTCACAACGTTCTTCTCTCTTCTTTTCATAAATATCTTCAGACCCTTCAACTCGGAATCATGGCTTCCGCACATGACGAGCTACGAGTATTTCAAATACGGCTCTCTTCTTGTGTTGATAGGAATGGTCGTCATCTCACTCAGCCGCGTGCTGATGAACCTTGTCGTGAAAAGAGTTTCCATAGGTACGATAGAATATTTCTCGTGGCTTTTTGTGGAAATTATCATCCTTGCCGCGTTATACGTACTCATCGCCTATGAAGTCGGCTTCATCGAAAGTTTTATGAACGACCATAATCCTCAACTTACGATGAGTGAAGCCGTCTTCAGCATTTTCAAGACGGCAGCCGCCAATACCTCGTGCATGCTCGCGATTCCGTATATCATTTCCGTACTTTATCTCAACAATGAAGACCTGAAACGTCAGTTGCGCGAAAGCAGTCATGGAATGTGTGGCTCTGGAAAAGACTATCTCCAGTTCCGTGACGACAAAGGTGAGATGCGCATATCAATGATGTCGTGCAACATCATCTATATAGAGTCGTCAGATAACTATGTCAATATCAAATACCTGAAAAACAACGTTCTTTGTGATTTTGTGCTCAGGAATTCATTGAAGAAGATTGCCGACGAACTTGCAAACACATCTATTCAGCGTTGTCATCGTTCGTTTATGGTGAATTTCGAACATGTCGTATCGCTCAAGAAAAACAACGGTGAGATATTTTTTGAATTTGACGTGCAGGGTATAAAGGAAATTCCGGTTTCCAAGACCTATAACGACCAGATAATGAGCTCGTTTATGAAATATTCTCATCCCGCATGATGAAGAAGACACTGCTTATAATCATTCTTTTGTCGATGGCTTTTGCGGCATCGTCGCAAATAAACCATAAGCACTATATACTTATGGGGCGCATTGATTTGTCGAAAGACCAGTATGTTGATGCCATAAGAAACCTCAATGTTGCGATAACCGCCAAACCGGAGGATTTCGAGGCTTATTTTCTGCGCGGGATAGCCAAATACAGTCTCGGTGATTTTGACGGGGCCGTAAATGATTTTACGAAAACGCTTGAGATACATCCTCTTTACGTCAGGGCATATCATTATCGCGGACTCGCTCACGATAGGCTTTCCGACTATGCCGATGCCGAAAAGGACTACGCCATGGCAGTAAGCCTCGACCCTTTCAGCCTTGATTTGCATCTCGCTATAGGTTCTACGAAGATGCACCTTAACCAGTTTGAAGATGCTATAGCCGCTTTTGACACTGCTCTTCTGATAAATCCGTCGTACTCAAATGCATACGTCAACAGGGGAATTGCTAAACGTTATTTGGAACGTTTAGATGATGCGCTTGAGGATATGAACAAGGCCGTCGAAAATGATTTTTTCAACGTGGAGGCACTTGTCAGAAGGGGAATGATACGACTCGAACGCAAGGAATATGGCGACGCTATGTTCGACTTCAACGCCGCGATGCGTCTGAGTCCCGACGACCCGCTCATCTTCTTTAACAGAGCGGTGGCGTACCTCAACCTTGGTGATACGATGGCCGCGCTCGCCGATTACGAACGAGTGAACCAACTCGACCAACGCAATGCATTGACATACTTCAACCGCGCCGTGGTTTATAGCATGCTTGGCGACTACGATGTGGCGGAAGCCCTTTATAATAAGGTGATAGAACTTAATCCTGAAAATATTTACGGATACTTCAACCGAGGGATTCTGTTCTATAAGCAGAAGATGTGGGACGAGGCCGAAGACGACTTTACACGTGTGATTCAGCTTTTTCCTGACTACATAGACGCGTGGCTCAACCGTGCGGCGGTGCGTTTTGAAAAGAATGATTTTAAAGGTGCGGAAAAAGACCAGTATCAGGCACGCTGCATAATGGATCTTGTGAATGATAACAATGGTAATATCGATTCGCTTTACGCATCATATTCTTCAAAGATAGGCTATGATAAAATCGTTAATTTTGAGGCGGATTTTGTCGGAGGCGATCGCGGCGGCTCCGCTTATCAATACACCAATGTTGATGTCAAACCTTTCAATGATATGATTGTCAATATTGTTGATGTTGAAAAATATAAGAAGGGCAATCGCAGGAAGGCTTATTTCGTTGACGACGTGTTGAGCCGTATCAACGAGGAATGTGATGTTAACGGCGCAATAGCGTATATCGTCAACGACATACAGAGCGGGAACCATGTCTCAATGATAAACGGCAACGAGAATATTTCAGACAAAGACGTCGCCTTATTCGTTGACGGAATAGCTCATCTCGAGATTTGCAACTATCAAAAAGCCGAGTCGGCCTTTGCCGCGCTTACTGATAACAAGCTGTTGAGACGTTACGCCGTCCTTAACCTCGTTGCAGTACAATGTGCGAAAGCGGAACTCGTTTTGGCGGAAGAAGATTTCACGTCAACGGTTTATCTGAGCGACAAAAAAAATCTGCATCAAGTTGTGGAGCATAACGTCACGCCGGATTATTCGTTGGCGGAAAATATTTTGGCGACATACTTGAAGACATCTCCGAAAGACGCGTTTGCATGGTACGACATTGGAAACATACATCTGCGTCAGAAAGATTTTGAACGGGCGTTGACGGATTATACTTCCGCAGTCAAATATGAGCCAACGCTTGGAGAAGCATACTATAACAGGGCGTTGGTGCTTCTCTTCCTCGGCCGCCCCGACGAGGCGCGTCACGACCTGAGCAAGGCCGGAGAACTCGGCATTGATGACGCATACGTCGTGATGAAAAGATATTTGTGATAACGCTGTTTTTTCACTTGACAAAACTTGCGTTTTGATGTATCTTTGCCGCATTAGGTTATTTTTTAAGAGATGAAATTATCACAGTTTAAGTTCAATCTCCCTCAGAATCTCATCGCGCAACATCCGACGGAGAATAGGGAAGACGCTCGTATGATGGTCGTCCACCGTGACACAGGCGAAATCGAGCACAAGTATTTCAAAGACATCCTCTCGTATGCCAATGCGGGCGACACTTTCGTGATAAACAACACAAAGGTGTTTCCGGCACGCCTCTATGGTGAGAAAGAGAGAACGGGAGCTAAAATCGAGGTTATGCTGCTTCGCGAACTCGACAGCGAAAGCCGCCTCTGGGATGTCTTGGTCGATCCGGCCCGCAAAATCAGAATCGGAAACAAACTCTATTTCGGCGAAAACGACGACCTTGTGGCAGAAGTTATCGATAACACCACCTCACGCGGTAGAACATTGCGTTTTCTCTTCGACGGCCCTCACGATGAGTTTAAAAAAGTCCTGATGTCGTTGGGAAAAACGCCACTCCCAAAAGAACACGGTAGAGAAGTCGAGAGTTGCGACGTTGATGATTATCAGACAGTTTTTGCAAGCGTCGAAGGTTCTGTCGCCGCACCGACGGCAGGAATGCACTTCAGTAAGATTCTGATGAAGAAACTGTTGCTCGCCGACTGCAACTTTGCAGAACTGACACTCCACGTCAGCGTCGGCAATTTCAATCCGATTGAAGTCGAAGACCTGTCAAAACAACGCAGTTTCTCTGAACAGATGTTCGTCTCGCAGGAAGCTTGCGACATTATAAACAAGACCGTTGTCGATAAAAAACGACTCTTTGTAGTTGGAACGACAACATTGAAGGCACTCGAAACCATTGTAATGATAAACGGACACGTCAAGCCGTATGACGGTTGGACCAACAAATTCATCTTCCCGCCGTACGAGTTTTCCATTGGTAACGCACTCATTACGAATTTCCATCTTCCCAAGTCGCCGATGATGATGGAAGTCGCCGCTTTTGCCGGATACGACCTTCTGATGAAGGCATACAAGGAAGCAATCAAGGAAAATTACCGTTTCTTTACATACGGAGACGCAATGCTTATTCTGTAAAAAATAACGTTTTTTTTGAAAGATAAATAAAAGATGAATACTGAAGAATATTTTAAAAAGATAACCTCGCACGCCAAAGAATACGGTTTCGTGTTTCCTTCGAGCGATATTTATGATGGATTGGCCGCCGTTTACGACTATGGCCAAAACGGAGTCGAATTGAAGAACAATATCCGCAGTTATTGGTGGAAGGCGATGGTACAGATGCACGAAAATATCGTCGGACTGGATTCCGCCATCTTCATGCACCCGACGATTTGGAAGGCTTCCGGACATGTTGACGCGTTCAACGACCCGATGATAGACAATAAGGACAGCAAGAAACGCTATCGTGCCGACGTCCTTGTGGAAGACTATATCGCGAAGATTGAGGAAAAAATAAACAAGGAAGTCGAAAAGGCAAAAAAACGCTTCGGCGATGCTTTTAATGAAGAGCAGTTCGTTACAACAAACCCGCGCGTTCTCGAATATAAGAAACAGATAGAGGAGATAAGTCATCGTCTTTACGGCGCAATGGAACGCAACGACCTCGCCGACATCAAGAAACTCATCGAAGACCTTGAGATAGTCTGTCCTATCAGCGGTTCGCGCAACTGGACCGACGTCCGTCAGTTCAACCTGATGTTCGCCACGCAGATCGGTTCTTTGGCCGAAGGCGCAAACGAAATCTATCTCCGTCCGGAGACGGCTCAGGGAATATTCGTCAATTATCTGAACGTTCAGAAGACCGGCAGAATGAAGATACCGTTTGGTATCGCGCAGACGGGTAAGGCTTTCCGTAACGAAATCGTTGCCAGACAGTTTATCTTCAGAATGAGGGAGTTTGAACAGATGGAGATGCAGTTTTTTGTGCGTCCCGGAACCGAACTCGAATGGTTCGAGAGTTGGAAGAATGAACGCATGAATTGGCACAAATCACTCGGAATACCTCAAGAAAAATACCGTTTTCACGACCACGAGAAACTGGCTCATTATGCTAACGCCGCCACGGATATTGAATTTGAGTTTCCTTTCGGATTCAAGGAGTTGGAAGGTGTTCACAGCCGCACCGACTTCGACCTCGGCCGCCATTCGCAGTTTTCGGGCAAGAAACTTCAGTATTTCGACCCAGATACCAACGAGAGTTATACGCCATACGTCATCGAGACATCTATCGGCCTCGACAGAATGTTCCTCGCGATGTTGAGTTATGCCTATACGGAGGAAAAATTAGAAGATGGTTCGGAACGCGTCGTGCTGAAACTGCCGGCAGTCTTGGCTCCTTACAAAGTCGCCGTTCTTCCTTTGGTGAAGAAAGACGGTCTTCCGGAAAAGGCACGCGAGATTATCGATTCATTGAAGTGCGACTTTATGTGCCAGTACGAGGAGAAAGATTCCATCGGCAAACGCTACCGTCGTCAGGATGCAATAGGAACGCCAATCTGTGTTACTGTTGATAATCAGACGTTAGAAGACAACACCGTGACAGTCCGCGACCGCGACACCATGGAGCAGATACGCGTGAACGCCGACGAACTTCACGAGATTATCAGAAAGAAGATAATGCCGGTGAAATAGTTGAGAGTTTAGAGTTGAGAGAGGGCTGGCGCGAGACGTCGGCTCTCTTTTTGTGCGGTGATTTCCAAAAAAATCCCTCAATGAGGGAAAAAAACGAAAAATATTTCCCTCAATGAGGGATTTTTTTATTACGAAAGCACTTTTTATAGATGACATTGAAACTGGCCATGGAATTGTGATACCGCTTTGGCATTTCGGGATGAGTTATTGACGTGATAGATTCGAACTTGCGGCCTCTTCGTCCCGAACGAAGCGCGCTACCGGGCTGCGCCATGCTGCGGAGTTTCTTGAATCATCCATTCATTAGTCAGTTTCTGCTAAATTGATTATAATCAATGTGATATTTTTATCGAACTCACGTTGAATAACGATTTGCCTCTCCCCCGAATTTTTAATAAAATTTTTGCGAAACAATTGCAAATAAGAGAATAATATGTAATTTTGCAGCGTCGCTCTATTTTGGATTTTGTTCAACGGACTTCGCGAAATTCAGAAGGGCGGCGTGGAAAGAGTGAAAAAAGAAATTCCCTTTTAGAATATTAAACTATAAACAAGGATGTGAGATAAATAAAGAGGCTACTTCTATGAAAATTTCGGCAATAAGTAATATATCATTTAACGGGGATAAAAAAATATCTCAAAAAGCAAAGGCAGCAACAGTTGCAACTTTGCTAATGATTACTCCTGCAGGATACGCTACAGAAAATGATACCTTTGAAAAAAATGAAAACTCTGTAAAAACAGAACTTGTAATAAACCCTCAATCAGTTTCACAAACTAAAATAACTCAATCAGAAGGAAATAAATTTTGTAAATGGTTTTGGGATATGATTGATTGTATAAATGATAACGATAAATTTGATACAAATATTATGAATGAAAAAGGATATAACTATTACTATCCTGAAGTTACAGATTATGATAAACTTGCTGAAAGTATAGTTAAATCAATGGATAAAAATGGAGATAATGAAATTGACAAAAAAGAATTTATTGATAAAAGTATTGAAATTTTAGAACAACAAGGTCAAGATTACTCTTACGAAGAAGAACAAAATATGAAAAATATTGTTTTAGCACCTCTATTTTGCAGTCTTGACTACATTGGTTCCGCTAAAGATAGAATTAATGGCACTAATACACTTAATAAAGAAGAAATTGCCGGTAATTTATACGCGCTATCTAAAAGGAATTTAAAAAACGGACGTTTTAGCGGAAGTGCGGTCGCTGAAGAATTTTTAAACATAATGTATAACTATGAACCAACCGGTCAATTCGAGTCAGAGAGAGCATCTTACCTGAATTCTACAAATAATTTTTAAGTTTTGTAACTGTTTTATATTCTTGTGAAATTTACACTTGCTAAATTCAAGAGACAAAGGCAATAAACATTGAATCCACATGGATATGTGACCGCAGAGAACCACATGGCGGCTTCACAATAACCCGTCAAGATTACCTGCAATTTCTGTGAGCGAAATCAATGATGAATTGAAGATTGTCATTCAAAAACTTCCTTCCATGATCATCGCCTTTGGCCGAAACGATACGGGCATCTGGAAGCAAGTCGTTGTCTTTCAAGTAACAAGCTAACGTGTATGGATGAATTTTATCGCTGATATAAAAGCCGGCGGCATTTTCATTGGCAAATGTCCTGTTGTACGTCGGGTTGCTTTCAGCTTTAATGCAATCCATCATTTCTTTGAAAAGATACTGACCGTCTTTTTCAACAAACATGGCAAAAGCTCCGTCAAACGGAAGTTTTATAATCTCATCATTGAATTTCAGTCCCATCTTGTTCCTTAAAAAATCCTTGTAATCGGCAGCGGAAGCGAAAAATATAAGTTGTTTGTTATCATTGACTTCCATGAATTTTTCATAATAACGAAAGTCGCTGTCCTCTTTCAACTTTTTATTTATAGCCCTGTCTTCAACATCTTTATCAGAGAGTTTTGTGTTTATCATAGAGCCATTGAGAAGCCACTCGCCGTCACATTGGACAAAGGCAAAAGTAAAACACTGCCCTTTGGCAAACGGAACCGTATCATTTAACGAGCGTTTTGTTAGGTTTCGTTTCTCGCCACTTTCTACATTCTTGAAATATACGAAACATTCATCCTCGTCCAAAACCTGATATGTCCCATATTCAGTACGCATATTGTCCCAAATATCATTTGCGCCGTTCAATTTACGCACAGCGCAAAGCCAGTCGTACGAAGTGTAGCCGAAGAAATGTGTGCGGTTGTTGAAAAAAGTATGAACTTCGTAGCTGTACATGAACAGATTCCTTTCTTTGTTCGACAAATTGTATCCTTTGTCGAGCATTTCGTTCATCCCTTGGTTGACAATATGAAAGTTGTCAAGATTCAAATAACAGTTGTAATGAAACCACGTCAAAAAATCTCTGTATTTGTAGAAATCATTAAATTTGCCGACCAAGCATTGTCTGTAGATTTCATTTTCAGGCACATACTGATATTCATCACTGAGAATTTCATAAACATCATCAGCAATTTTTGAAATCTCTGAATTTTCAGGATTGATAAACATTGTAGTGTTTTCATTCTTGATTATCAGCCAGATGAGAAACTTGATGTCTTCAATATTCACGTCGCCTTTGACGTAATCGTCAGCCTCCTTGAAAAAAGGCACATTGAAACCATAATGTTTCATGCATTCGTCATTGAAAGTCTTCCAAATCCCAATATGGGACACAACATCCTCAAGGTACGATGTCAAGACGACAGCCATTGTTTTTACGGCACTATGTGAGACAATGCTGTATAAATCAATGTGTTTCTGTAGCCTTGCAAACACTTTGTTTGCGACCTCGAGGTATTCGAAATCTATTTCCGCTGAGGGTTTTTTGTAAGGATGATAAACAAGCCAATCGTAAAAATGTACAAGTTCTTTTTTCATATAATTTTTCAATATATTGGTCAACTAACATCAGATGATCTTGTAAGAGACAAATTAACGCGGGTACTATGCGGAGCAGATTACTTCTCCCTGAAATATAGTGCCTCCGCATAGTCGCGTAAGGCTGTCTGGCGTTCCATCGGGACCGACAATTTGTCTAAGTATGTTAGCGATTTGTCGTAATATGTCCTCATTACGTCTGTCACGAGTTTCTTTACCTCGTATTTGCCGTAAATGTCAAGAACTTTGCGCATCTTGTCGTCATCACGTCCCGGCTTCATTGAGAAGAGGCTGAGGAGTTTCTTTTTGTCGTCGTCGTCGGAGAGTTCGAGTGCTTTCAGGTAGAGATATGTCTTTTTATTGTCCGCGATGTCGCCTCCCGGCATTTTTCCGAAGGTCTTCGCATCGCCGTAGCAGTCGAAGATGTCGTCCTGCAGTTGGAAGGCGATTCCGAGGTTGATACCGAAGTCGTAGATGTTTTTGATGTCTTCTTCAGATGCACCGGCCACAAGTCCGCCGATTTTCAACACGGAGCCGAGAAGGACAGCCGTTTTAAGCCTTATCATTTCTATATATTCGGCGATGGAGACATTGTCTTGCGTCTCGAAGTTGAGGTCGTACTGTTGTCCTTCACACACTTCGCGGGCCACTTTGCAAAGCTCGGTAACAACGTCGTATGTGTGTCTTGCGCGATGACTTAATGCGAGTTCGAGAGCCTTGGTCTGCATCACGTCTCCTGCAAGAATGGCGATGTTGGAGTTCCATTTTTTATAGACAGTTTCCTTTCCTCTGCGGATGGGTGCCTGATCCATGATGTCGTCATGCACGAGTGTGAAATTGTGGAACACTTCTGCGGCCAAAGCCGACGGTAGGCAGTTATCAATGTCGCCGCCGAAAAGCTCGCACGCCATGAGGCACAATGTCGGGCGCAGACGTTTTCCGCCCTGGCTCATTATATACACTATTGGGTCGTAAAGTTCTTTCGGAGTGCCGGAAAACGATGTCGAACCAATGTATTCGCTTATCTTTTTTTGAATTTCTTCAGCTGTTTTCATATTCTGTAAATTATGTGTTAGTCGGCCCTGCTCATGAGCAGTTTTCCGTGTCTTATTCCTTTTATTGATATGAGTTTGTCGGATAATTCGGTGAGACAGTGTGCTTTCCCTATCAGTGATGTTACATGCAGACAGCAGCCTTCCTTGGGAAAGTAGCGCATCGAAGAGAGGATGTTCTCCTTGTTGGCAGTCTCGATTTCACTTATCTTCGCGTCGATGTCCTTCACCTCAGGGTCGTAAATTATTATCACAACGCCGGTGACGATGTGGTCGCACATCCATTTCTTCTCGACAACGCTTTTCTCGACAAGAAAACGTATAGCCTGCGAACGGTTTGCGAAATTGTTGTCCTTCACGAAGTCGTCAAGGTCTTCGAGAATGTTGTCTTCCAAAGAGACACCGAAACGTTTTAAAGTCATGATCGTTTTTTTTGCGCAAAGATAAGGAAAAAAGAGGTTAGAAGATAGAAGATAGAATGGGAGCCGTTTGTCACAACAAAAAATCCAACTGTTTCTTGTTTTCGGTAATGAAAAATATCCTATCTTTGTGGCACGAATTTGTAAAAACGTGTTATCATGAGAAGATACCTGTTTCTTATACCTATTTTAATGATGTCTATAGCGGCTTTTCCGCAGGTTGACGGCGATACGTTGTGTGATGTTGTGGTGACGGGAACGCGCGTTGCTACTGTGCGTGAAAATGTCAGCGTGCCGGTTTCCATCGTCAAAAGGGATGAAATAGAGGCAGAAGGGGAGACCGAGATAATTCCGGTTCTTTCAAGCAAGGTACCGGGCTTTTTCGTGACAACGCGCGGCGTCTCCGGTTTCGGCGTGTCGTCAGGAGCTGCCGGCGACATCAATATGCGCGGATTCTCAGGCTCGTCGGGGCGTATTTTGATGCTCATCGACGGTCATCCCGTTTATTCGTCAATCTATGGTCATCCCATCGGAGACTCATATATGGCGAGCGATGCGGAGCGTGTCGAGGTGCTTCGCGGCCCGGCTTCCGTCCTTTACGGCTCAAATGCTATGGGCGGTGCCGTCAACATCATAACAAGAAAAGTTACTTCGGATGGTAACAGGTTGAGCGCCAGACTGATGGGCGGTTCTTTCGGCTCGCAGAAATACACAGTGACCGATAGTTTCAAAAAGAATAAATTTTCTGCTTTCGCGGGTGCGAACTACGACAGAACGGACGGACATCGTGCCAATTCTGCATTTTCATCGTTATCAGGCTTCGTGAAAATGTCGTGCGATTTTTCAGAAAGATGGAGATTGCTATGCGATTTCAGCATAGTGAGGTTCAATGCGGAAAACCCTGGCACTGTGTCACAACCGATATTCGACGGTGAGGCCGACGTCTTGAGAACCAGCACTTCCGTTTCTTTAGACAATACATACGAAAAGACGAGCGGTTCGCTGAATTTTTATTATCAGACAGGCAGAAATGATGTGAATGACGGTCATGCTGCCGATGCCGCGCCTCGTCCGTTCCTTTTTCATTCCAACGATTACATGGCGGGAATCAACGCTTATCAGTCGTTCGGATTTTTCAAGGGAAACACTGTAACTGCAGGCTTTGACGCGAAACTTTATGGCGGAGATGCCTACCGCAATCCCGTTACCGAATATTACGCCGACCACAAGAAACTTTACGAAGTGGCCGGATATGTCTTTGCGCGTCAGTCGTTGGGAAGGCTGAGCCTCAACGCGGGAATCAGACTCAGCAATCACAAACTATATGGTAATGAATGGATTCCGCAGGCGGGATTGGGCTTTAAGGCTTCTTCGACAACAAACCTCAAATTCACGTATTCCAAAGGATTCCGTTCGCCGAGCATGAAGGAACTTTATATGTACGCCGTTGCCAACGAAGACCTTCTTCCGGAACGAGCCAACAGCCTCGACTTGACCGCCGAACAGTCGTTTTTTGAAAAACGTATCGTGTTGGAGATGAGCCTCTTTTATATTAAAGGTGATAACCTCGTCGAAGTGTGTATCGTTGATGGTGTGAAACAGAACAGAAATATAGGCGAGTTTGCCAATAAAGGTGTTGAGTTACAAGCGAATTATAATGTTTCTGATGATTTGAAACTCTCGGCAAATTACAATTATCTGCATCTCGACAAAGTGATAACGGGCGCGCCGCGTCAGAAAATCGGTGCTGATGTTTCATATCGTTGGAGGCGTCTGACTTTCGGTGCGGAAATACAACATATTGATTGTCTGTATCTTTCCGAAGATAAAACAGAAAGTTATCTTCTCGCAGATGCGCGAATGTCGTTCAGTATCAATAAAAATATCGAGATTTTCTGCAAAGGTGAAAACCTTTTGGACAAGACTTACGAGACTATGCTCGGTTTCCCGATGCCGGGGATAACGGTTTGGGGCGGCATCAGACTGAATTATTAGCGGTTAGATTTCGATAGGAATCAGTTCGCCTCTCGATTTCGGTGTCTTCGTAAGGCTTATCGTAGGAACTTCGTCGCTATATTTTACGTATCTTACGTTGCCGATGTGGTCGATGATGACGTTGAGATGCCCGATGCTGTTTACGAAAGCGTCATTTTGACCTTTCATGTTGATGTTCAGATTGTTATGCACGATAATATTCTCCGCGTGAAAAGGTCCGAGTCCTTCGACGATGACATCAGCCTTGTTGCATTCACCGCAAATGCTGATGTTACTCGTCATTGCCCTGTAATGAATGTTGAAATTTTCGCACTTCGTCTTTATATCGATGTCGCCAGAGCCGTCATAAACAAAGATGTTCATGTCGTGATGAATCGTGTCGTCACAGATGAGGTCTCCGACGGATTCATAATAGATGTCGTCGATGAAATCAGTATAATGGACTGTCGCCGTGATGCGGTTGTCGTAGCTTCTCAGCCAGTTCATGCTGTTCTCGTTCTTTATTGTGAGCGTGCCGCCGCTGACTTCCGTGATGATGTTATCCATCAGGTTGGCACACGCGCTTATTTCAACATACGAAGAGTCGCTTTTCACAAGGTGGACATAAACATTGTTATATTGCTCAATTCTTGTGAAGTCTTCAATGATTCTCGTCTCCGTCGTCATCGGTCCGTTCGACAGAGGAGCCTTGCTGCACGAAAATGTCGCGGCAAGCAGAAGTATTATGATTGGAAAAGACGATTTTTTCATTTTTAATAAAATATTTAATTGATTCTGAATCCGATACCATATCCGATATAGTCGGCTACGAAGTTGTGGAATGTCAACGATAAGGCTCCGAAAGTGTGTTTCGTGATGTTTTGTTTCAGCGTTACTTTTTCGTACAGAACTCCGTCGGCACGCCTTTTACCCGTGACGTGTCCGCCGATATTTACAAGTACCGACGTGCTCCCGAACATAACTTCGTATGATGCGGCTATGCCTAACTTTATCAACTCTACATCGTTGAATGTCCTGCCTTCGTCTTCGAGAAAGCGTTTGTCGGTGTCGTCATACACGACGTTTATTCCCACGCCGACTTTGCTTAGAAAACTGACGCGCTTCATCACGTTTCCCGAAAGGTCGTAAACGGCCCAGTTGCGTCCGTAGCCTCGGTATTGGTCGATGTCTTTGGCACTTATCTGCATTGAAAGGTAATAAGACCACAAGTCTTTTTTCCAGCCGGAATACGGATGCCCGATTTTTTCAGGTCTCGGGATATTCTTTTCAGGCTCGTCTTGAAGAAGATATGTGGCACTTATTCCCGCTGTGATGAGGTTGAGACCGTTGTTTGGAACTCTCGTTGAGCCGTTTGAGAAATGAACCAGTCCGACGTGAAGGCCTATCGTATAGCGTTTCGCGATGACGCGTCCATATTCGAGGCTGATGTTGAATGCCGCCGTGATGTGCGAACCTATCGACGTGTTTTGGTAATTGTCGTATCTGTCGTATTTCTTCGTCAGATAGCCGAGACCGCCTCCAAAACGGAAATTCAGCTGGTTTTTCTCGCTTTTCAGGAAATGAAACGTTATGAATGGATATACTGCCACAGATTGCCCGATTATGTCGGTGTTGCCGAGAGGCGAGTAAAAAGCCGCCACTCCGAAAGTCGGGTAGTTGAAGTACGACTGCCATACATCGTTGCCGTAAGTCTTCTTCTGCAATGCGACTTCAAAGGCGGGGAAGTGTTTCCCGAAACGTGTCATCTCCAAATGGTGATGCACGAAAAATCCGTAGTCGCCTCTGACGGAAACCTGTATATTGGTCCAAAAACCTTTCGCGAAAATAGAATCGTTGTTACTTGCAACAGCGTGCAGACTCAATATCGTGACAAACGCCGGCAATAAAATTAATTTGATGATGCTCCTTTTCATAACGGACGCGAAGATACGATTTTTTTTGACAATCTTGACAATCTTGACAATCTTGACGATTTGACGATTTGATTTCCCGCCCATCCTTAAAAAACGTAAATATCGTAATCCACTTCTATATTCTACATCGTAAGTCGCGATGAATCGCGTCTCTATCAGTTTTCGTTAATATCGTAAGTCATTCTAACTTCTAACTTCTATATTCTAAAAATCCCTATTTTTGCAGAAAAAATTCAAACTATGGATAAAAGACTTGAGGCATTCAGGCGTTTGCTTGATATAATGGACGAATTAAGGAAGGGCTGCCCATGGGATAAAAAACAGACGATAGAAAGTTTGCGCCACCTTACGATAGAGGAGGTGTTCGAACTTAGCGAAGCAGTTTTAGCTAACGATATGCAGGATGTCAGAAAGGAACTCGGCGACATAATAATGCACATCGTTTTTTATTCCAAGATAGCGGAGGAAAAAGGTCTTTTCGATATTTCCGATGTGATAAACTCCATTTGCGACAAGCTGATAATCAGGCATCCACATATTTTCGGCGATGTTAAGGCGGAGACAGCCGAGGCTGTTTTGGAAAACTGGGAGAAGATAAAGATTTCAAAAGAGGGAAATAAGAGTGTTCTCGGAGGTGTGCCGGCCGGTCTTCCGCCGCTGCTTAAGGCTTACCGTATGCAGGAAAAGGCATCCGGTGTCGGATTCGACTGGAACAACAAGGAAGAGGTCTGGAATAAAGTTGAAGAGGAAATTCGCGAGTTGCGTGCCGAAGTCGATAACGGCAGTCCTAAGGATTTGGTCGAAAACGAACTCGGCGACCTGCTTTTCGCCATCGTGAATTATTCGAGGTTCCTGAAAGTCAATCCTGATGACGCATTAGAACATACCAACAGAAAATTCAAGTCGAGATTTCAGTATATTGAGCAGAAAGCTGCTGAAAACGGGAAATCGCTTCTTGATATGAACATCGACGAGATGGAATCCTTCTGGCAGGAAGCCAAGAAAAACGAATAAGATTGGAAAATTGCTCGTTTTTTGTAATATCTTTGCACTGCTTACCAAAAACAAAATTCTCAAGATATTTGCAACCTTTTGAATCGCATTCCGGTCTAATGAATGAAACAAATTAAAATTCACGAAATATGAACACTGTTTTAATGGTAAACACCGCATGGATGGAAGACTTTCTTCTTCCTGTTTTTATCTGCGTGGTACTTCCTTGTGTCATCGTCTGGCTTACATCCAAGACACGCAGACACGAGCTGGATAGAAAAACAGAGTTGGCTCTGAAAGCTATCGATAGCGGAGCGCAGATTGACCCGAACTTCTTTTCAAAGGCAGCTCCTGCCAAGACCGTGAAGGAAAAGATCTTCGGTCGTCTTACTACGGGATGTACGCTTTCTGCCCTCGGCCTCGCTCTCTTTGGCGTTGCATTATTCGGCAAGGACGCAATCACTTCTTCTTTTTATGTACCCCTCGGTGGTGGTATCCTTCTGCTACTCGGAATCGCCTTTATCGTGACCTATTTCATCGGACGCAAGCAGTTTGCAGCAGAGATTGCCGCTGAAGAAGCGAAAATAGGAAAGGAATAAGTTCTGCTGATGACAAGAGAAGAGTTCACTTCCCATCTGCGTGACGTGCAGGAGCCCCTTAGAAGGTTCCTGCTGTCGCTGTGTGAAGGTGACTCTTTCACTGCGGACGACATAGCCCAGGATGCTTGCGTGAAAGCCTATCTTGCCATTGACAGATTCCGCGGTGAGGCCCGTCTCTCTACCTGGATTTTCAGGATTGCATACAACAGTTGGTGCAACCGGAAGTATGAAAGAAAGGTGGATAGCCTTGATAGCTCAGATTTCGCAAGTATACCGGATGAAGCCGGAGCGGATGATGCATTCAGGTATCAGGCCCTTTATCAGGCAATATTTTCTCTCAAACCGAACGAAAAGGCCGCAATTCTGCTCTTCTATATGGAGGACAGGAGCATTAAGGAGATTTCCTCCATTATGGACATTCCTACGGGGACAGTAAAGTCGCTCCTCTCCCGTGGCCGTGCAAACCTCAAAATCAAAATAGGATGACAATGAATGACAATACCATCAGAGACTTCTTTCACAGCAACAGGCCGACCACGACCGATGAAGGAACCTATCTTGCCGGACTGAAATCCCGCCTTGACGCCATAGAGGAAGTCAAGAGGATTCACGATATGGAAATCAAGCGTTGCCATCGCAGAGCCATTGCGGCTTCTGTCTGTGGGATTGCCATTGGAGCTGCCATAATGGCCTTCATCATATTGCAGCCAATCCCCGCACCGCAACTGAACAGGACAGTCATAGCCTCCGTCATCTCTTTTGTTGCCCAATGGAAAACATTCATTTTCACAGGTATTGCAATTTCTGCACTGGTTCTTGGTCTGATTCCCTGGGGCAAGTCAAAAACTCATAATTCCCTAACCTGACAGCTATTTGTTCAGATTTGATTCTGCATTCTTTTAGCCGGAGTCTGTGAAGCCCGAAGCAGTCTTTCACGGCTGGCAGAATGCCAGACGGGAATGTCTGCTGGGCGGAACTCAATGAAGTGGAAGTCACGGAGGCGCGAAGTGCTGCAGCTGGACAATCAGGGAAGAACCGTGCAGAGATTTACCTTCAAGTGGAAGTACATTATGAGCAATGTTTCGATTGAGCCCGGTGCTGAGATATACAAGGGCTGTTTCTCTTTGAGATTTGCGCCCAAGCCTGAAGATAAATATATTCCTGAGAACTATGATGAGGAATGTATCTGCACCGGACTGCGTTTGCTGTCGGAAGGAAAAACGGAAGAAGGACTGAGCTATCTTCTTGTTGCCTGGGAGGATGAGGATTTATGGGCTGGAGAGCTGTTGTCGTGGGGTTGATAAGAATCCAGATATAGCCAAGAAATTATTCAAGGAAGCAGAAAATGGAGGATTCCATGTGCAGTTTTTATCGGACAGTAATAAATAAAAATCGCTTCGCGAAATGTCTGTAAATCAACATGATTTCGCGAAGCGATTTTCATTTCACGCCTTGGCGTGTCACATTTACTTCAGTCCGTGTTTCTTCAGGAATCCGTCGAGACTCGGCTCCTGACCGCGGAATTTCTTGTACTGAACCATTCCTTCGTCGTTGCCGCATTCCTGCAAACAGTTGAGTCTGAATGACTTTGCGAGTTCGGGGTTGAACAGGTTGCCTGATTGTTTGAAGTAATTGAAAGCGTCGGTGTCGAGCACTTCCGCCCAGTAATAGACGTAATAACCGGCTGCATAGCCGCCTCCGAAGATGTGCCCGTAATACGTGCTTCTGTAACGCGGCACGATTTCGTCGATGAGGCCGATTTTGTCCATCGCCTCTTTCTCGAAAGCGTTGATGTCCAAGTCTTTGACTTCTTTCACTTTGTGATATTCCATGTCTAAGATTGCAGCCGCGAGGAACTCCACGGTGTTAAAGCCTTGGTTGAAGTTGCCGCTGTTTTCGAGCTTGTTAATCAAGGAATCCGGCATCACTTCGTTTGTCTGATAATGTTTCGCGTACATGCGTATGACTTCGGGGTCGTTGGCCCATTCCTCCATGATTTGGGAAGGAAGCTCGACATAATCGCGCGGGACGTTGCCGCAAGTCCTTGTGTATCTGCCTTCTGAGAAGAAAGCGTGGAGGCTGTGTCCGAACTCATGCCACATCGTCTCAGTCTCGTCCCAGTTGAGCAGTGATGGCTTGTCGCCTGTCGCGGGCGTGAAGTTCATCACAAGCTGCACCAGGGCCGGATGACGCACGCCGTCGATGTCGTAGCCGCCTTCGCGGAACGAGGTGCACCATGCGCCGGTGCCTTTGCTCGCGCGCGGGAAGTAGTCGAGGTAGAGCAGACCTAATGTCGTGCCGTCGGCTTCCTTGACTTCAAATGTCTCAATGCCGTCGAAATAGACCGGGATGTCGGTTCTTTTTTCAAATGAGATGCCGTATAACTTGTTGGCGGCCATGAACATGCCGTTGCGCACGTTGTCGAGCGAGAGGTAAGGCTTGAGCTGGTTTTCGTCGAAGTCGTACTTCGCCTTGCGCAGCTTCTCGGCGTAGAACCACCAGTCCCACGAGGCGAGTTTGAAGCCCGCGCCTTCATTGTCGGCGATGGCCTGCATCTCGGCGAGTTCCTTCTTGGCGACATTCAAAGCCGGCTCGAAAAGATTGGCGAGGAAGTTGTCAACGGTCGGGACGTCTTTCGCCATGTTGTTTGCCAATACGAACGATGCATAGTCTTCATAACCAAGAAGTTGTGCTTTCTGCAAACGCAGATTCACAATCTCGTTGATGACTTTCTTGTTGTCGTTGGCATTGTCGTTGTTGCAGCGGTTGATGTAACCTTTGTAAAGTTTCTCGCGGAGTGCGCGGTTTTCGGCGTAGGTGAGGAACGGAATCATGCTCGGTTTGGCGGTGGTGAAGACGTACTTGTCTGTAAGTCCCTCGGCTTCAGCCTGTTGCGCGGCAGCTGCGATGTTCGCTTCCGGAAGCCCGGCGAGGTCTTCGGCGTTATCGACGACCATCTTGAACGCCGCATTCTCGGCGAGCATGTTCTGGTTGAACTGGAGGTTCACGAGCGACAGGCGTTCGTTGATCTGACGCAGCCTGGCTTGGTCTTCGTCGTTGAGGCCGGCACCGCCGCGGATGAAGTCGCTGTAATATTTCTCGACGACGCGGTTCTGCTGCCCGTCGAGATTCATCTCGGCGCGATGGTCGTAAACGTATTTGATCTTCTCGAACAGCTTGGCGTTCATCGCGATGTCGTCGCTGTGAGCTGAAATGAGCGGTGATAGTTCCTCCGCGATTTTCTGCATCTCGTCGTCGCTCATGCACTCCATCATGTTGTAGAAGACGCCCGCGACGTTGCCGAGAAGCTCGCCCGACTTGTCGTAAGCCCAGATCGTGTTCTCGAATGTGGGCGTTTCCGTGCTGTTGCAGATGGCTTCGACTTCGGCTTTCTGCTGCTTCATGCCTTCTATGAAGGCCGGCTTGTAATGCTCGTTTTTGATTTTGTCGAATGCAGGCGCACCGAACGGCAACTCACTCTCAACGAAGAACGGATTCTGTCCCGCGTCTTTTGTCTTTATGTCGCAACTGTCTGAATTACAGGCATTTAATCCTATGATACCCATGGCGCAAAATGTTAGAAAATGTTTAACTTTCATGATTGTTGAATTTTGAATCTTTGAATTTTAAATTTTTGAATTTTTTCCGCCCGCTAAATTACAAAAAAGAATGCCTTATTGAAATATTTCTTACCTTTGCTGCCACGAAAAAGTTGAAAGTTTATAAAGTTAAAAGAGGCTGATGCGTTATGAAACACATCACGACACATTCATTCACATTTTTAATCGCATTGCTTTGCTTCACGTTTTGGGGCGTTACGTTGTTTGCTCAGAACACGTCGCCGGTGTATGTCGTTGAGTTCAACAAGATTCTTGGAGGCATCATGGACGAGGAGAAAATCCCGAAGAACCAGCGCGAGGACTACGACAACAACCCTGTCTGCTTGGTTAAGGTGAAGGCTCAGGGCTTCGACGAGGCGACATTGCAGAAACTGATCTTCGTGCCGCGCAACATCATGATAATGCACAAGGCCTACGAGAACGGCGAGTACCGCCTGTACGTCTCATCAAGGAAGTCGGGCTCCATCTTGATTAAGTATCAGGGCGAGTACGAGTTCAAGCTGCCTTACAACCTCGAACCGAAGAAGATATACGAGCTTGTGTTGGGCATGGAGACGGCGACATTGGTGATAAAGACATCTCCGTCGGACGCGGTGGTTTATATTGACGACGAGCAGGTTGGAGTTGGCTACGGTAGCAAGGCTGTGTCGATAGGCGCGGAACACCGCTACAAGGTTGAGAGCCAATATTATTATCCAAAAGAAGACGTTGTTATGTTCGAGGTGAACGAGAAAAAGGAAATTGTTGTGAATCTCGAACCTGCTTTTGGTTTCGTGACAGTGAAGACGACACCTTCGGGTGCGGATGTGTATGTCGATGACAAACTTGTCGGCAGGACGCCGTACCTTTCGGAGATTATAGGTCTTGGTATGCATAAGATTACCGTAAACAAGGAGGGCTACGAGACGGATGTTAAGCGGGTGAATATCAATTTGAATAAAGAGGAAACTCTTGAGTTTGAATTGATTGAGGGCGAGTCGTCGATGCCGGTGCAGCAGGTGGTGCAGCAGGCGGTTGCGCAGCCCGTTGCAACTCAAAAGCCCGAGAACGGCGTGGTGACGGATGCCGACGGCAACATGGTCGCCACCGTAAATGGTGTTGACTTCAAGATGATAAAGGTTGAAGGCGGCACGTTCACGATGGGCGCTTCAAGAAAGAAAAAGACTGGGGCGAATTATGATAAAGATGCCGAGAGTGACGAGAGGCCTATCCACAGCGTGACCCTGGGCGAATATTATATTGGTGAGTTCGAGGTGACGCAGGAACTTTGGGAGGCCGTGATGGGCAGCAACCCGAGTCATTTCAAGGGCGGCAATCTTCCTGTGGAAATGGTCAGTTGGAATGACTGCCAAGGTTTTATTGTGAAGCTGAACCGTCTGACGGGGAAAACGTTCCGTCTGCCTACGGAAGCTCAGTGGGAGTACGCTGCGAGAGGGGGAAGCAAGAGCAAAGGATACAAGTACAGCGGTAGCAACAGCATAAACGATGTGGCGTGGTATACAGATAACAGCGGAAGCAAGACTCACACAGTAGGTACTAAGTCACCTAACGAGCTCGGTATCTACGACATGAGCGGCAACGTTTGCGAATGGTGTCAAGACTGGTACGGGAGTTATAGCAGCGGTTCTCAGACCAACCCCACGGGGCCGTCGTCGGGGTCGTGCCGCGTGTTCCGTGGCGGCGGCTGGGTCAGCGGCGCGAGGCTCTGCCGTGTCTCGAGTCGGTACGCCTTTACGCCCTTCAGCCGGTACTACTACTTCGGCTTCCGCCTCGTCCTTGTTCCTTAGTTTTACCAAAAGACATCAGCCTGAAATGCTAAGCTGAAGAGGTTGCTCCACTTCGCTGTCGGGCACATGGAGGCGAAACCGAGATAACCGCTTTGAAAGTTTTTAAACCCTGCCCGAAAAATAAATGTCAGCATTATTTTTTTTATTAACTTTGCGAAATATTGAAAATCTTGCAGGATGAGTAACTTTTGGAAACGGACTGTCTTTGGGACGCTGTTTGTCGTCGTCGTTATCGGCAGCTTGTGGCTTCATTTCGGGGCTTTTTTCGCAGTAATGGCCTTCGTCGTATTCAAAGGTTCGGAAGAAATGTGCGCGATGTTCTCGCATATTGATGACACGGCATCCGACAAGCCCGCCCGACTGCTGTCATTACTTCTCTTCTTCTTCCTCGCATATTTTTCTTATTTCGGATTCGCTTCAAAATGGCTCTGCCTCTTGCTGCTTTTCCCACTTCTTCCTTTCGTCGTCGCGCTTTTTTTCAAAAAAAGTCATTTTGCCTCTATTGCCGTTCCTTGTTGGATATCAATGTTTTTCGTTGCCCTTCCATGCGGACTGATGACTCTTTTTCTTGGAAAATATTTCGCTTTTGCAGGACACGGACAGTATCTTCTCACACTTTCATTCATTCTTATTTGGACAAACGATGTGTTTGCGTATCTCACAGGTTCCGTCATCGGGAAACACAAACTTTGTGAGCGCATTTCTCCAAAGAAGACTATCGAGGGAAGTCTTGGCGGTGCTGTCTTTGCTATGCTTGCGGCCTTCCTTATCAACAGATACGTCAATCCGCTGATGAGTGATTGGTGCGCCGTCGGCCTCGGATTAGTGTCCGTCGTCTTCGGTTCCCTCGGCGATTTGTGCGAGTCAATGCTCAAACGACAAGCCGGTATTAAAGATTCCGGTGATCTGATACCCGGACACGGCGGCATATTAGACAGATTCGATGCCTCGTTCCTCGCAATTCCTTCAGTTTTCGTATATCTAACACTTATAGCATAATGTATATTCATAAAGAAGGATATAAAATCTTGACATTAATGACTGCGGCGATGGTGGTGGTGGCTCTTGCCGTCACGCTGTTGTTTCCTGCTATGCCCGTGCTTCGCGGAGTGGTGTATGCCTGTGCCGCAGTGATAACGATATGGGCTTTCACTTTCTTTAGAGTGCCGAACAAACGCCCCGTGACACATCAGGACAATGCAGTCCTTTCCGCCGCCGATGGTGAAATCGTAGCCATCGAGGAGACTTACGAAGACGAATATTTTCACGACAAACGCATTCAGGTGTCGGTCTTTATGTCGATATACAACGTCCACGTGAACTTCTTTCCGATGGACGGAATCGTTAGTTACGTCTGCTATCATCCCGGCAAAAAAATGTTCGCCGTCAACCCGAAATCATCGGATCTAAATGAGAGAAACAGTATCGCTGTGCGTGACGACAAGGGCAGGGAAGTGCTGCTGACACAGGTCGCCGGCATTATGGCGCGCCGTATTGTCTGCGGTGTGAAGGTTGGCGACAAGGCGACGGCCGGTGAAGAACTCGGCATGATAAAGTTCGGCTCGCGAGTCGATTTCTTCCTTCCGCTTGATGCCGAAATAAAGGTTAAAATAGGCGATTCCGTCAGATGCAAGCAGACTGTTGTTGCAGTGTTGAAGGTCTAAGGTTTAAGGTTTAATGTTTAATGCGTAATGCGTAATGCGTAATGCGTAATGCGTAATGCGTAATGCGTAATGCGTAAACTTTAAACCATGGTGGTTCATTGCTCACAGCTCACAGTTCGCAATCTTTTTCAAAAGTGCGTTTTCAATTTCCATGTCTGAAATGGCGAGTTCGCGGTTGAGGGTATCGCCGCTTTTTGCGTTCAGCAGAATCCTCGCGTGCTCAAAACATTCTTCTTCAGGGAAAAACACCTGCGACAAAGTCCTTAACGACAATTCCTTTTCTGTGAGGGGATGAGAAAATGACGACTGAATCAGAATCTCTCGGAAATTGTTTATTCTGCAAATGACGTTCTTCGTTTCAGGCTTTTCATGCTTTAAGAGATGTTCTTTTAGTTCAAAAGGCGTGAAAACCAATATGTTGGCGAAATGTTTTAAGTCTCTCGTCATTGATTCTAAAAGAGATTCCCTTTTAGAATAGTCGTCAAAACAATTGTTTGTAATGCTTTGATTATCAGTTGTTAATATTGAATATCCGATTATTTGTTCTTCATACGGATGATCGCCGTCAACGATCGGAATCGCGGGTTTGTCGGTGATGACATTTAGAAAAACGGTATCGTTTTTGACGTATAGGTCAATTTGCAGGATTTTTAGTCTGTGTATGTCGCTATAGGTCAAA